>DASUTU010000062.1:0-15308 GCA_036374435.1 Actinomycetota bacterium | reverse complement strand
CGAGCGTGGAGCACGGCCATGGCCGCGCACGTGCCCGTCCCGCACGGCGAGCGGTCGATCGCGCCGGTCCACGTCTCCGGCCGGTCCCAATCGATGTCGCCGGTCGAGACCACCACGGCGTTGCGCCGCGTCGACGAGCTCTCCCGAGGCGGTCCCCAGAGTTGCGAGATCGACACTCCGTCGATCGCCGGGTTCTCCGGGTGCACCGCCGGGAGCTGCTCGCGCGCGGCGGCCGTGAGCATCGCGCCGGTGCGGACGATCTCGCGGCCTTCGCCCGGCTCCAGGCGCAGGCCGAACCGGGAAGCCTCGGCGAGCACGTAGAACATCCCGCCCCACGCCACGTCCACCGTGACGCGTCCGAGCTCGGGGACGTCGATCTCGGCGTCGAGGTGCACGGCGAACGCCGGCACGTTGCGGAACGTCACGCGCTCGACCTTGCCGTCACGAACGTCCGCGGTCACGCCGACCAGGCCGGCCGGCGTCTCGAGGACGAGCTCGGTTACGGGTTCGGCGGCGGGGAGGATGCCGGTCTCGAGCAGCACGGTGGTCACGCAGATCGTGTTCGTGCCCGACATCGGCGGGTATTCGGTCTGCTCCATGATCACGAACCCGGCGTCGGCCTCGTGCCGCGTCGGAGGCAGGAGCACGTTGCAGTTGGCGGCGGGGTAGCCGCGCGGTTCTCGCAACATCAGCCGACGAAGCCAGTCGTGCTGCTGGCGGAGCGCCACCATCTTCTCGAACATGGTCGCGCCCGCGACGTCGGGTGCCCCCTCGACGACGACGCGCCCCGGCTCACCTTCGGCGTGCGCGTCCACCGCTCGGATCCGCCGAACGAAGCTCATCGGCCGGGAGCCTACGGTCCGCGCCGTCCGCAGGCTACCCTCCGCGGTGATGGCGACGAAGGTGCTCGGCTGGCTTCTCATCCTCGCGGGGGTGCTCCTCGATGCCGCGGCGACGATCGCGTTCATCGTTGCGTACGACGGCTCGCGGCACGGCTGGGCCTCGCTCTCGGACGCGGCGCCGGTGCCGATCGCGGGGATGGTCCTGGGCTCCGGCCTGGTGATCGGCGGCATCCTCCTCGTCCGACGCCGCGGGTCCTCCTGAATGGCCGGGGCGGGAACGGGCCGAGGCGTCTCGGACGGTGCTATCCGGCAGGCGTCGCCGCCCCCGGCACCGAGGCCATCAACGCGCGCGTGTAGTCGTGTTTGGGCCGCGCCAGGATCTCGTCGGCGGGTCCCCGTTCGACCACCTCGCCCTTGAACAACACGTAGATCCGGTCGGCCACCTGCCGGACCACGGCGAGGTCGTGCGTGATGAACAGCGAGCTCACGCCGAGCTCGGCCTGGAGCCGGCGGAACAGGTTCAGGATCTGGGCCTGCACGGAGACGTCGAGCGCCGACACGGGCTCGTCGCACACGAGCAGCTTCGGGGCCACCGCGAGCGCGCGGGCGATCGCGACGCGCTGGCGCTCGCCGCCGGAGAGCGCCGCCGGCCGGCGCGGGGCGTATGCCTCGGGCAGCCCGACCCGATCGAGCAACTCGGCCACCGCCGCTCCCGCCGACCTTCGGCCGCCCCCGCTGCGTTGGAGGGCCTCGGTGAGCGTGCGGCCGACCGTGTGCCGCGGGTTCAGGGTGGAGTACGGGTCCTGGAAGATCATCTGCACCGTCCGCCGCAGCCGGGTGCGGTCTTCCCTCGGCACCCTGGCGAAGTCCGAGGCGTCGATCCCGTCGATCTCGATCCGCCCGTCGGTCGGGGTCTCGAGGCCGACGAGACACCGCCCCAGCGTGGTCTTGCCCGACCCGGACTCGCCGACGAGGCCGACACACTCGCCCGGTCCGATCGTGAGCGAGACGCCCTTCAGCGCATCGACCCGCCGGCCGCGCCCGAGGTCGAACGTCTTGGAGACCTCGCCCACCGTGGCCAGCGGCGCTCCCGTGACCGGCTCGGCCGCGGCGGCCTGGCCGAGGATCCGGTCGCGGTGCTCCGCCATCTCCGTCCGGATCTCCGGCAGGCGGACGCACGCGCTCGAGCGGCCGGGCTCGACCTCCACCAGGTCCGGAGGCGACGCCCGGCACACCTCTTGCGCCCAGCGGCAACGCGGCGAGAACGCACACCGGTCGGCCACCTGGTCCGGCGCCGGAACCGACCCGGGGATCGCGCTCAGCTCGCCGAGCTTCTGCTCGACCGATGGCTCGGAGAGCAGCAGGCCGAGCGTGTACGGGTGCAGCGGCTCGCGCTCGAGCGCGTCGGCGCCGCCGACCTCGAGCAGCGACCCCGCGTACAGGACATACACGCGGTGGCACGTCGTGAACGCGACGCGCAGGTCGTGCGTGATGAGGATCAGGCCCATGCCGCGGGCCTGCTGCACCGAGCGAAGCAGGTTGAGGATCTCGGCCTGGGTGGTGACGTCGAGCGCGGTCGAGGGCTCGTCGGCGATCAGCAGCTCCGGGTCTTTCGCCAGCGCCGACCCAAGCGCGACGCGCTGACGCATCCCGCCCGACAGCTGGAATGGGTACCGGCGCGCCACGGTCGGGTCGTGGATGCCGACCTCGGCCAGCCGCCGACGGGTCTCCTCGCGCAGGCGGTCGCGGGGGATCCGGGCGTCCGAGGCGTCGGTGAGCATCTCGGCGATGTGCTCCCCGCACCGCAGCAGCGGGTTCAGCATCGTGAACGGGTCCTGGAACAACAGCGAGATGCCGCCGCCCCGAAGGCGCCGCATCTCGCGTTCGGACCGGTCCATGAGCTCGCGACCGCGATAGCGGACGCTCCCCGTCGCCGTCACTCCCTCGGGGAGCAGGCGCAGGATCGCGCGAGCGGTGAGCGACTTGCCGGAGCCCGACTCGCCGACGATGCCGACGGTCTCGCCCGGCAGGACGACGAGGTCGGTGCCGGTGGTGATGGCTCGCTCGCCTTTGGGGCCGCTCGCGATGCGGAGCCCCTCCACCTCGAGCAGCGGACCGGTCGTCGCGTCCCCAGTGATCATCGCAACGCCATCCGCTGGTAGATCCAGTCGCCGATGATGTTGATGCCGCCGGCCGTCAGGACGATCGCCGCGCCCGGAAGGATCGCCGCGAGCGGGTTCGTCAGCAGGAGCGTCCGGTTCTCGAACAACATGCGGCCCCAGTCGGCCGCGCCCGGCGACACGCCCAGCCCGAGGAACGAGAGCCCCGCCAGGCTGACCAGCGCGAACGCGAAGTCGAGCACGACATACGCGGCCACGATCGGGAGGATGTTCGGCAGGATGTGCAGGAACATGATCCGCCACCTGGAGATGCCGAGCGTCCGCGCGGCCTCGATGTACGGCAACGGCCGCTGCTCGAGCACGGCGCTGCGAACGATGCGCGTGTCCGGTGCCGTGAACAAGACCACGAGCACCACCACCGCGGTCCAGAACCCGCCCCCCGCCACGCCGACGATCACGATCGCGATCAGCGGCCCGGGTAGCGCGAACATGAAGTCGACCCATCGCATCACCGTTGAGTCGATGAACCCGCCGAGATAGCCCGACAACAGCCCGAGCACGGTGGCGATGGCGAACGCCCCCACGGCCACGATCGTCGGGCCGAGCAGCGCCGTCCGCGCGCCCACGATCGTGCGCGAGAACACGTCGCGGCCGAGCAGGTCGGTCCCGGCCAGATGTTCGCCACCCGGTGCCGTGGCGCCGAGCAGCAGGTCCTGCGCCCCGGGCCGGAACGGCGCGATCTGATGCCCGAAGATCGCGGAGACCACGGCCAGGACCACGAACACGCCCGCGATCCAGACCGTGATCGGGACGCCGCGTGTCGTGGGGCCGACGGTCGTCGCGACGGCCTCGGGGACCGACGCGGCGGGCGCGCTCTCCTCGAGCCTCATGACGGCCTCACGCCTCGATCCTCCCGAAGCGGATCCGCGGGTCGATGAACGTGTACAAGACGTCGATCACCACGTGGAGGAGGACGACGAAGATGGCCAGGATCAACACGATCCCCTGGATGACCGGGATGTCCCGCTGCGTGACGGCGTTCACGAGCAGCGACCCGAGCCCCGGCAGGCCGAACGTGACCTCGACCAGCACGGCCCCCGTCAGCAGCCCCACCACGATCAGCCCCGCGGCGGTCACCACCGGGATCAGCGCGTTCCGCAGCACATAGGAGGAGACGACCCGCCGTCGGCGGAGCCCTCGCGCGCGAGCGAAGGCGACGTAGTCCTTCTGGAGCTCCTCGATCATCGACGCCCGGGTGATCTTGATGATCAGTCCCATCACCGAGATCCCGAGCGCGAAGGCCGGCAGCGTCAGGTGGAGCGCGCGGTCCACGAACCCGTCGCCCGGCCCGAACGTGGGGAACCACCCGAGCGCCACGCCGAACACGTACAGCAGGAAGATGCCGGTGGCGAAGGCCGGGGCGCTCACGCCGATCACGCCGAGCGTGACGACGCCGCGGTCGATCTCGGACCCGCGCTTGACCGCGGCGAGGACGCCCAGCGGGATGCCGAGCCCGATCGCCACCACGCTGCCGTACAGGCCCAGGAAGATCGTCACCGGCAGGCGCTGGGAGATCATCGTCGTCACGAGCTGGCTGCCCTGGATGGACCGGCCGAGGTCGCCGGTCACCACGTCCCCCAGCCAGCGCAGGTACTGCAGCAGGAACGGATCGTCGAGGTGGTACCGCTCGCGGATGGCGGCGAGCACCTCGGGCGTCGCCTGACGGGACCCGACCAGCGCGCGGGCGGGATCTCCGGGCGCGAGGTTGATGAGCGCGAAGACGCCGAGCGAGATCAGCAGGATCAGCGGGATCGAGACGAGCAGTCGACGAAGGACGTACGCCCAGATGCCGCCACCGCTCACCCGCTGCCCTCGAGGTATCGCTCGAACCAGGCCACCGTGCGCCGCTGCGCGTCTTCGGCGTGCGAGCGCTCGCGGAAGCCGTGTCCCTCTCGAGGGTAGACCACCAGCTCGGTCGGCGTGCCGTTCAGGACGAGGGCCTGATAGAGCTCCTCGGCTTGACCGAGCGGGGTGCACTGGTCCTCGGACCCGTGGAGGATCAACGTCGGCGTCTTCGCGCCGGCCGCGTGCGTGATCGGAGACCGCTCCAGGAACAGCTTGAGCGCCTCCGGGCTCCGGTGATCGCCGCCGCAGATGAACTCGGCGAATGCGTGGTTGCAGGTCAGGTGGCAGCTCAGGTTGTCCACGATGCCCGAGACCATCACGCCGGCGGCGAACCGGTCGGTGGTGCACACCGCCCAGCCGGTGAGGTAGCCGCCGTAGCTCGCCCCGGTGACGCCGACGCGGTCCTCGATCGTCAGCCCTTCTGCGACGCAATGATCGATGCCGCGCAGGACGTCCTCGAACTCGGCGCCGGCCGGATCGCCCACGTTCAGCCGGGTGAACTCCTGGCCGCGACCGGTGCTGCCCCGGTAGTTCGGCAGGAACACGCCGAACCCGGCGGCGGCCAGCGGCCACGCGAATCCCGGATCGAACGAACGTTTCCACGCCCACGTCGGGCCGCCGTGGATCATCACGACCGTGGGAAGCGGCGGCTCACCTTCGGGCACGAGGAACAACCCGCGGATCGGCAGACCGCCGGCGCCGGCCCACTCGAGCTCGCGAACCTCTGGCGAGAACGCGAGGTCCCTTCGGACGTCGTCGTTGAAGGACGTCGCGGCGCTCCAGGTCGCCTCGGGTCCGTCGGCGCGCTCGACCACCTCGGGCGGCGTCGCCACGCTCTCGCGGACGGCCACGAAGCCGGCGCCGTCCGGCCTCGGCTCGACGCGCGCGTGGAAGCTGTTGGGCCCCACCACGGCGTCGTCGGCCGCGGTCCAGCGGACGGCCCCGTCTACGCCGACGACGCCGAACCGGGTCCCGAACTCCTCCCATGCGGCGAACCACAACGTCTCGTCGTCGAGCCACCCGATCGCGGTGACGTCGCTCAGGCCCGGGTCGAACGGCAGCCGTTCGCCGCTCGACAGGTCGAACAACCGGAGGTCGCCGGCCACGAGGCCGCGGTCGCTCGACCACCCCTCGAGGAGGGCCACCCGTCGCCGCGACGGGTCCACGACGGGCCCCTGCACCTGCCGGTCGGGGATCCACAGGTCGCGGCACGTCCGGCCTTCAAGGTCCAGGAGCGCCGGCCGCGCCCGATACCAGCCGCTCTCGGAGGGGTCCTCGGAGATCAATGCGACCGCCGTCGAGTCGTCCACGAGGTCGAACTCCCACACGCTGATGCCGGCCGGACCAACCTCGTCCGTCCTCCCGCTCCCGACGTCGATGCGCAGCAGGCGACGCCATCCCTGGTCCGGCCGGAACACGTGCGGGTCGGCCGCCCCGCTCCACCACAGCCGGATCGCTCCGTCGGTGGCGGCGCCGAACCCGCCCTCGTCGACCGCGAGCACGAAGACGGCCGTTCCGTCCGCGGACCACGCGAGCGCCTGGACCGAGCCCGCCACGTCGCCGATGGGCCGGGGGTCGCCGCCCGGTTCGAGCAGGTAGGGCGACATCCGGTTGGGGATGGGGCGCTGGGAGGCGAAGACGAGCCGGTCGTCCACCGGCGACCATCGGGGCAGCGCGTCGGTCCGCGGGCCGGACGTCAGTTGCCGGGGCGCGCCGCCGTCGAGCGGCACGCGCCAGATGCGGCTGTGGAAGCTGCCGTCGGCGTCGAGATGCGCCGGGTACACGGCGACGGCGAACGACCGGCCCGACCGATCCAGACACACGTCGAGCGGGTACCGGACCCGGTCCAGCAGTCCCAGGACGTGTTCGAGGCGATCGGTTCGGGCCATCCCGACAACCCTCTCGGCCCCGTCCGCGGCGAGCGCCCGGCGGGGCCGAGGGTCGGGCGCTCGGACGACGAACGTTACGCCGGTCCGAACCCCCGCGTGGCCCACGGGATGTTGTACCAGAAGGCGTTGTAGCCATCGAGGCGCAGGTCGTCGCTGATGGCCATCGCCGAGTCCGGCCAGTGGATCGGCACCGTCGCCACGTCCTCCTGGGCCTGGGCGATGGCGTCCTGGAGCGCCTGCGCCCGCTCGGCCGCGTCGGTCGACTCGAGCGCCGTCTCGATCGCCGCGTCGACGGCGTCGTTGCGGTAGTTCGAGCCGTTCAGACCGTTCGCCGCGGCGTTCTCGCTGTAATAGAAGAGGTACGGGTAGTTCGCGGGGTCGGCGTAGTCCGGGAAGTACGCCATGAACTGCGCGCCGAGGCCCTCCTCGTGCGCGAAGTAGACGTCGAGCCACTCGCCCGGGTCCACCTGCCGAACGTTCATCGTGATGTCGAGCTGCCCGAGCGTCTCCGCGATCGCCAGGAACGAGTTGATCGCGACCGGGTCGTTGTTCGGGACCGGCACCGAGAACTCGAACCCGTTCGGAACCGAAGAGGCCGCGAGCGCCTGGCGGGCCGCGTCGAGGTCGAACTGGTAGGTCGGGACCGTCCCGTAGAAGTCCATCACGGTGCCCTCGTCGAGCACGCCGCCCCAGATGCCCGGCGGGTTGATGGTCAGCGCGGGAGAGCCGTTGCCGTTCAGGACGGCCTGCACGATGCCATCGCGGTCGACCGCGAGCGCGATGGCCTCGCGCACGTTGGGGTCGTCGAAGGGCGGCGTCTCGTAGTCGAGGATCAGCTGATACACGCCGTTGGACGGAGCCGTGATGAGCGTGACCCCGTCGAGCCCTTCCCACTGGTCGGCCTCGGACACCGGAACGTCGAACGTGCCGTCGATGTCGCCGTTCTGCATCGCGAGCAGCCGCGTCTGCGAGTCGGGGATCTCCTGGATCACGATCTGTTCCGCGGCGCCCGGCGTGCCCCAGTAGTCCTCGTTGCGTTCGAGGGTCACGTGGTCGTCTGGCACGAACTCGGCCAGCCGGTACGGCCCGGTGCCGACGGGCAACACGGCGGGTGTGCCGAAGTCCTCGCCGGAGGTCTCGAGCTGCTCCTGCTTCATGATGAACCCGGACATGTGCGCCATGGAGTAGATGAACTGCGCGTCCGGCGCCGTGAGCGTGACCGTCACCTCGTTCTCGGCGGTCGCCTCGATCGTGTCCACCGATCCGAAGAACGCGGCCAGCTGCGACGCGTTGTCCGGGTCGATGTTCCACTCGATGCTGAACACGACGTCTTCGGCGGTGAGGGGCGTGCCGTCGTGGAAGGTGACGCCCTCGCGGAGGGTGAAGACGTAGGTGGTGGGGTCCACGACCTCCCAGTCCTCGGCGAGAGCGGGCTGGAGGCTCAGGTCGTCGCCGAACGCGAGAAGGCCCTCCTCGACGAGCGACATGACGGCACCCGAATAGGTGGTCCAGTCGTGGGGGACGAGGAGGACGTCCGGGAGTCCGGGCAGGGCCCAGGTGATCTCCCCGAGCTGGCCGGCCTCACCGTCGCCACCGTCGTCGCCGTCCCCGCCACCGTCGTCTCCGCCGCAGGCGGCGGCGACCAGGAGCAGGGCGAGCAGCGGTGCCAGGAACAGGAATCGAGTGCGCCAGCGCGAATCCACGTCGTCCCCCTCGCTCAGCGTGGGCCGGATATTCATCTGATGTTCTTACGATGTCAAGGCAGCCGCGGGACGTGGCCTCAGGCGTCCGGGGTCGGTTGCGGCGGGATCGAGAGGTTGGCCGTCCACGACAGGTGCCTCGCCATCGCGCTCCTGGCTCGCTCCCCAGAGCCCTCGACGATGGCCCGGAAGATCGCCCGGTGCTCCCTGGTGGAGCGGGCGATCCCGGAGCGCCGGGACGTCAGGCTCACCGTCCTGGCCGCGAGCAACGCGGGCTCGATCGTGCGGAGGAGGTTCCGCAGCGGCCGGTTGCCGGTCGCCGCGATCACGGCGTCGTGGAAGGCCACGTCGAGCCGGGCGAACGCCTCGACGTCCTCGCCGACCCGCCGCATCTCCTCGACCATCGACCGCATGGCCTCCCGGTCCGCGTCGCCGGCGCGCGCCGCGGCCAGGCCCGCTGCCTCTACCTCGACGATCCGCCGGAGCTCGAGCAGGTGGATCAGGAACTCGTCGACCTGGTTCCGTTCGCGCCGCGCCTCGATCACCTCGGGCGCGAACTCGTTCCAGCTGTCGTAGGGCTGGACCTCGGTGCCACGCCCCTGGCGGCTCTGCACCATGCCCAGGATCGTGACGGCCTTCGTCGCCTCGCGAACCACCGAACGGCTCACGCCGAGCTGATGGCACAGCTCCTCTTCGGTCGGGAGCAGATCGCCCGGTCGGAAGTGGCCCTGGACGATTCGGCCGATGAGCTCGCGTACGATGCGGCGCGAGAGCGTTTCCGGGGCCACGGAGGAGAATCGTTGCGCCGAGGTGTCCGTCCCGCTCACGCCCGATTCCCTTCCCGCGTCGCGGAGCAGGGTACGAGTCATCTGCTATTCGGACAAATCCACCCCAAACTCTGCAGCTCCCGAGGCAACGGCCCGCGGGGCGTCGAGCCGCCACCGGAAGGTCGTGGTGCTGCCCGCGAGGACGTCGAGGACGGCGACGTCGCCGGCCTCACCGTCGAACTCGTACCGGTCCTCGGCGCCGCCGGCCTCGAGGTTGCCGGCTCCCGGCCCCGGGACGCCGTCGGCGACGGTGTCCCCGTAGGAGATGAGGAAGACGTCGATGGCCTGGGCAACGGCGGTCGTGCCGGTGGACGGCGCGATCACCAGCAGTAGCGACGCCGACACGATGGCGAGGAGACGGATCGGGATGCGGGTCATGGGCTTCACCTCGGTGACGGTGGGCGGACGGGTTCGAGGGCGGGGATTCAGCGAGGACTGATCCGTACGCCGAGCGGCTGAGCTCGCCGGGACGTCGGCGCGGTGCGCCGGCGCCGGGCGGGTCGTTTCGCGTTGCCCCCGGTGATGGTCTGGATCAGGTCGCCGTCGTCGGGGCGGCCCGTCGGCCGTGCGAGCTCGCGAACCATGAGCGCCATCCCGAGCACGTGCATGTGGTCCCCCTCTCGGTCTCGCCCGCCGTCGCCGACGGACGAGTCGAGGGTGCGTCTAAGGCCGGGGGGCGGCCATCGGGAGGATCCCTAAGGTGTCGAGGCGAGGGTGGGCGCCTCGTCGGGCCGATGGCATGATGCGGCCCCGTGAGCCAGCAGAGCCTGCCGGGCGCCCGACGGCTCCGCGTGATGGTGCCGATGCTGGGGCGCGACCCCGAGGAGCCGCATCGCGCCGCCACGCCGCTCGAGCTCTTCTACGACCTCGTGTTCGTGGTGGCGGTTGCGTTCGCGTCCGAACGGCTGCATCACGGCCTGGCGGAAGGCCACGTCGGCGACGCCGTCCTGAACTTCGCCATGGTGTTCTTTGCCATCTGGTGGGCGTGGATGAACTTCACCTGGTTCGCCTCGGCCTACGACACGGACGACGTCGTCTATCGCGTGTTCGTATTCGTCACGATGACCGGAGCGCTGATCCTGGCGGCCGGCGTGCCGCTCGCGTTCGATGAGCGCCGGTACGGCGTCGTGGTCCTTGGGTACGTCGTCATGCGTGTCGCCCTCGTGACCCAATGGGTCCGCGCGGCGCGCCACGGCGCCGAACGCCGAACCACGGCCACCCGCTACGCGATCGGGGTGAGCGCGCTCCAGGTGGGGTGGATCGCCGCGGCGATCTGGTTCCAGGACTGGTGGCTGTGGGCGTGGGTGGTGCTCGGGCCGCTCGAGCTGCTGGTCCCCGTGTGGGCCGAGGGCGCTTCGCTGACCACCTGGCACGCCGAACACATCGCCGAGCGGTACGGCCTGTTCATGATCATCGTGCTCGGCGAGGCCGTGCTCGCCGCGACGGTCGCGATCCAGTCGGCGGCGACCGAGGTCGGCGTGACCGGGGACCTCGTACCGATCGCCGTGGGCGGCTTGTTGATCGTGTTCTCGCTCTGGTGGCTCTACTTCGACCGGCCTCGGGATCACCTCCTGGTCATGACGAAGGCCGTGTTCGTTTGGGGATACGTCCACCTGGTCGTGTTCGCGTCCGTGGCGGCCGTGGGGTCGGCCCTCGCGCTCGCCATCGACGACGCCTCCCGTCAGGTCGAGCTCGGGACGGCCGGCGTGGGTCTCGCCGTCGCCGTGCCGGTGGCTCTGTACCTGTTCGCGATCTGGGGGCTGCACGTGCACGTCGCGGACTCGCCCTTGCGGAAGTACGGGGCGCCGGCGGCCGCCCTCCTCGCGCTGGCCGCCGCCTTCACCGAACAGTCGGTGCTGCTCGTGGGCCTGATCCTGGTCGGGTACGTGGTGCTCAAGGCCCGCGCTCGGGTCCGCGAGGGCCCCGAGATCCCAGCGTGACGGCCGCGAGCTGGCCCACCTCGATCGAGGAGCTCGAGGATCTCCAGCGGGAGCTCGCGCGGCTCGAGCCGCCGCCGTGGCGGCCGGGCGAGCGATTCCTCGTGGCCGGCGTGTTCGCGGCGAGCGCCACAGGGCTGGTGGGCGCGGGCGCGGCGGGGGACCCGTTGTGGGCCGGCGCTGCCGTTGTGGACGCCGGCGATCCGGGCCGTCCGGTCGAGGTCGCGGCGTCGCGCGGGCGGGCCGGCGGCGCGTACCTGGCGGGGGTGCTCGCGCTGCGCGAGGGGCCGCTGCTCGAGCTCGTCGTGCGGACCCTGAACGTCCGGCCGGACGTGGTGCTGGTGAACGGCACCGGCCGGGACCATCCGCGCCGGGCCGGGATCGCGCTCCACCTCGGGGCGGTGCTCGACCTGCCGGCGGTGGGGGTCACGGTTCGCCCGCTCGTCGCGGAGGCGCGCGAGCCGGCGCTCGAGCCCGGCAGCGCCGCGCCGCTCCTCCTTGACGGCGAGGTGGTCGGCCACGCGGTGCGGACCCGGCGCCGCGCTCGCCCGGTGATCGCCCACGCCGGGTGGCGGACCACCCCCGACGTGGCCCGAGACGTGGTCCTCGCCGTGGCGACCGGCCGGTCCCGAACGCCCGAGCCGCTCCGGCTGGCTCGCCGCGCCGCCCGGGAGGCGCGAGCGCGCGGGTGAATCCGTAACCGGCCGGCTACGGTGACTACACCTGGCACATCGCCACCGAACGTGAGAACGCCACCGCGGTCGAGATCACGTTCGAGACGGGGGGGCCACCCGCGGTCCGCGTTCGCCACCAGGGCTGGGAGCGCCTCGGCGCGTTCGGGGCCGAGTGGCGGCGGGTCAACCGCCGGGCTGGGCGGGGGTGGTGCCCGACTACCGGCGGGCATGCTCGGCGACGGGATGAGACGGAGAGGAGAGGAGCGATGGGCAGCGGGACCAAAGACGATCCCTGGGTGTTGAAGACGCCGCCGGGGACCTCGGAGTATTCGATGTGGCGCGACGAGCAGGCCGACCCGCCGGCGCTCGTGTGCCGGGTTGGGAAGACCACGCTCGGCTACCGGCTGCGGTGCATCGAGGACCTGCACGCCATGTTGAAGGATGCCGGCGACCGGGTGCCGCTCGGGTAACCGCCCGGGGGCCGTGTCGGGGCCCGGTGTTACGCTCGGCGGGTCCGGACCCCTGGGACCGGATTTCGGAGGCAGGATCGCATGCGGGGCGATCGCATCGAGATCGTGGTGGACTCGGGCAACGGCACCATCCGGTACGAGCTCGAGGCCACCAAAGCCGGCCGGCGCCTGGAGGTGTCCACGGCGCGCGGCGTGGTCGAGGTCACCGAGGTGACGCGGAGCGGGACCCCGGTGCGCAGCGGACGCTTCATGGCCAGCCGGGTGATCGCGCTGGTCGAACACCCCGCCCCGCCCGCCCCTCGGCGGGGGCGGCGAGCCCTACGGAACCAGGGAACGCTCGTCTGAGCTCGGCTCCGGACCCGGCCGCCCCGGCCGTTCGGGGCTGCCTCACATCGGGATCGTCTCGTGCACCGTGACGCTGCCGCCTCCGCTCAGGACGGGCGAGCCCTTGGCGATGGCCGCCGCCGCGTCGAGGGAGTCGGCGGTGACGACCGTGTACCCGGTGAACGTGCCCGCTCCGCTGCCGACCGAGCCGTCGCTCGCGATCGTGCGCGCCTCGGTCTCGAACGGCGCGCCGCCGTCCTTCAACACCGGGCCGATCTGCTCGAACCAGTCGGTCCACGCCTTCATGACATCGGCCTGCTCCTGTTCGGTCTCGGGCGCGCCGCCGCCCGAATACAGGAACACGTAGTCCCTCGTCCCGTGATCCTCCACGACCCCCTCCTTCCCCGGCCTGCGGCCGAGTTCGTCCGACGCCACTACGACGAACGGCGGGGAGCGGATTCGACCGGCGGGCCGATCTCACGGCAGTCGGCCCGGTCGCCGTTGGTGTGGTGATGCCGCCGTGACCTCGTTGCCGTTCCAACCGCCGCTCCCGGCGGCGTCGCTGCTCCGGTTCCTCGGCGACCGGGCCATCCCCGGGGTGGAGGTGGTCGTCGGGCCGAGCTACCGGCGGTGGGTCTCGACGGCCGGCGGTCCCGTCGTGCTCACGGTGGCCGTCGAGGGCGATCGGGTGGAGCTGCGCGGCAGGGCCGCTCCGGACCTCGTCCGGATGAGTCGGACGTTGTTCGACCTGGACGCCGACCCCGACGACGTGCTCGCCGTGCTCGGGCGCGATCCGGTCCTGGGCCCGGTCGCCCGCCGGAACCGAGGGGTGCGGGTTCCCGGCGTCGCCGACGGGTTCGAGCTGGTGGTGCGCGCGATCCTCGGACAGCAGGTCTCGGTCCCCGCGGCGCGGACGATGCTGGGCCGGGTGGCCGCGAGGTTCGGCCCTCCGATGCCCTCCGGTGACGCCGCCGTCGCGCTGGTGTTCCCGACGGCCGGCGCGCTCGCGGAGGCGGGGCTCGAGGAGCTCGGGGTCACGGGGCTGCGGGCGGCCACGATCCGGCGCGTGGCCGGGCTGGTGGCGGGCGGTGAGCTCGATCTCGGGCCGGGCGCCGACCCGGACCAGACGATCGGCCAGCTGCTCGAGCTCGACGGGATCGGGCCGTGGACCGCCGACTACGTCCGGATGCGCGCGCTCGGCGATCGCGACGCCTTCCCGGTCGGCGACCTCGGGGTCCGGCGCGCGGCCGAACGCCTCGGCCTCGATCCGGCGCCTCGAGCCCTGCTGGCGCGGGCAGACCGGTGGCGGCCGTGGCGCGCCTACGCGGCGATGCTCCTGTGGGGCGAGCTCGCGCCTCCGCGCTGACGTCCGTCAGTCGGGCCGGTGCTTGACGTCCACGCCGCCGAAGATCGCCGTTCCGTGCACGGTCAGCAGCGGCGCCTCGGGCGAGAGGTCGGCGCCGTCCTCCGTCTTGTCCTCGACCCCGCCGAGGATCGGCGTGCCGTCGACCGAGACTCGCCACCCCGTCGGGACGAGCACGTCCACGCCGCCGAACACGGCCAGTGCCTCGACCGTCGCCTCCCTGTCGACGTGGGCCTCTCGAAGGTCGAGCGTGGCCCCGCCGAAGATGGCCGACACGTCGGCGTGCGTGAAGTGTTCGGACCGATCCTTGATCTTCGTGCCGCCGAACATCACGAGCGAGTTGTCCCGGTGCTCCTGCTCGCGACGGCGCCGCCAGAGCCCGGAGAGCAGGAGGAGCCCGATCCCGATCAGCAACACCGGGCCGACCAGGTCCTCGTCGGTCCAGTCCTGCTGGTCCGCCAGGAGCAACACGCCGATCAGGACCACGATCCCCGGCCCGATCGCGATCCGTCGGTCGACGATCATCCCGATGAGACCGAGCCCGATGATCCCCACCGGCCACCACCGGTCGATGGCCTCGCTCGATTCCAGCGTCCCGGTGGCGTCGAGCACCCCAAGGGTTCCGAGCGCCAGCAGGATCAACCCGATCCACAACCGCACGGGCTTCATCCGTCCACCCCCAAGATCGATCTCTCGCGCCGAGCGTGCGGGCGCGGCGAGGGCGGGAGCAGGGCCGAACCGACCGCCCTCCGAGGGACACCCGCCCGGGTAGGGTGGGCCTTCATGCGCCCGGCGAGGACCTGAGTGGAGCTGCCGGCCGATCGACGCGTCCTGGTGGCGTTCGCCCTCGTCGTCCTGCTCGGCGGGACGAACGTGGTCCTGGTCATCGTGACCACCCGCGAGCTCGAGCCGTTCTGGAGCGCCGGGCTCCGGTTCGCCGCCGCCTCGGGAGTGGGGTTCGCCGCGGCGCGAGCGCTCGGGCTCCGGATCCCGCGGGGCCGGGATCTCGGCCTCTCGCTCATCTACGGGGTGTTCTCGTTCGCGCTGGGGTTCGGCCTGTTCTACTGGGGCACGCAACGGGTGCCCGCGGGCGTGGCCTCGGTGATCATGGGCGCCGTCCCGCTGCTCACGTTCCTGCTCGCGCTGCTCCAGCGGATCGAGCGGTTCCGCGTCCGAGGCCTGGTCGGAGCCTGTCTGGCCATCGCCGGGATCGGGGTGATCTCGTCGTCCCGGGCAGGAGGTGGTTCCTTTCCGCTC
>DASUTU010000061.1:0-38910 GCA_036374435.1 Actinomycetota bacterium | reverse complement strand
CGACGCCGAGGAGATCGGCGAGCCGGATGTCGTCGCCCGGGAGGAGCCGTCCGAGGAGGATCACGACACCTCCGTCGGCGAGCGAGCCGAGGCCCAGCCGTTCGTGGACCCCGCGGACGAGCTCCGGGACCTGGAACCCGTAGGGCCGTTCGGAGAGGCGGAGCTGCACGTCGAGACCAAGGTCCCCGAGCCGGCCGCCGCCTCCGAGGTCGCCGAACCCTCGATCGAGGCCGGCCGCGGCGACATCATCGTGTCCTTCGAACGGGTCCGGGAGGGGTCGCTCACCCAGTTCGCGCTCGAGCGGTTGCGCTCCCCGACCAGGAGGAGCGGGCGCTGGCGGTCGAGGTGTGTGGGTTCGGTGCCGGCCCCGGTTGTGTCGAGGGGGCGATCCACGCGTTGCTCGACCCCTCGGCGATCGTGCGCCGCGCCGCCACCATCGCGCTCGGCCGGCTTCGCGACCCCGCCGCGGCGAAGGCCCTGGGCAAGGCCCTGGGAGATCCCGACCCGGAGGTCCGGATCGGCGTGGTCCGGGCGCTCGGTGTCATCGACGACGAGGCCGTGCTGGGATTCCCGGTCTCCGCCCTGAACGACCCCGACCCGCGCGTCCGCGACGTCACGAGCCAGGTGTTGACCAAGTGGAGCTCGCCCGCCGTGGCCCGGCGGATAGCCGGCGTGTTGGCCGTGCCCCGCTTGCGCGAGGCCGCCACCGACCTGCTGACGCGCATCGGCGCGCCGGCCGTCGAGCTCCTGATCGACGTCCTGATGCAGCACAACCCCGCGGTGGTGCCTACGGTGGGCGAGCTCCTGGGCCGGATCGCCCGTCCGGAGGAACTCCTGTCGCGGCTGGACGCGGTCGAACCCGAACGGCGCCTCCGCGGCGTCGAGGCGCTCGGCGCCATCGGCGGGACCGAAGCCTCGGACGCGCTCGTCCGCTCGGTGGCGGACCCCGACGAGCGCATCCGCGCTCGCGCCGCCCAGCTCCTGCCCGGGCTGGACGATCCTCGAGCCGAAGACGCGCTGATGGGGCTGGTCCGCGACGCAAGAGGCGCTCACGCGGCTGTCGGCCCGTTAGGGGACGGATCACTCAGTCGGTCGAGCGGAACTCCTCGAAGAACCGGCTGGCCGTCGGACCGCGCTGCCCCTGGTACTTGCTGTGGGTCGCCTCGGAGCCGTAGGGCCTCTCCGCGGCGCTCGAGAGCCGGAAGAACGAGATCTGCCCGATCTTCATCCCCGGGTAGATCGTGATCGGCAGGTTCGCTACGTTCGACAGCTCCAGCGTGAGGAAGCCGTCCCACCCGGGGTCCACGTATCCCGCCGTCGAGTGGATCAGCAGTCCCAGCCGGCCGAGCGAGGACTTGCCCTCGAGCCGCGCCACGAGGTCGTCGGGCAACGCGACGCGTTCCAGCGTGGATCCCAGGACGAACTCGCCCGGATGCAGGATGAACGGCTCACCCTCGGCCACGTCGACGAGCTCGGTCAGGTCCGGCATGGGCCTGGCCACGTCGATGTAGGGATAACGCGAGTTCGCGAACACGCGGAACTGCGTGTCCACGTGGAGATCGATCGACGACGGTTGCACGCAGGTTTCGTCGAAGGGTTCGACCTGGATGCGCCCCGCGGCGATCTCCTTGCGGATGTCCACGTCGGACAGGATCATCCCCGCGCGATGCTACCGGCTCGTGGAGACGGCGACCCACCGCTCCAGGGTGGACGCCGCGGCGCCAGAGTCGATCGATCGCGCCGCCGCCTCCAGCCCCTCAGCGAGGGTCGAGGCGGCGCCGGCCACCTCGAGCGCCGCCGCCGCGTTCAGTACGACGACGTCCCGCCGGGGCCCCGGTTCGCCGGTAAGGACCGCTCGCGCGATCCGCACCGCCTCCTCCACGTCCCCGCCCCTCAGCTCCTCCGGCGCGGCCGGGTCCAGGCCCACGCCGGCCGGCTCGAACGTGGACTCGCGGAAGGACCCATCGGCCACCTCGAACGAGGTGGACGGTCCGGTCGTGGTGAGCTCGTCCAGCCCGTCGGCACCTCGGAACAGGCGGGCGCGGACGCCTCGGCGAGCCAGGACCTCGGCCATGAGCGGAAGCATGCGCGGGTCCGAGACGCCCACGACCTGCGCGAACGGTCGCGCCGGGTTCGTGAGCGGGCCCAGGAAGTTGAAGACCGTGGGCACCCGCAGCTCTCGGCGGACCGGCCCGGCGTGGGCCATGGCAGGATGGAACACCGGCGCGAACATGAAGGCGATGCTCACCTCGGCCAGACAGGCCTCCACCCCGGCCGCGTCGAGGTCGATCCGGACGCCGAGCGCCTCGAGCAGATCGGCAGAGCCGCAGTGGGACGACGCCGCGCGGTTGCCGTGTTTGGCGACGGGGACCCCGGCACCGGCCACGACGATCGCGGCGACCGTCGAGATGTTGAACGTTCCGCTCCGGTCGCCCCCGGTACCGCAGGTGTCCACCACCGGCGCGGGCGGCTGCACCCGGTTCGCGAACTCGAGCATGGTCCGGGCCAGGCCTTCGACCTCGTCCGCGGTCTCCCCTTTGGTCCGCAGCGCCATCAGGAGGCCGCCGAGCTGTCCGGCCGAGGCCTCGCCGGCCATGACCTGTCGCATGGCCTCGGCGGCCTCGTCCGAGGTCAGGGCCTCGTGCGCCGCGATCTTGGAGAGGACGCGGGGCCACAGATCGACGTCGGCGTCGGCCATGGGGCTCGGAGGCTAACACTCCCTCGGGGGGCTATCGCTCGCGCGTTCGCGCTCGCTACACTGGTTCGGCTCGCCGCGGCGAGCGGACCACGCGGGCGTGGTTCAATGGCAGAACGCAAGCTTCCCAAGCTTGAAACGGGGGTTCGATTCCCCTCGCCCGCTCCACGTCCCTAGCCTTCCCACCCGCCGGGCTCGCCACCGGTCCGCGGCACGTACGGCGGCGGCGGGATCGACGGGGTCTCCTCGGCGGCCGGCGTCGCCGCACGGATCCGCCGGGCGCGAACCAGGCCGACGACGCCGCCGGCCAGCCCGACGAGCCCCCCGATCGCGGCGACCCAGGAACCGAGGAGCGAGCTGACCTCGACCGGGCCCCGCTCCAGCGCCTGGTCGACGATCCTGCCGACCTCGTTGGAGAAGCCGAACTCCCCGGCGAACCGGTTGTCCTGGAACTCGATCAACGCCTCGGCCGGAGCGAGGGACGAGTATCCGGCGGCGAGCACGACGACCGCGGCGAAGACGACCGCCGCGATCGACGCCCCCCGCCCCCCGGTACGACCGCCGCGAGCGAACAGGAAGATCGCGACGACGGCCAACCCCACGCCGAACGCCAACGAGCCGGTCCCGGCCGACAGGTCGAAGCCTCGAAACGTCGTCCCCGCACCCTCGGCGGGCGCCAACTCCGCCCAGTTCAGGAATCCGGCGACGACCGCGAGTGCGCCTCCGGCGCCGACGAGACCTGCGGCGAACCGCTGGTCCGTCTTCGCGTGTGCGGGCGCTCGGGGCGCGGGCTGCATCCGGGCATCATGCGCCTTTGGGCTCCCGCCCGCTCGCTCCGTCATCCGGCGCGCCCAAGGACGACCGGGCCGGTCGGACAGAGCTCGAACAGCGGGCAGTCCTCGCACCTGGGGCGTCCCGCCTTGCAGATCTCCCGCCCCAGCCGGATCAGACCGACGTGGGTGGCCACCCGGATCTCCGCGGGGATGAGCATGTCGAGCACCCGGTGCGCTCGTTCGGCGCTCGTCTTCGGGGTGATCCATCCGAGTCGGGTCCCGACCCGGTGCACGTGGGTGTCCACGGGGAGCGCGTCCCGCCCGAGCGAGAAGGCCAGCACGACCGCGGCGGTCTTCGGGCCGACGCCGGGAAGCGACGACAGGTAGTCCGTCGCCTCCGCGTCGGACATCCGCCGAAGTGACGACAGATCGTGGCGGCCCTCGCGTTCGACGATCTCGTGCAAGATGGCCTGGATCCGAGGCGCCTTCGTGTTCGACAGCCCGCCGGACCGGATGGCGTCGGCGACGGCCGTGGGACGAGCCCGGACTACGTCGCCCCACGTCGGGAACGCCTCCCGGAGCGACCGGAACGCCCGGTCAGCGTTCGCGTCGCTGGTGTGCTGCGACAGGACGGTGAGGATCAACTCTTCGAGCGGGTCGCTCCGCCGCGGCGGGAGAAGCTCGCCGAAGTGGCGCTCCAGCCGACGATGGATCGCCCGCACCCGTCGCCGGTCCACCGCCATGCCGCCGGAAGCGTACGCGAGCTCAAGCCGCCGGCGGGGCGAAGTTGCGGAACTGGGTCAGGTGGGGCAGGAACGTGAGCGAGATCGTGTCGGTCGGCCCGTTGCGATGTTTGGCGACGATCAAGTCGGCCAGGCCCTTCTTCGCCGGGTCCATGTCGTCCCGGTGGATGAACATGACCACGTCCGAGTCCTGTTCGATCGCTCCCGATTCGCGAAGGTCCGAGAGCTGGGGGCGTTTGTCCTGCCGGCGCTCCGGATCGCGGTTGAGCTGCGAGACCGCGATGACCGGGATCTCGAGCTCTTTCGCCAGCATCTTCAGGCCCCTGCTGATCTCCGCGATCTCCTGCTGGCGGTTGTCCACCCGCCGCGTGTGGGACATGAGCTGGAGGTAGTCCACGATGATCAGCCCGAGCCCTTGCCGGCGGGCGGCCAGACGCCGCGCCTTGGCACGGATGTCGACAAGCGTCACGTTGCCCGAGTCCACGATGAACAGCGGGGAGTCGTGCAGCGTGTCGGCGGCCTGGGCGATCCGCGACCAGTCCTCGGCGCCGACGCGTTTGTTCCGGATGGCGTCCCACGGAACGCGAGCCTCGGCACAGAGCAGCCGCATGCCGATCTCCCATCGGGACATCTCTAGCGAGAACATCGCCACCGGCTGCCCGCCGTCGACGGCCACGTTTCGGGCGAGGTTGGTCACGAACGACGACTTGCCCACGCCCGGACGCGCCGCCACCACGATGAGGTTGCCGGCCTGCAGGCCCGAGAGCAGCGCGTCCACGTCTCGGAACCCGGTCGGCACGCCCGCGAACGCGGACTCACGGTTCTGGATCTTCTCCAGATCCGTCATGGCCTGGTCCACGAGCTCGCGGAGCGAGGCGACCTGGTCCTTCTCGTCGTGCCGGGCGACCTCGTAGATGCGCTGCTCGGCCTGGTCCGCCACCCGTTCGGGTTCCTCGGGCGCCGAGAACGCCATCTCCATGATGTCCCCCGCCGCCGAGATCAGCCGCCGCAGCAGCGCCGTCTCGGCGACGATCTTCGCGTAGGAACCGGCGGCGGCCGGGGTCGGCACGCGCTCGACGAGCTCGGAGATGGAGAGGTGACCGCCGACCTCCTCCAGGATCGACCGGCGCTTCAGCTCCTCCACGGCGGTGATGGCGTCCACGGGGTCGCCGCGGCCGTAGATCTCCCGGAGGGTGTCGAAGATCTTGGCGTGGGCCGAGCGGTAGAAGTCGGAGGGCCGTACGATCTCGATCACGTCGGCGATAGCGTCGGCCGACAGCATCATCGCGCCCAGAACCGACTCCTCGGCCTCGAGGTTGTGTGGAGGAATCCGTTCCGGCCTCAACCGCCGGACGTCGTCAGCCGCCCGCGCCACGTTCATGCCCCTCTTCGCGATGTCCCCCCACCCAGCCGGCGGGAAGGCTAGATGGGAGGCGACTGGTTCTCCAGCGGATAACCCGTGGGGAAACCCTCTCCGCTGGTCGTGCTCGAAGATTCCTTGTCACTGTGCCTTCCACCTGCGCCTCCACATGGGAAAAACCCTGTGCATATCTGTGTATGACATCCGCCACCGACATTCGAATGACAAGAGCGTAATTCGGGCTGGGTGGGACGGCGGGCTGGGGTCGGGGGATCGGCCCCGGCTGCTCGTCTCCTGGTGATCGGCAGCACCTCGATCTCGACGACCCCGCGCGTCGTCAGATGGGCCGGAAGGGCGGGCCCGTCCGTCGTCTCCGCGAGGGGATCAGATGCGGACGCTGAAGCATCCAGTAGTGCTCGTCCCATGGATCGAGCACCGTCACTTCGGCGACGGTCGCCTCGCCGCGATGGCCGTCGATGACGGCGAATCCCTCCCCGTTGGCCACGACGAGCCGCCAGCTGGTGACCTTGGCGAAGTACTTCCAGCGCGGGGCGACTCGCTGGGCGAGGTCGGAGATGTCGTTCACCAGTTGGAGGTCGTCCAGGAGCGAGAAGAGGGCCTCGTACCGAACGAGCTGCTGCGCCGAGAGCTCGGTCCAGCCCGGCCTCGCCCGAGCCGTAGGACGCGCCGAAGCCGATCTCAGAGGATGGCACGGTACTCCGGGTCCAGATCGAGCCGCAGCGAGCTCGTGTACACGCAGGCACTCGAGCCGGCCGGAGCCCGACCACCTGGCGAGCACGGACCTCTCGCGCAGGCGGAGAGGAGCAGCCCGGCGGGATCCCCCACCTCAGCGCGCCTCGCCGGCGCGGACACTGAACGACCCCGGACGCCGGAGCGTTCCGGGGTCGAGCTGACGCGCACTCAGGACTCGGTGCCGACGACCTCCACCGAGATGATCGGATCGACCTCCGCGAACAGATGCACCCGGACCCCGTGCGTGCCGACCGAGCGGATCGGCTCGTCCAGGTGCACGTCGTGGCGATCGACGCGGATCCCGGCCTGCTTGTCGATGGCCTCTGCGAGGTCGGACGCGGTGACGCTGCCGAAGAGCTTGCCCTCTTCGCCGGCGTGGGCCCCGACCGTGATCGGCGTGGCGATGAGCCGGCTGGCCAGCTGTTCGGCCTCGGCCTTGGCCTTGTTCACCCGTGACGTGTGAGCCCGCTTCAGGCTTTCGATATGTCTCACGCCGCCTTTGGTGGCCTTCACGGCCATCCCGCGCGGCATCAGGTAATTCCTGGCGTAGCCGTCGGCAACCTCGATGATGTCGCCGGGGACCCCGAGATTGTCGACGGGCTTCTGGAGGATGACCTTCATCGCGTCGAATACGGCAGCAACGCCATCTCTCGGGCGTTCTTGACCGCGGCCGCTACGTCGCGCTGGTGCTGCGAGCAGTTGCCGGTCACCCGCCGGGCGCGAATCTTCCCGCGCTCGGAGACGAACTTGCGCAGCACGGCCGTGTCCTTGTAGTCGACGTAATCGATCCGGTCCTTGCAGAAGACGCAGACCTTCTTCTTGGTCTTCTTCTGCCAGCCCTTGTCGTCCTTCTCTTTCTTCGTTCGCTTCCTAGACTTCGCCGGCATCCAGGGGTGTCTCCTCGCTTCCCGCCATCGGAGCGCCAACGGTGGCCGGGGACCAGTCGCTCGAGCTCGAGCGGCCCTGGCGCTCGACCTTGGCCGTCGCCCACCGCAAGCTCGGACCGATCTCGTCGGCCTCGATCTCAACCACCGTGCGCTTGTCGCCCTCCTGCGTCTCCCACGAGCGCATCTGGAGCCGTCCGGCCACCACGACACGCGTGCCACGGGTGAGGGACTCGGCGACGTTTTCTGCCAGGGACCGCCAGCCGTTGACCGTGAAGTACGACGTCTCGCCGTCCTTCCAGTTCCCGGCCTCGTCCTTGTACCGACGATTGACGGCCACGCGGAACTTGACCACGGCGGCCCCGTTCGGCGTGTACCGGAGCTCGGGGTCGTCCGTCAGGTTGCCCACGATGATGATCTGGTTGTCGCTCGCCATCTCCATCACCTTCCGTTCCTGGTCCGCTCCCCGACGGATGGCTGCCGGAGAGGGGGAAGTCGCTGTTCGCCTACGCGGCTTCGCCGCGCACGACGACCTTGAACCGCAGGATCTCGTCCGCCAAGTGGAGCGTCCGCTCGAGCTCGACGATCACCCCGGGGTCCGCCGTGAACTCCGCCACGACGTAATATCCCTCGGTCTGCCGGTCGATCTCGAACGCCAGGCGCTTTCGACCCCAACGATCCACGCTGCCGACCGCGCCGCCTCCCTCGGAGACCACCCGGCCGATGCGATCCAGCGCCCCGGACACGACGGCCTCGTCGGCCTCCGGGGGCACGATGAACATGACCTCGTACCGTCTCAGTTCCCCACCTCCTCTGGTCTGGGCGGCCCCACGGGGGAGCAGGAATGGGTGGACCCAGAGTGTAGCGGTTTTGCTCCGATCGCGACCCTAGCAGCAGCCGGTGACACGGGTTCGCGACCTGCCGGTAGCCCCCCGGAACCCGGTCCATCCGTTGGTGGCGGACGGAGCCCCCGCGGCCAGGATGGAACGGTGCGGGTCCGACCCCGCCGGGGAGGCTCGGTGAGGCGCACCATCGCGAGCGTTGGCTTGTCGCTGCTCCTGCTGAGCGCGTGCACGTCGAGCGGCGGGCTCGATAACCGGGCGCTCGAGGATCCCTCCTCGGCACCTGAAGACGTCCGGACACCGGTGGTGGTCGACACGGACATGGGACAGGACGACATGATGGCGCTGCTGTTCCTGCTCCAGCGTCCGGACGTGCGCGTCGAGGCGATCACCGTCACGGGTACGGGCCTCGCCCACTGCGATCCCGGGGTCGGCATCGCGCTCTCGCTCCTCGACGTGGCCGGTGCCGGCGACGTCCCCGTCGCGTGCGGCCCCGAGCAGCCGCTTCCCGGCGAACATCGCGCCGTGAATGCGTTCCCGGACGAGTGGAGGGAGGCCACCGACGACGCGTACGGGATCGAGCTCGCCCCCAGCGATCGACGACCCTCGGACCTCGCCGCGCCGGAGCTGCTGCGAGCCGCGGCGGCGAGCGCGGGGGCGCCGGTGCGGCTGATCACGCTCGGCCCGTTGACCAACGTCGCGCTCGCCCTGCGGGACGACCCCTCGTTCGCCCACGACCTGGAGAACGTGACGATCATGGGTGGAGCCCTCGACGTGCCCGGCAACGTTCTCGAGAACGCGGTGGCCGAGTTCAACATCTGGGTGGATCCGGTCGCGGCCCGGGAGGTGTTCGCGTCCGGCGCTGGGCTCACCACCCTCGTCCCCCTCGACGCCACGAACCAGGTCCCGGTGACCGCGTTCTTCGCCGACGCCCTGGCACGGCATCACGACACGCCCGAGGCCGAAACGGTCAACGCCCTGTTCGAGGCGCAGCCGTGGCTGTCGGGTGGGGACTACTACTTCTGGGATCCGCTGGCGGCCGCGCTCGTCGTCGAGCCGGCCCTCGCGACGGTCGGGGAGCGCACGATCGACGTGGTCGAGGGAGAACGCGAAACCCTCGGGCAGACCGTCGATGGCCCGCCGGGCGAGCCCATCCGAGTCGTCGTAGGCGCCGACGCCCTGGCGTTCGAGGAGGAGTTCCTGGCGACCCTGAACGGCGGCACCGCCGTCGGACCGATGCGACCCGACCCCGTGGCGGCCATCGTGATGGACGAGGGTGGCTGTGCGTACGACGGACCGACTCGGTTCTCGCCGGGGCTTGCCGCGGTGATGGTCGCGAACCAGTCGTCGACGCCGTGGAACGCCATCCTCATCGCCATCGATCCGGGTCATACGTACGGCGAATTCGAACGAGCCGTCCGAGCGTTCGAGCAGGCCGATGAACCACCTTCCTGGGTCGTGCTCACCGCCGAGTCTCCGCGGAATCCGGGCGCGGGCGAGCTCTCGCCCTGGGAGCTCGACGGGGGCACCTACGGCCTCATCTGCCAGCGAGACGAGCCGTTCACCCTGGAGCCGGTCGCCGAGATCGTTGCGGGCTAGTCACCCGGAGCGGCCGTTGCTCGAAGCCAGGGTAGACTTCTGGAGCCAGGCCGTGCACTCACAGGAGGCGCGAGCGATGACGGTGACGATTCACGACCTGCGGGCGTGGAAGGCGCAGGGCAGGCGGTTCGTGATGTTGACCGCCTACGACTTCCCGACCGCCAGGATCCTCGACGAGGCCGGCATCCCCATGTTGCTCGTCGGCGACTCCGTGGCGAACACCACCCTCGGCTACGAGAACACGCTGCCGGTGACCATGGAGGAGATGCTCCATCACACTCGGGCCGTGGCCCGGGGAGCGAACAACGCCTTGGTGGTGGGCGACCTGCCGTTCCTGTCCTATCAGGTGTCGATCGAGGAGGGTATCCGGAACGCGGGTCGGTTCCTGAAGGAGGGCGGCGCGCACGCCGTGAAACTCGAGGGACCGCAGGTCGAGCTCACCCACCGGCTGGTCGAGCTCGGCATCCCGGTGATGGCGCACGCCGGGCTCACGCCGCAGTCCGTGCACGGCATGGGCGGGTACCGGGTCCAGGGGCGAGGAGAGGACCGGGCCCGGCTCCTCGACGAAGCCCAGGCGCTGGAGAAGGCCGGCGCGTTCGCCATCGTGCTCGAGGGGGTGCCGGCCGACCTCGGCGCCGAGATCACCCGGACCCTCCGGATACCCACCATCGGGATCGGGGCCGGTCCGGGGACGGACGGCCAGGTGCTCGTGATCCACGACCTCCTCGGCCTGTCCGAGCGTCTGCCGCGGTTCGCGAAGGCCTACGCCGACCTCCGCTCGCAGATCGCCGCGGCGGCGCGGGCGTTCGCGGGCGAGGTCGAGGCCGGGACCTTCCCCGACGAGGACCACTCGTACCGGGACTGAGGTCCTCCAGCCTCAACGAATCCTCGCGGGGCCTAGACTCCGGCCCGTGGGAGCCAAGCGATGGCTGCTCGGCAGCGCCCTCCTGGCAGCCGCCGCGACCGCCACGCTGCTCGGGATCGCGCAGGCTCGTCCGGCTGGCGAGGACGTCCGCGCGCTGCTGATCGGGGCGTTCGTCGCGTTGCTCGTGACCGTGGCCGCCGGCGGCCTGTGGGCATTCGCCGATCGCGAGGAGCGGGCCGACCCGCTGGCCGAACGAGCGGAGACGGCCTCCAAACTCTCGCACGAGCTGAAGAACCCGCTGATGGCGATCAAAGGCCTGGCCTCGACCGGCGCGAGGATGTACGAGCAACTCGCCGACGACGAGAAGCGTGAGTTCTTCGAGCTGATCGACGAAGAGTCGGCCCGCATGCGGCGGGTCGTGGACCAGGCCGCGACGGCGCTGAAGGTGGATGCCGACTCGATCCTGTACGAGTTCCTCGAGGAGGACCTGGGCACCCTGGTGGAGGAGACCGCGTCGGCCAGCGCCCGGGGCGACCATCCCCTGGCCGTGGAGGCAGCTCGCGAGATCACCGTGCTCGCCGACCGCCGGTACCTCGTCGAGACCCTGGACAACCTCTTGGACAACGCCTCGAAGTTCTCGCCGCCCGACGCGCCGATCGAGGTCACCGTCCGCCGTGGGGACGCGGGGACCGGGGTGATCGAGATCGCCGACCGCGGCCCCGGCATCCCGGCCGAGCGAGCGGAGGCCGTGTTCGAGCGGTTCGGGTCGTGGCGACCCGCCGGGTACGAGGAGACCCCGGGGGCCGGCCTCGGCTTGTTCGTGGCCCGGGCACACGTCCTGGCGCACGAGGGCCGCCTGGACGTCCTCGAGCGGGACGACGGCGGTACCATCCTGCGGGTCACCTTGCCCGTGGTCCAGGACTAGGAGGGCTCGAAAGGCTGGGCGAGTACGAGCCGATCCGGCTCCTGATCTGCGACGACCACCGAACCCTCACCGACGCCTTGTCCATGGTGGTCGAGCGCGACCCCGACCTCCACCTGGTGGGTCCGGCGGTGCACCACGCCGACCGGGCGGTCGAGCTGTGCCAAGAGCACCGACCCGACGTCGTGTTGATGGACGTGGAGTTCAAGGTCGGTTTCAGTGGCATCGAGGCCACCCGCCGGATCAAGCGGGACAACCCCACCACCAAGGTCGTGATCATGACGGCGCACGACGACGAGCGCGTCCTGGTTGAGGCGGTCGAGGCAGGCGCCTCGGGGTTCCTCGGCAAAGACGAGCCGGCCGACCAGGTGCTCGCCGCGGCCAAGGCGGCGGCCGAAGGTGAGGTGCTCATCGACCCCGGGATGCTGGCAAGGCTCCTGCACCAGGTCACGAAGGAACGCGAGGAGCAACGTGAGGTGCGCGCCCGCTTCGCCACGCTGAGCGAGCGGGAGTTGGAGATCCTCCGGCACGTGGCGCAGGGCGAACGCAACGACGACATCGCCGCCGCCCTGTTCATCAGCCCGCAGACCGTCCAGACACACGTCCGGAACGTGTTGGGCAAGCTCGAGGTCCATTCGAAGCTCGAAGCCGTGGCCCTGGCGGTGCGCAACCGCCAGATCGAGCTCTGAGCTACCCAGGACGGGCTATCTCCAAGACCATCCCGCCGGGCCATGTTCCCGGTGGCCCCGCCGTGCCGATGCAGGAGGCGACGGCACACAGCGGATCCGAGGCCCGTCCCGCGGGTCACGGTCCGCACCCGAGGTGGAGCGCACAAACGGTCCGCCTCGGCAAGTGACGGCGGGGCCGCCCCCCCTCGGCGGCCCCGCTGCACTGTCCGCCCTCCGATCCCGGCCGGTCCCGTCCCGCGAGGAGCGCCGTGCGATGATGCACGCCGTGGCCGGTCCCACCCGCCGTGTCGGCCTCGGCGTGGTGTTCCTCTGCCTGGGCGGAACGCTCGCGTTGGGGCTCGCCCAGAAGTCCCCGTGCATGAACGGCGACTGGGCGGACGGCCGCCAATACGAGCGCCTCTGCTATACGGACATCGTGCCGCTGCTCGGGACGCAGCAGCTCGGCGGCGGGCGACTCCCCTTCCTGGACGCCTGCGACGAAGACGCGTCCGGCGAATGCGACGAATACCCGGTCCTGTCGATGTGGGCGATGCGGCTGGCCGCGTGGGTATCGGGGGCGGACGTCGGGGCCTTCTTCCGGACGAACGCGGCGATCCTCACCGTGGCCGCCTTCGCCACGGCGTTGTGTCTGTACCTGATGGCCGGGGCCCGCGCCCTGTACTTCGCCCTGGCCCCAACGCTCCTCGTCTACGGCTTCGTCAACTGGGACCTGGTGGTGGTGGCCTTCGCCACAGCCGGGACGTTCATGTACCTGCGCCGCCGGGACACGTGGTCTGGGGTGCTCCTTGGCCTGGGTGCCGCCGCGAAGGTGTATCCGGCCCTGCTGGTGATCCCGTTCGTGGTCGGCCGCCTCCGGGCGCGCGAGCCCGACCGGGCAACGAGGATCGCCTGGGCCGCCGCGGGATCCTGGCTCGTCGTCAACGTTCCCTTCGCGCTCGTCGCGCCGAGCGGATGGTGGGAGTTCTTCCGGTTCAACTCGACGCGTCCGGCCGACTGGGACAGCTTGTGGTTCATCGCCTGCCACCGCCTCTCGGGCGAGGTCTCGTCGTGCGGGAACACCCGGGTGGTGAACGTGGCGTCCGCGTTGCTGTTCGTCGCGGTGGCGGGGCTGGTGTGGCGGACGAAGGCGCGGAAAGATCCCGGCTTCGCCAGATGGACGCTCGGCTTTCCGCTGCTCGTGATCTTCCTGCTGACGAACAAGGTGTATTCGCCCCAATACAGCCTGTGGCTGCTGCCGTGGTTCGCGCTCGTCCTGCCCGACCTGCGGCTGTTCGCCGCCTTCCAGGCGGCCGACGTGGCGGTGTTCGTGACGAGGTTCTCGTGGTTCGGCGAGCTCTCCGGGCTCGGTGGGTTGCCCATCGGGGCGTTCGAGGTGGCCGTGCTCGTCCGCACGGTCGTGCTCGTGGCCTGCGTCTCGGCCTGGGTCCGACGGCGAGAGCCCACACCCGCACCTGCCGGGAGGCATCCGGCCAGGGCGGTGGCACGGGCGTGAAGACGGGCGAGCGGACCGAGCCGGACCTGCGGGCCTCGCCGGACCGCCGCACCCCAACGGCCGCCGAGGCCGTTCGGTACTGCGGGTTCGTGTTCCTCGCCGTCCGCGCGCTGACCATGCTCATCGGCCTGGTCGCCGTCTCCCTCATCCCTCCGCTGGATCCCGTCGGCGTGCCGGGATGGCCGGCCCATCCCGTGCCCGACCCCGGCTGGCACAACGCGTTCACGGCGTGGGAGCGGTTCGACGCCTTGTGGTTCCTGCGGATCGCAGACGGCGGCTACGGGCTGGCCGACGGCAGCGCGGCGTTCTTCCCTCTGTACCCCCTGTTGACACGGGCGTTGTCCTGGGTCCTGGGTGGGCGGCCCTTCGGGGCGGCCACGCTCATCTCGAACGGGGCGTTTCTGGCGGCGCTCGTCGTGACGTACCTGTTGACGGCGTCCGAGCTCGGCGAGCGCCGAGCCCGGACGACCGTGGTCCTGCTGAGCTTCTTCCCGACGTCGTTCTTCTTCCTGATGCCGTACAGCGAGTCCTTGTTCCTGCTGCTCGCCGTGACGGCGTTCTGGGGGGCGCGCCGAGAGCGGTGGCTCCTTGCCGGAGTGGCCGCGGCCCTTGCGGCGCTCACCCGGAGCGTCGGCGTCATCCTCCTGCCGGCCCTCGCGGTCGAGGCGCTGGCGCGCCGAGCGGAGGGACGCGGGCCCGCCTGGCCGGGTCTGCTCGCGGCCGCCGGGCCGGGGATCGGGGCCTTGGCCTACCTCGCCTGGTGGCAGCTGAAGTCCGGGGACTGGCTCACCCCGATCACCCGGCAACAGAACTGGCAACGAGAGTTCTCGTGGCCCTGGGCCACCCTGTGGGACGGAACGCGGGCCGCGTTCCGGTACGTGGGCAACGTCAACGGCGGCTACTGGCTCATCGACTGGTTGATCGTGGTGCCGGTGCTGGCCCTGGCCGTCTATGCGATCGGGAAGCTCCCGCCCTCGTTCGTGGTCTACCTGTGGGCGGGGCTGCTGATCCCGCTGACGTTCGTATTCCCCGACCGGCCGCTGATGTCGATGCCTCGGTTCGTCCTGACGTTGTTCCCGGCCTTCTGGGCTGCGGCCGTGCTGGCCGAGCGAGGGCCCCGTCCGATCCCCAGGTGGGGCCTGGTCGCGGCCGGGGCCGCCGGTCTGGGGATGCTCTCGGTGCTGACGGTGAACTGGTACTACATCTTCTGACGCAGGCCGCCGACATATAGGATGACCCCGGACGACGGCGCAGGAGGGGTGGGGACGGGTGACGGTACGCGTGGCCATCGCAGACGACCACTCCCTGGTGCGCCAGGGGCTGCGTCGCTACCTCGACATGGCCGAGGGCATCGAGGTCGTCGGCGAGGCCGCCAACGGTCAGGAGCTCGTGGACCTGGTCGAGCGCGAGGACCCGGACATCGCCCTGGTCGACATCCGGATGCCGGAGATGGACGGCCTTGAGGCCGCGCGACAGATCCGGGACAGATTCCCGAAGGTCGGCGTCATCATGTTGACCGCCTACGACGACCGGCAGTTCGTCGTCGAGGCGGTGCGGTCGGGGGCGCGCGGCTACGTCCTCAAGGCCCGGGACGCCGAACACCTCATCCAGACCGTCCGGCTCGTGGCCGGCGGGAACATGGTGATCGACCCCCAGCTCGTGGTGGCCCTGGCCGAGGAGCTCAGCCAGGCCAAGGAGCGAGACCGCCGAGCCGAGACGCTCACGGCTCGCGAGATCGAGGTGCTCCAGCTCCTAGCCTTCGGACACACCAACCGGGACATCGCCGAACGGCTGTACATCTCGCCGGACACGGTCAAGACGCACCTCGAGCACATCTTCGAGAAGCTCGGCGCGTCCGACCGCACCGCCGCCGTCGCCGAGGCGCTGCGCCGCCGCCTGATCGAGTAGGCCGAACGGGGTCACCCGTTCCAGGGATGGCCCACCCCCCTGACCGCCCTAGGGCTTCTTCCTCCCTATTCCTTCCCCGGGTGGGTGATGGAGAGCCGCCCCACGGTGGGTGAACATACGCATCGAATGTCGATGCAACGTGCTCGCGGTGGAACGTTGTTCGCGTCGGCCGTCCTTCTGCTCGTGAGCGCGGGAGTGGTGGCCGCCTACGCGGTCGAGCTCCCGCACATCCGGGAGGTGGACGGCCTGGCGGCGGGCATCCTGGCAGGCGCGTTCCTCCTCTCGGGCTCGGTGATCCTGAGCCGGACCCGGGAGTCGGGCGCGTGGCGCAGCGCCAGATGGCTCGGATTCGGCCTGCTGGGGTTGAGCGCGATGACCGGCGTGATCGGCTTCCTGGAGCTCCGCGGGTTCGAGACCGTCCCGCCGACCCCCTACGACGCCGTGCTCCTGCTGGTGGGCGGACTGCTCCTGGTGCCGGTGGTGCAGGAGTTCGGTGAGCACGTCCCGCGCGAGGACCGCCGCGAGATCGCCGCGGACATCGTCTTGATCACGATCGCGCTCGGCACCGCGTTGTACCTCCTCCTTCGGCCCGGCGACGCCGAACCCGCCATCTCCGCCTCGGCGGCCGAGTTCGCCATCGTCATCGCGGCCATCCTGTCCGCCTACGGGGCCCTGGCCATGTGGGTGCCGACCCTCCCGCACGCCGGGCTCTTCGTCGTTATGGGCGGCCTCGCCGTGGCCCTGCTCGTCTTCGGCGACGCCTGGCTTCGGGGTTCGTACCGCTCGGGCGTTCCCGAGATCGAGCTCTCGGCCGCCCTGGCCGCGCTCCTCGCGGCGCTCCTCGTCGTCACCGTCCGGCCGCGACCCGAGGAGATCCTCCGGCGCCCCGCACGGTACAGCCGCGCCCTGCTCACCACGCTCTCGGTCTCCATGGCGTGCGGAGCGCTCGGGCTCGTGGCCACCCTCGAGATCGACGCGCGGGTGGGACCGGTCCAGGCCTCCGGGCTGATCACCGTCCTCGCTGCCGGGATCGTGGTCCGCATCCTCGTCAACCAGGTCCGCGGGGCACACGCGCAGCGAGCCGTCCACGACGCGCTGGACCAGAAGGAGGCGGCCCTGCGCGAAACCGACAAGGCCCTGGCCCGGCTCCAGCTCGCCAACGAGACCCTTCGTGAATCCGAGGAGCGCCTGCGGACGGTGTTCGAGGCGGCCGTGGATGGGATCGTCGAGCTGAACGAGACCGACGTCATCGTGCGGGCCAACGGGGCGTTCTGCCGGATGATCGAGCTCCCTCACTCGCTCGTGGAGGGTCAGCCGTGGTCGGCCCTGGCGGTTTCGATCGAAGCCGACGAGTCGTTCACCTCGCTCCCGGTCACCGGGCAGGGGACGCTCCGGCGCGAGGGCAACCCCGTGTACCTGGAGGCGCGCACCTCCGAGATCCCGGGCGACCCGCCGCGGCGGCTCCTGCTCGTTCGCGACGTCACCGCGGCCCGGGTGGCCGACCAGACCATCCGCTCACTGTTCAAGTTCCTCCAGGACCGCGACGAGGACCGGACACGGATTATGCGGCGGACCAACGCCGCCATCGAGAGCGAACGCAACCGCATCGCCCGCGACCTGCACGACGGCCCGGTGCAAGGCGTCTCGGCCGCCTCGCTCTCGCTCGAGGCGGTGCTGCTGATGCTCAAGGCCGGCGAGCAGGAGGAGGGCGTCGAGGTGCTCTCGAAGGTGCGACGCGAGCTCTCGGAGGAGGCCGACAACCTCCGCCGGCTCATGTCGGGCCTGCGCCCGCCGCTGCTCGAGGAGCGGGGCCTCATCCCGGCGCTCCGGGAGACGGTGGACAAATACGGCGTGGACAACGGCGTGAGGTCGGAGTTCGTCGGCCGCGCCGTCCTCGAGATCCCCCAGGACCTGGAGACCCTCGCCTACCGCATCGTGCAGGAGGCCCTGTCGAACAGCACGAAACACGCCCAAGCGGGCCGCGTCTCGGTCTCGGTCGAGGCCGTGGGCGGCCAGCTCCGGATCGAGGTCGCCGACGACGGGGTGGGGTTCGACTCCGCCAAAGCCCGCGAGTACCTCCAGATGGGCCGGGTCGGCCTGGCCTCGATGCGCGAACGCGTCGAGCTCGCCAACGGCACGTTCATGGTCCACTCCACACCCGGGAAGGGCACCACCGTGCTCGCCACGTTGCCGCTGGACGCCGTGCCTGCTCAGCGGGCGTTCTCGGTCAGCGAAGCTTCCTGAGGCCGACACCGGATCTGCGTGAACCAGTCGAACGACGCGGACACGAGCGCCAACGCATCGAACGACAACACCACGGAGCAGGGAATCGCCCAGGGCCAGTGGGCGTCCTCGGACGGCTCCGGCGGGCACTGCGGCGGCTGCGGTGACGGGGGAGACATCTCGCAGCGGCAGAGCGGCTCGAACAGCAACACACGACCCAGTCGGTCAACGCCGAGGCCACCACCGAGCAGAAGAACGTGAACGCTCCGATCTCGATCCTGTCGTTCGGGTCGGGCGGGCACGACTGCGGTGGCTGCAAGGCCTCGGACGGCTCGGACGTCCACCAGTCCAACGAGGCGACGACCAAGGCCAAGGCCGACAACGACAACGCCAAGCAGGGCGTCTGGCAGCGCCAGGAGGCCTCGTCGAAGGGATCGGGGTGCTGCCCCCGAGTCCGACGGCCACGGCTCCTACGGCAAGGACAAGCACAAAGCCGACCCTTGCCGATGCGACGGCCACGACGGCGACGGGATCGCGCAGTCCCAGCGCGGGTCGAACGCGAACTCGACCGACCAGGAGGCCGACGCCACCGCCTCGACCGAGCAGAAGAACATGAACAAGCCGTTCACGTTCTTCGGGCTCGGCTCGGCCAGGGGGGACATGGAGCAGGCCAACGAGGCCAAGACCACGGCGAAGGCCGGCAACGCGAACCAGACGGGGCAGTGGATCGAGCAGGTCCAGGTCGCCTCATCGGGAGGGGGGATGGCCTGACGACCTGACGAGCATCGAACGTCGCGCCGGTCCCTGACCGGTGCGGTCGTGCAGCCGCCCGGCCGGGGCGAATGGGACCCCGCCTCGGCCGGCGGCTCACACCTCGCCGGTCGGGATCAGCCCCCTCGCCGGGGGGGCGAGCGTCGGCGTGGCCGTCGGCGACGGGATCGGGCTCTCTGACGGACTCGGCGAAGGCTCCTCGCTCGGCGAGGGCGTCGGCGAGGGCTCCTCGGTGGGGCTCGGCGAGGGCTCCTCGGTGGGCTCCGGCGAGGGTTCCTCGGTCGGCGAAGGCGAGACCGAGGGCGCCGGGGTCGGCACGGGCGTGGACGGCCCGAGCGTGTAGCCCTCGAACGAGGGTTCGGCAAAGCCGCGTTCAGGCCGGCCCTCCAGCGCCGAGGCCATGAAGTCGTGCCAGATAAGCGCCGGAATGGTCCCGCCGAACACGGCCGGGAACCCCTCGACGTTCGTCATCGCACGCTGGGCGTCCGCGTAGCCCACCCAAACGCACGTGGCCAGCTGCGGCGTGTAGCCGCAGAACCAGGCGTCGCGGTACTCCTGGTTCGTTCCGGTCTTCCCGGCCGCGGGTCGGCCGATCTGGGCTCGGGTGCCGGTCCCGCTCGAGATCACGGTCTCGAGCATGAAGGTCGCCACGTCGGCGACGTTCGTGTCGAGCACCTGCTGCCCGCGCTCGTTGATCGCGTCGGTCTCGCCGTTGGGGTCCACCACCTCGAGCAGCGGGGTGGCCCGGTGCCGGACCCCCCTCGAGGCCAGCGTGGCGTACGCCGTGGTCATGTCGAGCGGCGTGACCTCCTGGGTGCCGAGCGTGATCGAACACACCTCCTGGAGGTCGCTGCGGATGCCCATCCGTTCGGCCACGTTCGCGATCGAGTCCGGTCCGACCGCCGGAGCGAGCTGCGCGTAGACCGTGTTCACGGAGTGCGTCGTGGCCGAGAGGAGCGTGAACGTGCCGCTGGTGGAGTCGCTGGCGTTGCCGACCTCCCACGGCTCGCCGTTCGTGAAGCAGCGGGGGTCCTCGATCTCGATCGAGCTCGGCCCGGACCAACGCTCGTACGGGTCGTAGCGGTTCTCGAGCGCCGCCAGCAGCGCGAAGATCTTGAAGGCCGAGCCGGCCTGCCGCCCGGTCCCACCGGCCCCGGTGGCGAGGTTCACCTTCTCCCGGTTGAAGTTCTTCCCCCCGTACATCGCGAGGATCCCGCCGTCCCGCGGGTCCACCGCCACCAACGCGGCGTCGGGTCCCTCGGGATCGGTGAGGTGGGCGGCCACGGCGTCCTGGGCGGCCCGCTGCATGGCCAGGTCGATCGTGGTGGTGACCTGGAGCCCGCCCCCGAAGACCTTCTCCTCGCCGTGGATCCGGATCAGCTCCCGGCGCGTGTGGTCGAGGAAGTAGCCGAGCTTGGAGGGGAAGTTCACGCCGAGCTCGATGGGGTCCAGGCGCAGATCGGTGGCCTTGAGGTCCTCGGCCCGCGCGGCATCGAGGTACCCCTCGACCACCATCCGGTCGAGCACGCGGTTGCGGCGGGCCTCGGCGCCCTCCTCGTCCAGAGTCGGGTCGTAGATCGAGGGTTCGGGGATGATCCCGGCCAGGGTGGCCGACTCCTGGATGGTGAGCTCGGAGGCGGGTTTCTGCCAGTAGGTCTGGGCGGCCGCCTCGACCCCGTAGGCGCCGTGACCGAAATACACGGTGTTCAGGTACGTGGCGAGGATCTCGTCCTTCGTGAACTCGCGCTCGACCTTGATCGCCAGCAGCGCCTCGCGCACCTTCTGCCCGAACGTACGGGGCGGCACCACGTAGGTCTGGCGGCCGGTGTCCGGGTCCGCCCGGTATTCACCCGCGTAGACGTTCTTGACCACCTGCTGGGTGATGGTCGAGGCGCCCTGGACGATGTCGCGCGCCACCAGGTCCGTCCACGCGGCGCGAACGATCCCGAACACGTCGATCCCCGGGTGGTCGTAGAAGCCGGAGTCCTCCGACGAGATCACCGCCTGCCGCAGGTGCCGGGGCATCTGCGAGATGGGGATGATCGTCCGGTCCACCCCGGCGTGCAGCGTGGCGATCTGGCGCCCGTCTCGGTCGTAGACGTACGTGGTCTGGAGCGGCGGCGGCGTCGAGGGCAGCTCGAGCCGCGAGTACACGTAGACGAGCATCCCGAGCACCAGCAGCGCCCCGGTCGCGGGCACCACGACGAACACCCACCACCACCGGCGCAGCCAGGCCTTGAAGCCCTTCTGCGAGCGCCGGGTTCGGGGGGCGTGTTTGCGACGTCCGGATCTTCGGGTTGCGGTGTCGACCGCCAAGGTGTCCTCGATCGTATCAGCGGTCCCTACGATTCCCGGGCACGCTACCTGCGCAAACGCGTGGAGTTCCAGTGATGACGAGGGGACGCGGAGAGCCTCAGGACGTGCGCGCCGGGGCGCGAACGCAGCCCCCGGCGGAAAGGGGGGTCAGCCGGCGCGGGCCACGAAGGCCTCGGCCAGGTGGTTCCACTGGCACTCCGTGCACACCTCGACCACGTAGCACCAGGCGCCGGGCCGGTCCGCGGCCATCGACAGGCCGGTGTCGAGCGGCCAGACCCGCCCGTTGTCCTGCTTCAGCCCGTCGCCGTACACGTAGGCGAGCAGCCGGAGCTTGGTCTGGGCGCACACCGGGCAGTCCCGCCGGCTGTTCTCGCCAACGTTCTTGGCGGCGCGCAGGAGCTCGGGATGGGCGTCGCAGATGTCGGCCCGGCCGAGCAGGCCGGTCCGGACCTGCGCCAGGAGGGCGCGTTTGGCGAGCGTGTAGTCCACGGTCGCCAGCAGGCTCCGCTTGCTCTTCCTCGGGCGCATCGCGCTGATCGCCATGGATCGGCATGGTACACCGCAGTCCCGTCACGGTCGGGGGGTCAACCGGGCAGGTCGACCACCGCCCGCGCCGACGCCCGGACGGCACGATCGTCCCCGAACAGCAGGAGCGGCCCGATCGCCGCGTGCACCGTCACGACGGCCTCGAGCATCTCCCGTTCGCACTCGCAGTCGACGAGGACGGCACCGTTTCGCGCCGCGTAGTCGCGCGCCACGTCGGCCGGCTCGAGGTCTCCCGGCAGGAACAGCTCCTGGGCCGCGGCGAGCGCCGCCGCGTCCGCGGCGGTCTGCGCCGTGGCCGCCGCCGTGAGGACCCGAGCCAGATCCGCGGCGGCCAGGGCAAGGACCACGAACGCCGCCACCATCGCGGCGACGACGACCGAGACCGATCCGCGCTCGCGGCGGGGATCACGGCTCACCCGAACTCCTGCCGTGCCGTCGCGCTCTCGTCGAGCGTGACCACGGGAGGCAGGAGCCATCCCGCAAGCACGCCCGCGATCGGGACGTCGTACGACAGCGAGACCGTGACAGGTGACCCCCGGAGGCCCACGCGTTCCAGCGCGAGTCGCAGGCGGGCCGGATCGAGCCCGGGCGCCGCCCGGATCGCGGCGTCCCTGGCCGCCTCCTCCGAGTCCACGATGGCGGCCTCGCGCGCCCCGGCGCGCGAGGCCTGTGCAAGAAGGAGCCGATCCCTGGCGAGAACGCCCACCTGAACCACCGCCAACAGGAGGATCAGCAGGATCGGGAGCAGCAGCGCGAACTCCACCACCGCCGATCCCCGCTCCGCCCGGGCCCGCCGGCATTGAGGCGAGCTACGGCGCACTATTGGAGACCTGGTCGATGATGTTGTCGAAGAAGGCGGGCAGCCTCCCCGACGACCGGGCCCAGACGATGAGCACGACGGCGACCGCGGCCGCCGCGAGGATCACGAGCGCGTATTCGGCCGTGGTCTGTCCGAGCTGCTCGGACAGACGCTCGCGGGCCGCGAAGACGCCCACACGGGCACGCGCATACAAGGACCGCATCACGGGCGACACCTCCTCTCTCAGACGATCGATCGCACGGTGCTGAGCAGCACCGGAACCACGGTGAGGAGGAGGAAGGCGGGAAGGATCAAGAACACGAGCGGGAACAACATTTTGACCGGGGCGGCCCGGGCACGTTCGGCGGCTCGCGATCGGCGTTCCTCGCGCACGTCGGCCGCGAGACGGGAGATCTCGCCCGCGAGTGCCGATCCCAGGCTCTCGCTCCTGGCGAGAATGGTCGCCGCACGGCGGAGATCGCCGAGGCCGAGCCGTTCGGCCACGTCGGCCAGCTCCTGTCGCCACCGGCGGCCGAGCTCGGTTCGCCGGAGGGCGTCCCCGAGCTCGAACGCGAGGGGCCCTTCCAGCGGTTCGACGGCGGCTTGAACGGCCGCTTGAGGCGCCAGACCCGCTGAGGTCGCCACGGCGAGCAGGTCCAGGAACAGGGGAACCTCGGCCAAGGCACGAACGAGGCGCCGGCGGCCGCCGCGGGCGAGCGCGAGCTCGGGGCCGCGCCAGGCCAGCAGCACGAGTGGCACGGCCGCGACCGGCATCGGGCCGGCCAGGGCGATCGCGCCGAGCGCGAACGCCAACACCACCTTCACCCCGACGAGCTCGTCCACGGACCATCGAGAGTCGACCGTCGACGCGAGGGCGTGCAGCCGCCCTCGCGGCAATCTGCGGGCGAGCGCGGAGGTGCCGATCGCGCGGAACAGGCCCGCCCTCCCCTTACGAGGCTGCACGGGATCGACCCCGACCAGGACGGCCGTTCTCCCCCGCGCGGCCAACGCCCCGACGGCCGCGGCGAACGCCACGGCCGCGAGCCCCGCGGCAACCGGGGCGCTCACGAGTCCTCCACCCGAAGGAGCCGACGGATCCACACGAACGCGGCCACTTGGAGGGCCAGCCCGACGGCGATCGCCGAGGCTCCCGCCGCCGACCGGTACGCGGCTTCGACGTCGCTTCGCGCCACGATGGACAGGAACAGGAAGAACCCGAGCGGCAGCAGCCCCAGGATGGCGGCCGAGAGGCGCGCCTGCGCGGTGAGCGACCGCAGCTCGCGCCCGCCGTCTCGACGAGCTCGCAACGTTCGCGTCAGGTCGTCGAGGGAAGCGACCAGGGCGCCGCCAGCCCGTCGATGGAGCCGCAACACGCCCGCGACGAGACGCGCGTCGGCCCCACCGATGTCGCGGGCGAGATCATCGAGGATCTGGTCGAACGGGACGCCGAGCGAGGACCGGTCCGCCGCCTGCGCGAGGAGCCCGCCGAGCGGACGGCCGACCTCATCGGCCGCGATCGCGAGGGATTGCCCGAGCGAGCGGCCCGCCCGCACGGCCGAGGCGATCGCCGCGACGACGTCGATCAGCTGCCCCTCGATCGCCCTCGCCCGCCGAGCGACGCGGCGGCGTTCGAGCGCCACGGGGGCGACGACGCCGGCAAGGGTCCCTCCGACCGCGCCGGGAACCCCCGCGAGGAGCCAGCCGGCGGCCACGCCGATCGCCCCGAGGAGGGGGATCAGGCCCCATCCCGGAACGGCCCGCGCGTCGGTCGAGGTCGTCTCGGATGGCTCCGATTCCGGCATGGGCCGGCCGCCCTCGCCGGCCAGGGCCGCACCGACCAGCGACACGGACAGGACCACCGCCCCCGCGACGGCGATGGGGCCGATCACGTTGGCTCGATCTGGCCGTCGAGGCCGCCACCGTCCACGCCGGCCGCCAAACATCCGGGCGGCAGCTCCTGTCCGCGGTCGGCGAGCACCCGCGCGATGCCGGCCACCCGACCGGTCGCGACGAAGGCGCCGTTGCGGCCCAGCCGCGGCCGGAACCCGAACAGCTCCGTCACGATCGGGTTCCCATCGGCGTCGAGGTCCTCCACGGCGGCGATCTGGAAGACCACGCGTCTTCCGTCGCGGAGCCTCGCCATGTGCACCACCACGTCGAGCGCCGACGCCACCTGGGCCCGTATGTGTTCTGCCGGCAGGTCGACGTCGGACATCAGCGCCATCGTCTCCACGCGCCACAACAGGTGCCGGGCCGAGTTCGCGTGCGCCGTGGACAGGGAGCCGTCGTGCCCGGTGTTCATGGCCTGGAGCATGTCAAGGGCTTCCCCGCCCCGAACCTCCCCGACCACGATCCGATCCGGGCGCATCCGCAGCGCGTTCCGGACGAGGTCGCGAACGGTCACCTCGCCCTCCCCCTCGACGTTTGCCGGCCGGGCCTCGAGTCCGATGACGTGTGGCTTGGCCAGGCGGAGCTCGGCCGCATCCTCGATCGTGACGATCCGCTCACCGTCGGGGATGAACGAGGACAAGACCCCGAGCATCGTCGTCTTCCCCGAGCTCGTCCCTCCCGAGATCATGAGGTTGGCCCGGCCCCGAACCGCTGCCGCCAGGAAGGCGAGCATCCGCGGCCCGAGCGTGCCGTTGCGGACGAGCTCGTTCGGCCCGAGCGGCAACACCGAGAACTTGCGAACCGTGACTACGGGACCGCAGAGCGAAAGGGGCGGGACGATCGCGTGCACCCGCGAACCGTCTGGAAGTCGCGCGTCCACCCAAGGTGACGAACCATCGACCCGAAGGCCCAAGGGCGCCACGATGCGTTCGATCAGGTGATAGACCGCCTCCTCCCCCTCAAACAGACGATCCGCCACCCTCCCGATCCGCCCCTTCCGCTCCACGTACACGTCGTCGGGACCGTTCACCATCACCTCGGTGACGTCGGGATCCTTCAGGAGGAACTCGATCGGCCCCATCCCGACGACCGCATCAGATACCTCGTTGACCACCCTGGCGAGCGCCCCCTGCGGCAGGATGTGGCCCTGCTCGCGGAGCACCGCGAGCGCCTCGTCGCGCACCCGCAGCCGCCGCTCCGCCCTCGACACCGCGGCGAGCTCCCGGATGTCGACGCGGCGGAGCAGACGTTCGTGCAGGCTGCGTCGAACCTCGACCAGGGTGGATGCCGCGTTCACGAGTCCTCCATCAGCCGGCGAGCCAGCCGATCGATGGACCGGCCGACCCGTCCCCGCATCGGCAGCAGCCGGCCGTGGTCCTGCGCGACCGGGATCGACCGGTCCACGGGGATCACGGCGGCCGGCGCCGAGCCGAACACTGGCTCCACGTCGCGCGGGGTGATCTCGGCCCGACGGGCGCGATTCACGACGAAGGTGCATCGGTCGTCGATGCCGGCCCTCGAGATGGCCCGCCTCGCGTCCCGGAACGAGAGCGCGTCGAGCCCGAGGACGACCACGATGCGGTCGGCAACCTCCAACCCGGTCCTCGCGGCGAGGCCGAACCCCCGCGGCAGGTGGAGGACAACGACCTCAGACGTTCGTCGCGCCGCCGAGACCACCGCCCGCAGGTGACCCCGCAGGTCGTCCGTCCGCGTCTCTTCATCGGGCCCGAGCACCACGCCGAACCCCTGCGGGTGCGGCCACACGATCTCCTCGACGTGGCGAGAGGAGATCTCATCCCCGAGCGGCAAGAGGTCGGCGATGGTCCGGTGTGGCTCCTGCGTCGGAACGCCGAGCGCGGCCGAGACATCCGCGAAGCCGAGGTCGAGATCCACCAACACGCAGCGGTGACCGCGGCGGGCGAGCGCGGCCGCGAGATGAGTGGTCACGAAGGTCGCCCCGACCCCGCCTCGCGCGCCGCACACGGCGACGACCCGGCCGGGCGCCATCGTCCCCTGCGTGGCCGGTGGTCGCAGGTGCGCGGTCGCTTCGCCGAGGGCCTCTCGCTCGGCAGGCCACAGGAAGAACCCCGACGCCCCGGCGCGGATGGCCCGGCGGAGCGATGCCACCGACTGCGTCGTGTCGAGAGCGAGCAGCGCGCTGCCGTTCAGCTCGGCCCGCGACGGCGTGAGGGAGGGAGCGGCGACGACTGCGTCGGGTTCGAGCTGCCGGATCGCCTCGAGGAGCTGACGTTCTTCGGAGGCCGTGCCCACGACGCGCGCGGCGCCGCTGCGGTCGAGGAAGTGCACGACCTCCTCGGCCACCTCCGGCTGCTCGAGGGCCAACACCACCCTGGCGACCTCCTCCATCCGCGCTCCGTCCATCCGAGGGGAAGCACCGACGTTCCGGCTCCCGGCCATCGGCCGGCTCGGGGAAGCGAGGGAGAGGTCGTGGCGACCGTTCGGCCGCGGGTTCGCAGCCTACGTTCGACCCCGGCTCCGGACAATCGCCAGGGCGGCCCATTCTGCTCCGGCCGGGGCGGAGAAGGTTCGGGGATGGAACCATCGCCCGAGTGGGGGCGGCCGCTCGAACGCAATCCGAAAACCGGCTCATCGGTTGACGAGCGGCGGGCGTCATTGCGACGATGGCCGACCCCGCGGTCGAGGCGGGAGAAAGGAGGTGCGAACGATGACTGCCACGCCCGGTCTTCGCGCCTCCGCTCGCCCGGCCCGCTGATCGCCTCGTCGAGCGGCGGCGCCCGTCGTTCGAGGAGGGATCCATGTCCCGTAGCAGTCCCATCAACCACGTAACGTTCGACGCCGCCGACCCGTGGACGATCGCCGGGTTCTGGTCGGTGCTCACCGGTTATCCGGTGGACGAAGACAACGAGCCGGGGGACGAGGAGGTCGCGGTGGTCGCGCCCGATCCCCTGCCCCCGCTGCTGTTCGTTCGCGTCCCGGAGGGAAGGTCGTCAAGAATCGCGTCCACCTGGACATCTCGCCGACCGAGCGGACTCGCGACGAAGAGGTCGAGCGGCTGGCCGGCCTCGGCGCCCGGGTCCTGCACGATCGGCGGCGGCCGGACGGCACCGGTTGGGTCGTGATGGCCGACCCGGAGGGCAACGAGTTCTGCGTCGAGCGCAGCCACGCCGAGCGTGCCGGGGAAGGCTGAGCTTCGCCAGGCGGGGAGTGGCCACGAGGAGAGGAGGACGAGGTGGCAGAGGTCGAGATCCGCCGGTTCGAGGACCCGGACGAGTCGAGGACGTTCGAGAAGGGCTCGTTTGCGCTCCTGACGAACGGCGGCGTGACGGTCGGGCGAGCGAGCTACGAACCGGGGTGGGTGTGGAGCGAACACGTCGGGAAGGCCACCGGCGAGTCACTCTGCCAGGTCGAACACGTGGGGCTCGTGGTCTCGGGAGGCGCCGCGGTGAAGATGGCCGACGGCTCCGAACACGAGCTCACCCCCGGCGACCTATTCCACGTGGCGCCCGGCCACGACTCGTGGGTTACCGGCGACGAGCCGTACGTGTCGCTCCACTTCTTGGGCGCGACCGACTACGCGAAGGGGTAACCATCGGGGAGTAGGTCGAACGCCCCACTTGAGAGAGCCGGCCGACGCCCCGAATCTCGGCACGACCCAGAAACCACGGCGGAACGATCACGCCCGCGGAGAGGAGACGTCCCGTGCCCTTCTCGGTGGATACCGAGCTCGTGGTCAAACAGGTCGGGGACGAGGATTGGGAGGTCCGGTCCGCGCTTCGGTACTCGGGCTCACGAGACTCGTTCGAGGTGCCGGTCGGGCAGACCACGGACTTCGCGTCGGTGCCTCGCCCGTTCGTGTGGTTCCTGCCCCGGTACGGCAGCTACACGATGGCGGCCATCCTGCACGACTACCTGTGGCGCGAGCTCGCCGCGAAGGGAGAGATGGCGTGGGTGGACGCGGACGGCATCTTCCGGCGGGCCATGCGCGAGCTCCGGGTGCCGTTCCTTCGCCGGTGGATCATGTGGACCGCCGTCCGGTGGGCCGCCCTGTTCAAACCGAAGGGACGCCAGGGGTGGCTGCGCGAGTCCTGGCGCGTCCTCGTCTTCACGCTCCTGGCCGCCCCGTTCGCCATCGTGCCGGGGCTCGTGATCCTGCTGGCGCTGCTGACCTTCTACGTCCTGGAGTTCTTCGTGTGGCTGTTCATCGAGCTCGGCTCGACTGTCCGCGATCGGCTGCGCGGACCCCGGCCGCACAAGGAGGTCATCATGCCGCAGCTCGACCTCAGCACCGCGGGGAAGGCCCCTTCGGTCACGACTCCCGCCTCGGAGTAGCCGAGCTCCCGGTCACCCGCGACGTCGTGCGTCCTCGAACCGGACGCCCTCATCGAGGTCGTCCGGAATGGTGTCGGGGACCACGAACCGCGGCTCCACTCGCCGGCGGGCGAGCACCACGCCGACGCCCAGGCCGAGGAGGCCGGCGAGCGCGGCGACCCACCACGTGACCGAGGTTTCGACCACCCGCTCTGGGCGGATCACCGGCAGCGTTCGGTCGGCCGCCGCGAGCTCGGCCTTCAGGCCATCGATCCGGCCCAGCGCGTCGGCGAGGTCCTCCGCAAGACGATCGCGCTCCCCCCGCGCCGATGCCAGGGACGACCGAGCGTTCTCCAGCTTCCGGGCGAACGTGTCGCTCCTGACGAACGCGATCCCCTGGACCCGCGTGGGGGCGACCACGAACGCCGAGCCGCCGATCAGGTCTCCGATCCCGTTCACCGTGCAGGGGTCGTTGCAGTAGCCGACGTGGTACCGGCCGGTCGGGACCTCCGGCACCCGGAACTCGATCCGGGCTCGAACGTCGTGGTAGCCGCCGGACCGGTCCAGCTCGAGCGGGCCGAGGCGGATGGCTCCGTCGGGGATCCGGCCGCGTTCGATCCACACGCCCTCCTCGAGGAGGTAGGCCACGTACGGGCCGTCCGAGAGCCTGCCCTCGAGCGAGCCGGCGAGACTGAACGAGCCATCGAACACGGCAGGCTCGCCGGGGACGTAGACCTGTTGATCGGGCTCGATCCACGCCCCGCCCGCCAACGCCGGCGCGGGGAGCGCGATCAGGCACAGGAACAGGGTCAGGGCTGCACGAGCTCGCATCGGGCCTCCCTTCCGCTCGGCGGCTGGTTCTCCCCACTCGACCGGCCCAAACGAGGGGTGGTTCCCTCGATCCGGGGAAGCCTCCACGGGAATGTCGGACCCCCGGGCTACGATCGCGGCGTGGGCAGGGTCATCGATCTGGCGGCCTGGCGGGAGGCTCGTGAGCACGACCCCGTGCGGCGCCTCGAGCGCGCCATCCGGCGCCTGGAGGCGCGGCTGGAGCGTGGGACCGGGCGGATCGGGCCCCGGGTCGAGGCCGAGCTCATGGCCATCACCTCGGCCATGAGCGCCGGGCGGAGCGAAGAGGCCGCCGAACGGGCCGAACGCCTGGCCGAGCGCCTCGAGCACCCCTCGGCCCGCCTCTCGAGCTGACCGACCCCTCGGAACCAACCACCCTCTCGGCCGGTCAACTCCGCGGAACCCGGAGAACCCCCAGGCACGAGGACCAGGGCTAGGCTTGGTTGTCCGGCCGGAGCGAGAGGACGTCGGTGCAGGACCCGGACCCGCGAACGCTGGCGCGCGCCCGCGAGGGCGACCTCGGCGCGTTCGAGGAGCTCGTGCGCCTGTACCAGGCCGACGTGTGGCGGTTCGCGCGGCACTTCACCCGGGACGGCACCCTGGCCGACGACGTCACCCAGGAGGCGTTCCTACGGGCCTTCCGGTTCCTCGGCTCGTTCCGCGGCGACGCCAAGTTCACGAGCTGGTTGTTCCGGATCGCCCGCAACTGCGCCATGGACGCCATCCGGGCCCGGACCGTCCACCTGGAGAAGGAGCCGCCGCCCCCGGTCGCGCCGGCCGACCCCCAGGCGCGGCTCGAGCTCCACACCGCGCTCGACGCCGTCTCGGACGACCACCGCGAGCCGTTCCTGCTGATCGAGGTGTTCGGCCTGTCGTACCAGGAGGCCGCGGACGTGCTCGGGGTGCGCGTCGGCACCGTGAAGAGCCGGATGCATCGCGCCCGCAAGGCCATGATGGGCGCCCTGGCCGTCGAGGAGGACGCCGGTGGATCATGAGCAGGCCGAGCGCCTGATCTCGGAGCGGCTGGACGGCGAGCGGCTCTCGTCGCGCCAGACCGTCGCGCTCGAGCGCCACCTCGAGACCTGCGCCGAGTGCCGGGCGTTCGAACGCGGGGCGTGGCGCCTGCGCGAGTCGGCCCGGTTCGAGGTCGCCCCTGCCGTCCCCGACCTGGTCGAGCCGATCATGGCCGCCGTCGAGGGCGAGTCGCGCCAGACCCGCCCCGGGCTGCGGGTGGCCCGGCCGATGCGGCTCCCTCGGCGACTGATGTTCCCGCGGCTCGCGCCGGTGATCGCCGCCGCGCTCGCCGGGGTGCTGGTGGGCAGCCTCGTGGTCGGCGGGCCCTGGTCGGACGATGAGGTTCCCCCGGGACGGGCCGCGCTCGCCGCCGAGCACGTCTCGCGCGGCGTGGCCGCCGCCGCCGGCGGGTTCACCGCATACCACGCCGAGTTCACGATCACCGAGCGCAACCTGTCCGACGAGGTCCGCGAACGCGAGCTCTCGATGCGCGTGTGGTTCCGCGCGCCCGAACGGTTCCGCCTGGACGTCGAGGACCGCACGGACTACCCGTCGCCGGCCACGCGGACCGACCTTCGGCTTATCGTGGACCGCGACCGCTGGTACACGTCCGGGCCGGCGCCGTGCCCCTCGGCCACCTGCCCGCAGCGCGAGACCTCGGTGCGCAACCGCGTCCCGTTCTCCTCGGCCGCGCCGGCGCCGACCGACCTCGTCTTGCCCCTGGCAGCGCTGGCCGAGCCCGACGTGATGGACGTCGTGGGGTCGGGGACGGTGCTCGGCCATGAGGCCGTCGTGGTCGAGCTGCCCTTCGAGCGCAGCGCGTCGTTGTTCCCGTTCCTGTCGCTCGGGGGCGAGTGGCGCCCCTTCTTCCCGCAGGATCGCGTCCGTATCTGGCTGGACGCCGAGAGCTGGTTCCCGCTTCGGTGGCGGGCCTTCCCCGCGGCCGGCCGCGAACGGGCGGCCTGGGCGCTTCGGTTCGGGCTGCCGCGCGAGGCCGCCGGGACGTCGGTGTTCGAGGTGGAGGCGCGGTCGGTGGAGCTCGCGCCGCCGCCGGCCGGGGTGTTCGAGATCCCCTCGACCCGGCGGACCGAGGACCAGGGCGCCCGGCCGGTGCGGCTGGAGGAGGTCCGCGCCGTCACGGGATTCGAGCCGGTGGCCCCCGCCGAGGTCGACGGGCTCGAGCTGTACCGAGTGGTGATCCCCGAGACCCCGGAGGCAGGCGCGGCCATCGTCACGTACGCGGACGGGTTGTCGTTCCTCAAGCTCGGCGAGACGCGTTCGTGGGCGGCGGCGGCACCGTTCGGGGCGGTGGGGCTCCAGGCCGAGGAGGTCATGCTGCCCGGCGGCGGCGTCGCCTATTTCGAGCCGGCCACGCCGCGGCTCGGCCGACGGCTGTCGATCCACGCCGCCGGCACCGACCTGTACCTCGAGTCCAACCTGCCGCGCGACCGCCTGCTCGAGGTCGCCGCGTCGCTGCCGGTGGTCGGCCTCCCGATGCCCGACGAGTGGCGGGTGCGGGAGATCGGCGGCGTCGTGGTCGAACGCGTGACGCTCGAGGAGGCGGCGGCCGCGATCCTATTCGGCCTCGCGCTGCCCGAGTCGCTCCCGGCCGGCGTCGCGTTCACCAGCGTCGAGCTCGTCCGAGCGGGCGGCTCGGTCGGCGTCACGGTCTATTACCGGGACGTGGCCGCCTCGGCGGGGGGTGCGCTCCGGCTGCACCAGGAGGCCGCGACGAGCCTGCCCCCGGCGAGCGCCGCGGAGCAGTCGAAGCTCGAGGTGGACGGCGCCCCGGCGCGATGGACGGCGTCCCGGTCGCGGCTCGAGTGGGTCCGCGACGGCGTCTACGCCTCGCTCGACGGCGTCGGGTTCGAGCTCGAGGAGCTCCTGGCGGTCGCCGAGTCGATGGACGGCGTCCGGTGAGGCGGATCGGGGCGATCGCCGGGGCGGCGCTGGCGGGGTTCGCCGCCGGTGCCGTGATCACGTTGGCCCTCCAGGGCACGGCGATCATCCCCGAGACCCGGCCGGGCGCCACCCCGACGCCCTCGCCGTTCGGCCTGACTGAGGAGCGCCCGGACACGTTCCTGGCCTGGACGCCGGGCGGGTTGCCCGCCGGATTCGCCCGTGAGATCGGAGAGGTCCGCTCGGTCCGCCGGGCCGTCGTCGTGGCGAGCGACAACACGTGGTTGACCCGGTCGTTCGACGACGACGGCGTCGTGGTGGACGACCCGCCGTCCACGTTCTCGATCCCGCTCGAGGTGGCGGCGGTGGATCCGCAGGAGTACGCGCCGTTCCTGCCCCCCGCGGATCGCGCGGTGACGGTCGCGCTCGCCGAGGGCCAGGGGGCGCTCGGCGAGTCGAGCGCCAAGCTCCGCGGGCTCGGGCCGGGGGCGACGCTCAGGTTCGGCGACGTGGACGTCGAGGTCGCGGCGATCCTGCCCGACGAGCTCGTCGGCGCCCACGAGCTCCTCGTCTCGCGTGAGCTCGGTCGCCGGATCGGAGTGGTGCACGACCGCTACGCCCTGCTCGTCCCTCGGGGCGAGCCGGACGTGGACCGCGTGACGAGGGCCGTACGGCGGGCCCTCCCTCCCGGGACGTTGCTGCGAGTCCGCGCTCCCGGCGACACGCGGTATTTCCGCCAGGGCGACGCCGTGCTCCCGCCGGTCGCGCTCAAGGAGCTGTTCGGCGAATACGCCGCGAAGCAGCGCGCGGGGGCGTCGCCCGGATTCCTGACGTTCGACCCCGAGTGGGTGCGGCGGAACATTGCCACCGAACGCGTGCCGCTGCTCGGTCGGGTGACCTGCCACGTGGCGCTGTTCCCGCAACTCCGCGGCGCGATCGCCGAGCTGATCGATCGCGGCCTCAAGGACACGATCACGAGCTACTCGGGCTGCTGGGCCCCGCGCCACATCCTGGCGAACCCGCGCCTGGGGCTCTCGCACCACGCCTGGGGGGTCGCGTTCGACGTGAACGTGCCGCAGAACCCGTTCGGCGGCGAGCCGGACCAGAACCCGCGCATGGTTCGCGTGTTCGAACGATGGGGCTTCATCTGGGGCGGCGACTTCGTCCTGCCCGACGGCATGCACTTCGAGTACCGGCGCCCGCCCGAGACCTGAGCTCGGGCGTCGGCGGTGCCGGGACCTTTCGCGGGAGCGATACCACCGGTGGTACCATAGCTGGCATGAAGAAGACGACGCTCTATCTCCCCGACGACCTGAAGGAAGCGGTCGAGCGACGGGCCCGACAGCTCGGCCGGTCCGAGGCCGACGTGCTGCGCGAGGCCATCGCTGCTGCCGTCCAGAGGCCCGCTCCTCGGGCCGGCGTGTTCTCGAGTGAGCCATTCGCGGAACGCGCCGGCGAGCTCCTCGCGGGGTTCGGCGAGCGGTGACCATCGCCGACACGAGCGGCCTCCTCGCGCTGTTCAACTCCGAGGAGCCCGCGCACGAAGCCGTGAAGCGAGCGATGAGCGAGATCGAAGGCCCGCTCGTGGTCTCCCCGTTCGTGCTCGCCGAGCTCGACTACCTGGTCGCAACCCGTGTGGGGGCCGACGCCGAGCTCGCCGTCCTCGAGGAGCTCTCCGGCGGAGCCTACGATCTCGCCCATCTGGAGGATTCCGATCTCGCCCGCTGTTCCTCAGTGATCGCTCGGTACCGCGACCAGGCCATCGGCGTTGCGGACGCGTCCGTTGTGGTCCTCGCCGATCGCCACCGGACCCGCGAGGTGCTCACCCTGGATCGCCGCCACTTCGACGTCCTCCGGCCGCTTTCGGGAGGCCGGTTCAAGCTGCTCCCCTGAGGCCGCTCGGCGGAGCGGCTTCATGCCGAACAGGAACCGGGTGATGTTCGTCCGCCGAACCGCCACCTCATAGACGGCCAGCGTCAGCGCGAGCGACAGGGTCGCCACCAGGGCGTACTTGGGCCACAGGCCGAGGTTCAGGTCGACCACGAAGAAGGCCACCGCGACGATCACCGTCTGGTGCAGGAGGTACGCGGGGTAGGAGGCTTCGCTCGCGTACGCCAGCCCACGGATCGGCCGCCGCAGGAAGGCGTGGCCGGCCCCGACGAGCGCGAGGACCCACACCCACGCGTTGACCTGCCGAAGCAGGGCGAACGACGAGTCGGCGAGCGAGCCGTCCACCCACGTCCGGTCCGTGCCCGTGATCCAGATCCACATCACCGTCGTCATCGTCCCCACCGCCACCACAAGCAGGGACCTCCAGTGCCGGTGGATGGCCCGCTCGGCTCGAGGGTCGGCCATAAGCAGGTAGCCGCCGACGAACAATGCCAGCGCGTAGAAGGGGTTCTGAGGTCCGTCGTTCGGAGACGGCAGGTCGTTCGACAACATCAGGATCACCGGCATCGCGAACAGGAGCCAGCGGGCGTGCACCTCTCGCCCCCGCCACCGCCGGAACAGTGGCAGCGCGACGAGCGAGAAGACGAACAGGAACATGATGAACCACAGGTGCGCCGGGGTGAAGCTCCCGGTGTAGCCGCTGAAGTCGCCTTCGACCGTCCAGTAGTCGGCCAGGAACGGGCCGACCGCGACGTCCCGGCCGCGGTGCAGGAGCGCCAGGAAGGCCTGCGGCGGCACGATCACCAGGACGCCGAACAGGAAGGGGATCAGCAGGCGCTTGGCCCGCTCCGTCCGGTACTGCCCGGCCGAACGGTGCCGCATCGCCAGCCAGGTGGCGGCGCCCGCCAGGACGAACAGCAGGGGCATGTGCCAGGGGTTCAGGAACTGCACGACGGCCCACGACAGCCCCTCGCTGGTCTGGCCGTTCTTCACGTAGAAGGTCTCGAACGAGTCGAACGCCCGCGCGCTGTGGAACGGGATCAGGAGCAGCACCGCGAGCACCCGAAGCGCGTCGAGGTCGTACCGGCGGCTCGTCGATCCGTCCATCGTCTCCTCCTCTCCTCTCAACGGCGCGATCGTGCTCCGTAGCGGAGCCGCCGCCATCGGCCCGGGGATCGAAACCGCCTCAACCCGCGGGTTGATGTCTCGGCGGAGGCGCGGACCTACAGTGAGGCCATGGACGCGCCGCCACGTCGTCCCGAGGGCGCGAACCCCTGGGTCGTGGACGTTGGGCTCGCCGCCGGGCTCGCCACGATCACGCTGGTCGAGATCGCCCGCGCGGACGCGGTGGTGACGCCCTCGGAGACCAGCTGGAGCGTGGCGTTCGCCCTGGCCATCACCGCGCCGCTGGTGCTCCGCCGGCGCTACCCGTTCGCCGTGATGACCGCGGTCGGAGCCGCCGCGACCGTCTACAACGTGCTCGACATCCCGCCGGATCCCTACACGTTGACCTTCGCCGTCCTGCTGGCCGTCTATTCCGTCTCCGCATACGCCGGGCAGAGCCTCGCGATCGTCGCCGCCGTGGTCACGGCCGGGGCCCTCGTCCTGGTCAACCTCCCGGCTTTCGACGAGAACGACTACGCGGACATCGTGAACCAGTTCGTGCTGCTCGGCGGCGGCTGGGTGGTCGGGCAGAACACGCGGTACCGCCGGCGACAAGCCGAGCTGCTGCGCGAGCGCGCCGACCGGCTCGAGCGCGAGCAGCGCGAACGTGAACGCCTCGCGATCCTCGAGGAGCGCGGCCGGCTGGCCCGCGAGATCCACGACGTGATCGCGCACAGCGTCGGCGTGATCGCCGTCCAGGCGGGTGCCGCCCGGGCCGTGGCCGAGCAGCGGCCGGACCGGGCGCGCGAGGCGCTCGGCGCGATCGAGGACGTCAGCAAGGACACGCTCGTCGAGCTGCGCCGGGCCCTCGGGGCGCTGCGCGCGACCGAGGGAGACGCCGAGCTTCGCCCCGCGCCGGGGCTGGCGGCGCTGGACGAGCTGGCCGAGCAGATCGGCCGAACCGGCCTTCGGGTGTCGATCCACGAAGAGGGCGAGCGGCGCGAGCTCCCCTCGGCCGTGGACCTGTCCGCGTACCGGGTGGTCCAGGAGGCGCTCACCAACGCCGTGAAACACTCGGGGGCCTCGTCGGCGATCGTGGCGATCCGGTTCGAGCCGGAATGGCTGGAGGTCCTCGTGGCCGACGAGGGCGGAGCCGGTTCGAACTCCCGGGGCGACGGCGGGGGCACCGGGCACGGATTGATCGGGATGCGAGAGCGCGTCTCGATGCTCGGTGGCGAGTTCGAGGCCGGCGCCACCGAGGCCGGCTTCGTCGTGCGCGCCCGGTTTCCGCTGACCCCGGCCGGGGCGCCGGCGTGACCCTCCGGCTCCTGCTCGTGGACGACCAGGCCCTGGTCCGCTCCGGCTTCCGGATGCTGGTGGAGGCGCAGCCGGACATGGAGGTCGTGGGCGAGGCGGCGGACGGCCACGAAGGCGTGGCCGAGGCGCGCCGGACCCGGCCCGACGTCGTCCTGATGGACGTGCGCATGCCGAAGATGGACGGGATCGAGGCCACGCGGCTGATCTCCGAAGACGCGGCCACGGCTGAGTGCCGCGTGTTGATCTTGACCACCTACGACCTCGACGAGTACGTCTTTCGCGGCCTTCGCGCCGGGGCCAGCGGATTCCTCCTCAAAGACGTCGCGCCGGAGGACCTGGTGAAGGCGATCCGCGTGGTCGCGGACGGCGAGTCGTTGCTGTCGCCCTCGGTCACGCGCCGGCTCATCGAAGAGTTCGTCCGGACCCCGGACGAGACGGCCGAGCCCCCGCCCGGCCTGGACTCGCTCACCGATCGCGAACGCGAGATCCTCGAGCTGATCGGCCACGGCCTGGCCAACCGGGAGATCGCCGAACGCCTCTACCTGAGCATGGCCACGGTGAAGACTCACGTGAACCGGGTGTTCTCGAAGCTCGCGCTGCGCGATCGGGCACAGGCGGTGGTCCTGGCGTACGAGACGGGCATCGTCCGGCCGCACCAGACCGGACCCGCCGGCTAACGACGGCCGAGCCCGGACGTAGGCGAAGGGAGCAGCGAACATGCGCAGTCTGCACGTGCCGGGGAGCCGCCGGTCGAGCCGTCGACCCCCGTGCATGCCTCCCGCGGCAGGACGCGCGTGGGTTTCTGCTCCCTTCGCGTGTCACCCGTAGGCGACGCCTCGACCATACACCCGCCAGGTCCGCTCGCGCAGACGGCCGGGTCAGCTCCCGGTCCCGTTGCGTCGGCCCGAGAGCTTGGAACGCACGACCAGGTAGCCGACGATGCCGATGGAGGCCGCGGCGGCGGCCACGCCGGCGGCGACCCGCGTGCGAGGGTGCGTAGCCGTCTTGGCGATCCGGGTCCGCAGCCGGACCGGCCGGCGGAAGTCGCGGATGTCCCAGCCGCGGGTCTCGGCCTCCTTGCGCAGGTCCCGGTCGGGGTTCACGGCGACGGGGTGGCCCACGGCCTCGAGCATGGGCAGATCGGTGATCGAGTCCGAATACGCATAGGACCCCTCGAGGTCGAGCCCGAGCCGCTCGGCCAGCGAACGGACGGCGTCGGCCTTGGAATCGCCGTACGCGTAGAACTCGAGCTCGCCCGTGTATTTCCCGTCCACGATCCTGGCCCGCGTGGCGATCACGCCCGAGACGCCGAAGTGGCTCGCCAGCGGGCGCACCACCTCCTCGGGCGAGGAGCTCACGATGAACAGCTTCCTGCCCTCGGCGTGGTGCAGCGCCATGAGGTCGAGGGCCTCCTGGTAGACGTACGGGTCGATCACCTGGATCAAGACGTCCCGGACCAGCCGCTCCACCTCGTGTCGGTCCCAGCCCTTGGTGAGCTGGAGCATGCCGTCCTTGAGACGGTCCATCTTCTTCTCGTCCGCGCCGACCAGGGCGTACACGAGCTGCGCGTACGCGCCCCGGACGAGCTGGCCCCGGGTGACCATCCCGGCCCGGTACATCGGCCGCGACAGCGCGAGCGAAGACGACCGGGAGATGACCGTCTTGTCCAGGTCGAAGAACGCCGCCTCCATCCTGCAAGGAATGGTAGAGGAGCCCGCCGACGGTTCCCGGCAGGCTCCTCGTGAAGCTTTCGTGGAACAGAGGTCAGAACGTCGCCCGGCCGACGCACACCTCTCCGGTGGACAGGTTCCTGGCCCGCGCGCGGAACCGATCCGGTCCCGACAGGTCGTCCTCGACGATGCGGACCTCGAACGATCCGCTCGGACCGGCGGTGCGGTGGCGTCCGCGGTAGGCGAGCTCGCCGTCGTGCCGGATCTTCACGCGCCACCGATCGCCGGTGACGTTCTGGTCGACCTCGAACTCGGCCTCGATCCGACCGTCCTCCTGCGAGAGCTTCAGCTTCCAGTCGCTCGAATCGCTGCAGGACCCCTCTCGGATCACGTCCCGATCGCCGGCGGCTGCGATCCCCGCCGGGACCACCAGGGCGAGCGAGGCCGCAAGCCCGAGCGCGATGCCCTTCTTCATTGCCGTCCTCCTGACGGTGTGGTGACGCTCCGGAGACTATGGATTGCTGGCTTAAGGCCGGGCAAAGGCGAGGGAGCCCTTCGGTAAAGGTCCCCCCGGTATCCTCGAAGCGGAGGCGTCAGGGCTCCTGGTGGGCCCCCCGGTCTTCAAAACCGGTGTGGGGGCGAGAGCTCCCAGGCGGGTTCGATTCCCGTCCGCCTCCGCTGCTGAAAGAGGCCTCTGACCAGCCGCTTCGGGAAGAGGCAGGCGTGGGAAGGCCGCGGAAGGGGCTCGATCGGAGCTCCGGAGACCGCGTCTACCACACCAGACTTTCGGTGTTCGCTTCGCGCGGC
>DASUTU010000060.1:0-35790 GCA_036374435.1 Actinomycetota bacterium | reverse complement strand
CCTGCTCCAACAGGAGCCCGGGGCTCAGTAGTCGACGTCCATCTCCTGCATCTCGCGGGCGAGCTCGGTCAACGCTCCCTGGAGCTGCATCAGCAACATCATCGATCCGTTGATCCGGATCTTGCCGGTCATGAACGCGGTGACGGGGTTGAGCTCGCTCCGTGCCAGGGCGGCGGCCGTGTCGTAGTCCTGCTCGATCGTGGCGTCGGGCTGCTGGGCGTCCCCGGCGCCGAGGTCCACAGCGCCGTCCGCGATCTTGATCCAGTACCGCCTCTGGCCGTCGGACGTGGCGATCACGTTCTGGATGGTGGCGTTGGAGCTTCCGGCGGCGGCGCGGAACGCGTCGCTGTCGTTGAGCCGCTGCTTCAGCTCGACGGTCCACTCGTCGGAGAGAAAGGGCACGGGCACGCGAGACCTCCTCGGATGTCGTGGGATCGGTCCGGCAGTCTAGTCAGAACAGGTGCGGATCGGTCAGGTGCAGGGTGTCGTTGAGGAACCGGACCCGGCGCCGGTCTTCCTCGATGCCGACCGAGTTCACCGAGGTGTTGTCGGGGATGAAGAACATCTCGTGGTCCACCCCCAGGATCGGCGCGGCGTACGCGTTGATCACACCGCCGTGACACATGACGAGAACGTTCCCCTCAGGGTGCCGCCGAAGGATCGCCTCGACCGCACCGTGCACCCGAGCGCGGAACGGCTCGAGCTCTTCGGCGCCGGGTGCGTGGCGCCAGATCGGCTCCTGGTTCCGCACGAGATGCAGGATGCGTTCGTCGCTGGCCAGGATGTCCTCGAACGGCCGACCCTCCCACTCCCCGATGTTCCCCTCCATCAGGTCGTCCTCGAAGCGCACCTCCACCCCGGCGAGCTCGGCGTACGCGGCGATGGTCTCCCGCGTTCGCCGCAGCGGGGAGCTGTACACGGCCGCGGGGGGCGGATCCATCGCGACGAGCCGCTTCGCCAGGAGCCTGGCCTGCTCGCGGCCCTTCTCGCCGAGCGGCGCGTCCCACTGACGGCCGCGAGGCGTGTCGGTGAACTCGGTCGAGCCGAGGTCGGACTCGCCGTGCCGGATCAGGTAGAGGATCCGCTCGTTCACCGGGCGGCGGAAAGGTCGCGGGTGAGCTGGATCTGCCCCCAGTGCTCGCCGACGTGCTGAACGGCGTGGGCCACGCACCAGCCCGCGGTGAGCGTCTCCTCGCTCGGAGCTCCAAGGCGCCGGATGCGCCGCTCGGTCCCCGGATCGACCCGGTCCAAACGGTCGAACTGCGCTCGGACCCGCTCGCGGGAGGTCTCGAGCGCCGAGACCAGCTCCGACGCGGTGTCGTGGGAGGCGAACTCGGCGTCCCGATCGCGCTCGAACGGCTCGTCCAGCGCCCGCGAGAACCACATCACCAGCGAGCCGATGGAGTGCCGGACCAGGGCCGCGATCGTGTTCGCCTCCGGGATCGCGGGGCGCCAGTTCAGGCGATCGTCGTCCATCGCCGCGACCAGGCGGATCAGGTCGTCGTGCAGCTCGTCGAGCGTGGCGAGCTGGCCGGCCAGGTGCGCGTTCATCGCGGCGGGAACCTACCAGCCGCAGCAGGGCTGGATGTAGCCGCATGCCGGGCACTTGTAGTGGGCGTGTTCGGGCTCCATGGGGTGGCCGCACGCGTCACACGGGAGCCGCTTGGACTCGCTCGGCGGGCAGGCCGGCGCCTCCACCGTCCTCGGTACGTCGCCCGGAGTCATGACTCGACCGTACCCTCAGGGATCGGCCCCGGCCAGCATCCGGCTCTGTTCTCCGGCCTGGGCTCCGGCGTGGGTCACAGCGCCTCCGTCGCCTAGATGCGGCGGCGACCTCTGCTGCGGTTGAGCTCGACCCGCCAGCAGCCCTCGTGCCAGTGTCGGCGTGCGTCCGGCTCGTCCTGCGGGACGACCACCAGGTGCCAGACACCGGAGCGGATCTCCAGGTCGCAGCCGGGGCACCGGTACGGCTTGTCGCCGAAGATCCGGCGTACGTCGAACCCGGGGGCAAGCGCCCACATCGGAGCCGCCGACTGCGGCATCCGGAGCGGCTGCGGCGCCTCCTCGGGCGCCCGCCGGTGCCGCCGAGGCATCAGGCCACCCCGGCCAGGCGACGGACGAACGGCGCGGCGAGCTCGGCCAGGCCGGCGCCCACCTCGCGGGGGTCGAGCTTGCGGCCGCGGACGTTGAACGAGTGGTCCCCGCCCTCGACCTCCTCCAGCGCCGCCCGGTCGCCGAGCTTCTTCACGACCTTCGCCAGGAGCTCCCCGTTCGCGAACGGGTCGGCCGAGCCGTGCAGGAACAACATCGGCACCTCGATCCGGTACAGGTGGTCGTCGCGGATCCGCTCGGGCTTGCCGGGCGGATGGAGCGGATACCCCAGGAACACCAGGCCGGCCGCCGGCATCCCGTCGGCCACGGCCATCGAGGCGATCCGGCCGCCGAGGGACTTCCCGCCGGCCAGGACCGGCCCCCCCGCGGCGGCCGCACGTCCCGCGTCGAACGCCGCCGTCCACGTGGCGAGGAGCACCCGCTCGGGATCGGGCGAACGCCTGCCCCGCTCCAGGTACGGGAAGTTGAACCGCAGCGTCGCCACGCCCCGCTCCCCCATGGCCCGGGCGAACCCGGCCATGAACGGATGGTCCATGCCGGCCCCGGCCCCGTGGGCCAGGACGAGCGTCGCCACCGATCCCTCGGGGGCGATCCAGGACGTGCTCACCTCGGCCCCGTCGACCTCGAGCCGGCTTCGTGCTTCGGGCGTGGCCATGCCACAATCGTCGCAGATGTCGGGAGCGCTCTACCTCGGGACCTCGGGCTACTCCTACGACCAGTGGAAACACGGCGTGTTCTACCCGGAGGGACTGAAGAACCGGGAGATGTTGTCCTACTACGCCAGCCGGTTCCCTTCGGTCGAGATCAACTACACGTTCCGCCGCTTCCCCACCGAGAAGTCGCTGACCACGTGGCGCGACGAGACCCCGGAGAACTTCCGGTTCACGCTCAAGGCCAACCAGCGCATCACGCACTGGAAACGACTGACCGACGTGGACGACGACGTCCGCGACTTCCTCGATCGCGCCAAGATCCTCGGCGAGCGCCTCGGTACGGTGCTGTACCAGTGCCCGCCGACGCTGCACTACGACCGCGCGTTGATCGAGTCGTTCGTCGGCTATCTGCCGCCGCAGCCCCGGGCCGCCATGGAGTTCCGCCACCCGTCGTGGACCGCGGCGCGCGACCTGCTGCTCGAGCAGGGCATCGCCTGGTGCGTGGCCGAGACCGACGAGACCGACCCCGGCCCGGGCGACCTGTCGTGGGAGCCGTTCGGTTACCTGCGCCTTCGGAAGACCGAATACGCCGACGACGAGCTCCGCGCCTGGGCCGACCGGATCCGTCCCGCGCTCGAAGGCGGCAGCGACGTCTTCCTGTATTTCAAACACGAAGACGAAGCCGCCAGCACGAAGATGGCCGATCGCCTCCGGGAGATGGTCGGCTAGGTCCCCGGCTCCGCGGGGATCTCCAGGCGGGCGCGGAGGGCGCGTTCGAGCTCGGCGATCCGCTCCTCGTCGTCCACCTTCAGGCCGAGGTCGTCCCGGACGTAGAAGGCGTCCACCACGCGGGCGCCGAACGTGGCCACCTTCGCCAGGTGGACGTCCAGCCGGAGCTCGGCGAACGTTCGCGTGATGTCGAACAACACCCCGATCCGGTCGGCGGCCCCGACCTCGATCACGGTGAAGAAGTCCGACGCCTCGTTGTCCACCTCGACGTGGACCGGCACCCGATGGCGAGGCCGCGGATAGTGCGCTCGTTTCTGCTCGACGCGGTACGGCAACGACGCCCGTCCCTCGATGGCCTTTCGGAGCGTGCCCCGGAACTCCCGCCACCGGCGGTCGGCCACCTCCTCCTCGAACGCGCCTTCGACCTCGAACACGTCCACCGCAACGCCGTCGTCGGTCGTGAACACCTGTGCCGTGAGGATCGACAGGCCGGCCAGGGCCAGGGCGCCGGCGATCAGCGAGAGGAGACCGGGGCGGTCCTCCGCCACCACCGTGAGCAGGTGGGTGCCGGGCCGGCGGCCGGCCACGGCGTGCGTGCGGACCTCGTGGGCGGCCAGACGCGGAGTCAGCAGCGGATACTGCTCGGTGATCCGCTCCACCGGCAGGCCGAGGAGGTAGCTCCGGGGCATCCTCAGGAGGAACCGGTCCACCTCCTCCGGCGGCTGGGAGGGCAGAGCCGACCGGATGGCGTCCGCGCGTTGGGTCAGCCGGGCCGCCGTGTCGGCGCCGACCTCGCCGCGTTCCAGGACGTGTTCGACCTTGGCCAGCAGCTCGCGGACCAGGGTGGCCCGCCACGGGGTCCAGGCCAGCGGGCCAGTGGCTTCGGCGTCGGCGATGGTGAGCAGGTACAGGGCGGCCAGGCGCTCGGGATCGCCCACCCGGGCCGCGACGTCGTGAACGAGGTCCTGGTCCTCGAGATCTCGCCGGGTTGCGGTGTCCGAGAGCAGGAGGTGTTCGGCGACCAGGAAGCGCGCCAGCTCGCGGGTCGGTTCGGGCAGGCCCATGGCCCCGAGCACCTTGGTCGCGACGGCGGCGCCCCGGGCCACGTGGCCCGGGCTCCCCGTCTTGCCGATGTCGTGCAGCAGGGCGCCCAGCCGCAGGCCGTCCGGGTCGCGGATCGCCGCGACGGCCTCGGCGACGAGGGGATCGGCCGGCGAGGAGTCGTCGAGCAGGCGCGAGACGTTCCCGAGCGCTCCGAGCAGGTGCACGTCCACCGCCGAGCGGTGATAAGGGTCGCGCTGCGGCCGGCATCGAACCGCCCGCCAGGCCGGGAGCAGGCGGGCCAGCAGGCCGATCGCGTCGAGGGTCTCGAGGGCGCGGACGCCCTCGGTCCCGGCGGCCAGCAGGTCGAGGAACGCGTCGCGCACCCCGGGCGTCCACTCGATCTCGTCGGGCTGCGGCACGGCGGCGATGCGATCCAACGTCGCGGCCGGCATGACCTCGCCGGCGCGGGCGAACGCGGCGAACGCCCGCAGCACCCCTTCGGTGGTCGGCTCGACCTCGAGCGCGTCGGCCGCGCCGCGCAGGTACCGATCGAACACGGACCGCGTGACGTGTTCGACGTGACGGGCGTGCTCGAACACCGACCGCATCAACCCGTCCACGGCTCTGAGGTCGGGTTCATCCACGAACCCGAGGTCCCGGGCGATCTGCGGCTGCTGCTCGAGCACGATGTGGTCCCCCGGTCGCCCCGTGGCCAGGTGCAGGGCGCTGCGGGTCCGCTCGAGGAACTCGTCCGCCTCGTCGACCGCCTCGCGCTCGGCCGCCCGGAGCAGCCCGTGCTCCTCGAGGGGGCCGCCGAGCGCGGCCGCGAGCCAGCCGAGGAGCTGGACGTCGCGGAGCCCGCCCGCGCCCTCCTTCAGCTCGGGTTCGAGCAGCCACGACACCGAGCCGTGGCGGTCGCGCCGGCGTTCGGCGTCCTCGCGCAGGGCCTCGGCGAACGCGCGGGGGTCGGCCCGGACCGTGCCAGCCACCCGGGCCATCGCGTCCGTCCACGGCAGGGCGTCCCCCGCCAGCGCGCGGCCGTCGAGCATGGCCGTCCGAGCGTCGAGCCGTTCGGCCGCGAGCGCCTCACACTCCTCGGGCGTCCGCACCCCGTGGCCGACCCGCAGGCCGGCGTCCCACAACGGATACAGGATGCGCTCGGCCAGCGCCGACACCCCGTCCGGATCCGCGGCGTCGTGCACGATCAGGAGGTCGACGTCCGACCATGGCGACAGCCGCCCGCGCCCGTACCCGCCGAGCGCGACGAGCGCCACGCCGCCGTGCGGATCCGCGGACTCGAACAGCTCGATCAGGCACGCGTCGACGAGCTCGGCGCGCCGGGCGGCCGACCAGCGGCCGTGATGGCCGGCGGAGTAGGCGCGCTCCAGGGCCCCGAGCTCCTCGAGCAGGCGCGACACCGGGGCCGGACGCTCCGCGGTGGTCGCCACGGAGCTCAGAGGGCGTCGGGGCCCATCTCGCCCGTGCGGATCCGGACGACCTGCTCGACCGACGTCACCCAGATCTTGCCGTCGCCGATCTTGCCGGTCCGCGCGGCCTTGGCGATGGCGTCCACGATCCCCTGCGTCTCGTCGTCCTCGCAGAGCACCTCGACCTTCACCTTCGGGACGAAGTCCACCTGGTATTCGGCGCCGCGGTAGACCTCCGTGTGGCCTCGTTGCCGGCCGAACCCCTCCACGTCCGAGGTGGTGAGGCCGTTCACGCCGACGCCGCGAAGCGCCTCCTTGACCTCGTCGAGGCGATGGGGCTTCACGACCGCGACGACCAGCTTCACGTCAGCCGGCCTTCCGGCGTGTCGTGGCCGCCTTCTTGGCCGGGGACTTGGCGGCGGTCTTCTTCTTCGCGGTGGTCTTCTTCTTCGCCGTGGAGCGTTTGGTCCCGCCGGGGGCCGCGGGGGTCTTCTTCTTCGCCGCGTCCACCGAGGCCTTCAACGCGGCCATGAGGTCCACCACCCGGGCCGGGGCGGCCTCCTCCGGCGCCTCGATCGGTTCGCCGGCGAGCTTCTTCTCCACGATGTTCACGAGCGCCTCGCGGTATTCGTCCTTGAACTGCTCGGGGTTCCACGGTTCGGTCAGGCTGTCGATGAGCGACCGCGCCATGTCGATCTCGTTCGAGCGGACCTTCTCGTTCGAGTCGAGCGTGTCGAACTCGGCCGCACGGATCTCGTCGGGCCAGAACATCGTCTCGAGCACGAAGACGTCGTCCTTGAATCGCAGCGCCGCCAGGTGCTCCTTGTCCCGGAAGCTCACCTTGGCGATGCCGACCTTGTTCTCTTCCGCGAGCGCGGAGCGCAGGAGCGCGTAGGCCTTGGCCCCGGTCTCGTCGGGCACCAGGTAATAGGACTTCTTGAACAACATCGGGTCGATCTCGTCGAGCTCGACGAACTGCTGGATGTCGATAGCCCGGGAGGACTCGACCGGGACGGCGTCGAAGTCCTCGTCGGTGAGGACCACGTATTTGTCCTTCTCGACCTCATACCCCTTCACGATGTGCTCGTAGTCGACCTCCTCGCCGTCCACCGAGCACACCCGCTTATAGCGGATCCGGCCCATGTCCTCGTCGTGGAGCTGGTTGAACCGGAGCGTCTTCTCCTCGGTGGCCGGATACACGGCGACCGGGATCGTGACGAGGCCGAACGAGATGGCGCCTTTCCACATCGCTCTGGGTGGCATGGTTTCTCCCTCCGGGAACGGCGGTCGAGCAGGGAAGATGGGATTCTAGCGGCCGCGGCCGACTTCCCCCCGGGGCGCCGCTACCCTGGCCGCATGCCGGCACGGAAGAAGCGGTCCGGCGGCCCGGCCTTCACGGTCGAGGTGCCGCGCCCGCTGCCTGCGGAGCGCCGCGGCGACGCCTGGTGGATGGAGGCCGGCGGCCGCGAGCTCCGTCTGTCGAACCTCGACAAGGTGTTCTGGCCGGACGAGGGGTACACGAAGGGCGACCTGGTCGCCTACTACTTCAACGTCGGCGAGCTGATCCTGCCGCACCTCCGGGACCGCCCCCTGACCATGAAACGGATGCCGGACGGCATGGCCGGCGGCTTCTTCTTCGAGAAGACCGCCCCGTCGCACACCCCGGACTGGGTCGAGCGCTGTCCCGTCGAGAGCGACGACGCCAAAGGCGGCGTGATCGGCTACCTGATGGTGAACGACCTCGCCACCCTCCTGTACGTGGCGAACCTGGGCGCGATCGAGATGCACCCGCTCCACTCGCGGTGCGCCACGGTCGAACAACCCGACTACCTGTTCTTCGACCTCGACCCGATGGGGGCGAGCTTCGAGGACGTGCTGGCGGTCTCGGTGCACGTGAAGGCCGCGCTGGACGCGCTCGGACTGGTCGGCTACCCGAAGACGTCGGGCGCGACCGGCATCCAGATCTACGTCCCGGCCGTTCCCGGCTACTCCTACGACCAGGTGCGCGACTTCGTGGGAACGGTCGGGCGGATGATCGAGCGGGCCGATCGCGAACGGGTCACCATGGCCTGGCAGGTCGAGCGCCGCACCGGCAAGGTCTTCATCGACCACAACATGAACCGGACAGGGGCCAACATCTCGGCCGCCTATTCCCTGCGCCCCGAGCCGCGAGCCACCGTCTCGACGCCGCTCACGTGGGACGAGGTGGAGCGCGGCCTCACCCCGCAGGACTTTCGCATCGACAACGTCTGGGAGCGATTCGAGAAGCTCGGCGACCTGTTCGCGGGCGTGCGGGACGAGCCGCAGGACCTGACCGCGGCGCTCGAGGCCGTCGGCATGCCGAGCGCCAGGGCGCACGCGAGCGCGCCGCGCCGACGGACCTCGGAGGAGGTCATCGCGGCCTCCAAGGACCCCAACCTGGACGAATACCTGCGCAAGCGGCGGTTCGGCCCCGAAGGGACGACCGAGCCCCCGCCCGGGGAGGCGAGCGGCCACGGCAACTCGTTCGTGATCCACAAACACCGGGCCACCCGATTGCACTACGACGTCCGCCTCGAACGCGACGGCGCCCTGCCGTCCTGGGCCGTGCCGCGCGGGCTCCCCGTCCAGCTCCGGGACAAGCGGCTCGCCGTTCGGACCGAGGACCACCCGCTCGACTACGGGAAGTTCGAGGGCACGATCCCCGAGGGCCACTACGGGGCCGGCGAGGTCCGAATCTTCGACGACGGCTGGTACGAGCCGGTCGAGTGGACCGACAAGAAGGTCAGCTTCCGCTTGCACGGCCGACGGTATCCGGGGCTCGAGTTCCACTTCGTCAAGACCCGCACCGATTGGCTGGCGTTCCTCGCCTCGCACCAGGAGGCCCCGCTGATCGACGTGCCGCCGACCCTCCAGCCGATGCTCGCCGAGGGCGGATGGAAACCCTTCGACGACCCGAAGTGGTGGTTCGAGCCCAAGTTCGACGGGATCCGCTCGGTCACGTACCTCGCCACCGACGGCACCCGTCTCGTGACCCGGCGCGGACGCGACGTCACGTTCCAGTACCCCGAGCTGAAGATGATCCACGAGCTGGTGGACCAGGTGAACGCCGTCGTGGACGCCGAGATCGTTGCCTTCGACGACTCGGACGGCCGGAACTCGTTCGAGGCGCTCCAGCAGCGGATGAACCTGACGAACGAACGCGAGATCAAGCGGATCTCCCAGCGGATCCCGGTCGCGCTGGTCGCGTTCGACCTGCTCTGGCTCGACGGACGGAACACCACCGAGCTGGCGCTCGAGGAACGGCGGGAGCTCCTCGAGGCGATCGTCGAGACCGACGAGCGGCTCCAGGTCGTCACGCACGTCGAGGGCGAAGGGAAGCCGTTCGCCGAGGTGGCCCGGACCCACGGGCTCGAGGGCGTGGTGGCGAAACGGGTCGGCTCCCGGTACCACCCCGGCCGCCGCTCGCCGGACTGGCGGAAGGTCAAGCTCACGAACACGCAGGACTGCGTGATCCTCGGCTGGACGCCGGGCCAGGGTGGCCGGGCCGGGACGTTCGGGGCCCTGCTCGTCGGGGCCTACGACGACGGGAAGCTCCTGTGGGTGGGGCAGGTCGGCACGGGCTTCACCCACCAGACGCTGGAGCGGCTGATGGCGGCCCTGGAGCCGCTGAAGCGCACCACGCCGGCCGGGGACGACCCCGAGCTCGGCAGGGTCAAGGGGGCCACGTTCGTGGACCCTCAGCTCGTGTGCGAGGTCGAGTACCTCGAGATCACGAAGAGCACCCACAAGATGCGCGCCCCGAGCTTCAAGGGCCTTCGCGACGACAAGCTCCCCGACGAATGCGTCCTGGAGCGCCCGCGGGGGCGGTGACGCCGGTCAGGCGGCTCGATCCGAGCCCACGGGCACCATGAGCTCCCACCACTCGCGGAGGTGGTCCGCGTGGTGCCCGGGGACGACCACGAGGTGGTTCCCGAGCGGGTCCCGGAGCAGCTCGGCCAGCCGAGGCTCGTTCAGCCGCACGGTCAGCTGGGTTCGGCACAGGCCCTCTCGGGCCGGTCGGGGAACCGCCTCCCCGTCCGCCACCCACAGGCGCTCCAGCTCGCGGCCGCCGACGCGGATCAGCGTGACGTCCCCGCCCCGGAGGTCGCCCTCGATCCCCACGCCGATCCCCGACTCGAAGTGGGATCGCACCCGGTACGCGCTCACGAGCGAACGGGCCACGGTGCAGTGGGCGAGCAGGATCGTGCGTTCGTCCCGATCGATCCAGGCGGGGTTCGCCATCCAGGGGACGACCTCGAGCAGTCGCCCCGTCCAGGTCATCGCCACCGCGGACGCGAGGTCACCCTCGCAGCCGGCCACGACGCCGTCGTCCAGCAGCTGCGACAGGGCGACGCAGCCCGAGGTCTTCACCTCCCCGAGCAGGTCGAAGCACCGAACGGTGAGGGCGTCGAGCCGATCATCGGCTGCGACGCTCGAAAGCGCCGGATACAAACGGGCCGCGTCGGCAACGTCCCCGGCGTTCGGTTCACGCGCCTCGATCGCCCCGGCGGAGACGGCGGCGGCGAGCGGCCCGGCCGCGGCCGGGGCGGCCGCCCGGTACCGCTCGACGACGACCGAGATGTCCACCGGCACGACCTCGAGACCCCACGTCCGGCGAACCGCCTCGGCCGAGGGCGAGCTGGCGACGAGCCAGTCCGACGGCGCGCCGACGAGGCCGAGCCGCGCCCGACGCAGGTACGCCCGGACCTCGAGGTCGCGGACGGCCCGATCGACCGCGGCCACGGACTCGGCGTCGGCCTCGAGCGGGAAGGGCAGGATGCGCCCGTTCGCACCGCGCTGCCGGAGCCCGGCGAGCGCCTCCATCGCCGCGGGAAGCGAGTTCTGACCCGGGTGCGCCAGCAGATGTACGGGCTCGGCATGGGAAGAGGTGACCCGCCGGCGCCACAGCTCGATAAGCGTGCCCTCCGTCCCCCCCGTGAGCACCGCGAACACGATCGGCTCCGGGTTGTCCAGGTCACCTTCGCTTCCTCGGACCCCTCCGATCTTCCCCAGCGTCTCGGAGAGCCGATCGATCACGCCGGCCAGGGCCGCCGGGTCGTGAAGGGACGACGCGACCGGCAGGAAGCGGAACCGAATGTCCACGCCGCGCTCCTTCTTGCAGGATGCTCCGGCCCCCAGTTGACCGCGCCGGGGAGGGAGCGATCACGGCCCTGCGACCCGTTCTCGCCGGCCCGACCGGCCCCTCGCGCCTCAGCGCGTCAGAACGGCTCGAAGCCGGCCCGCACGAGCATGGCTCGAACCTCGCGCTCGTCCAGGCCGCGCTGGGAGAGCTCGCGGTACAGCCGCATCGCGGCGAGCGACCGGCCGCACCGAGGACAGAACTGGAAGTGATCCTCGACGGGGGTCTCGCACCACGGGCAGGCCGTCAGCGGGACGCGGTTGTCCGGTTCCAGGCCGGTATCGGCGAGGGCGTCGATGTACCCCTTGCCGTAGTCCCACTGGATGTACTCGTCCTCGCGGACCTCGAAGGCGGGTTCATGGAGACGTGGTTCGCCGGTCTGGAGCATGTGCTCGAGGTTCTCCTTCAACAGGTCCCACTCGTAGAAGTGGTTCTCGCCACAGTCCGGGCAGGCGATCACGACACCCTTGACCCCCTGCGGCTGGAAGACCGCGCGCATGCCGGCCAGATCCTCCAGGTCGGCGCGGACGTTCTCCTCCTCCCCCGGGTCCAGGCCGAGGGGCTCGCGGTCCTCGCCGTCGTCGAGCGGCCGGTCGTCCATTAGTCCTCCGTCAGCGCGAAGGCCCGGAACCCCTCCGCGTATTCCATCCCCGTCTGCTCACCGACTTCGCGGGCCCACTCGCGGACCCACTCCTCGGCCTCCGGGACGCCCTCCTGTGAGGCGTGAGCTCGAAGGGCCTCGATCTTCAGGTCGATGGTCTTCGCGACGTCCACGTACGTATCGGGTTCGTCGGCCGAGAGCCAAAGGTTCGGCACCTCGAACGGCTCCAGGCCTTCGTCCAAGAGCTCGGGGAACTGCGGGCGGCTCGGGGCGTCGGGCATCACCGCGCACAGCGCGAGCGTCCCGGTCTGTTTGTGGTCCCAATGATTGATGTAGCGGGTGCCCGACCACAGCCGGGATGGATCGGGGGCCACGATGACCTCCGGACGCACGCGCCGGACCACGGCGGTCACGGCCTTGCGCGTCTCGAGATTCACCTCGAGCTCGCCGTCGCGGAAGCCCAGGAACGTGACGCTCGAGACGCCGAGCACCTCGGCCGCGGCGCGCTGCTCGCGCTCGCGGATCGGGATCATCTGCTCCCGGGTCACGCCGGGTTCGTTCGAACCGGCCGAGCCGTCCGTGATCACGCAATAGTGGACCTCGGTCCCTTCCTTCACCCAGGCCGCGACGGTCCCGCCGCACATGAACTCGGCGTCGTCGGGATGGGCGAAGATCACGAGCGCGCTGGCGAACCCCACGACGGACAAGGGTACCGGACGTCCCCGGCCTCACCCGGTGGGCGCCGCGGGCCGGACGCCGTCACTCCTCCCGGTAGATCGCCCAGAACTTCTTCACCGGGCTGAGCGCCTTCCAGGTGGCGGCGGACCCCTTCGGCGTGACGATCACGTCCCCGGGCCCGGCCCGATGCACCGTGCCGTCGGGCTCGATCAGCTCCACCTCACCCTCGATCAGGACCGCGATCTCGTGGTACGGCGGCTCCATCGGCCCGGTCTCGGGCACGCGACGCCACAGGCCGAACGCGAACCGGCCGTCGCCGGCGCGAAAGGTCACCGTCTCCTCCCCCGGCGGATTCGGGTCGCCGGGTTCCGTCGGAATCTCCTCCCAGGCCAGCCGGTCCTGGTCCTCGGCGCGGATGACGCGGATGGTCGGGTCGAACGTCACGGCGGTCCTCCTGGGATCCGGGTCGCGCGAAGGCTACCCGGCTGGGAGACGTCGGCGCTGGGCGATCATCGGCAACCCGTGCCGAGGGCGGAGCGTGACCACGGCCTGGAGCTCCACGGGCCGACCCGACGTCGGGCGGAACCGCCACCTGCGTGCGATCGTGGACAACAGGAGCACCGCCTCCATCCAGGCGAAGGGTTCCCCGACGCAACGGCGAGGGCCGGCGCCGAACGGCAGGAAGATGTCTCGGCGACGCCCTGCCGATTCCTCGGGCGACCACCGCTCGGGCCGGAAGGCGGTCGGCTCCGTCCACCATCGCGGATCCCGGTGCAGCAGCCATGGTGAGACCACGACGACGGAGCCGGCCCGGATCGGGACGCCGCCGATCTCGACGTCCGCGATCGCTCGCCGGCCGATCGCCCACGCCGGCGGCCGCAGTCGGATCGATTCGGACAGGACCCACTCGGCGTACCGGAGCCGCTCCAGATCGTCGACCGTTGGAGTGCGGCCGTCGAGGCCCGCGTCCAGCTCCTGGTGAAGACGCGCCTCGATCTCCGGATGTTCCGAGAGCCACCACCACGTCCACGTGAGGGCGTTCGCCGTGGTCTCGTGGCCGGCCAGGAACAACGTCAGGGCCTCGTCCCGGACCTCGGCGTCGGTCATCCCCTCGTCCTCGTCCCGCGCGCGAAGGAGCACCGACAACACGTCGTCGCCGTCCGCGCCGGCGGCGCGCCGCTCGGCGACGAGGTCGCCGACGATCCCGTCCAGATCTGCCTGTATCCGCCGGAACCGCCGCATCGTCGGCGTGGGGAGGTGGACCAGCAGCCGGAAGGCGGGCGAATACGCCCGGTCGAACATCGCCAGAAGCTCCGTGAGCGCCCTCGTCACCGTCGCCGCGCGGTGGTCGTCGCGGTGGGCGCCGAACAACGTCTCGGTCACCACGGCGAGCGTGAGCGACGCCATCGCGGCGTGCACGTCCAGGGTCGCTCCGTCCTTCCAGCGGTCGGCCGCGTCTTCGCCGAGCCGGACCATGGTGTCGGCGTACCCGGCGATTCGCTCCCGGTGGAACACCGGCTGGATCATGCGCCGTTGCCGCCGGTGCCGGTCTCCTTCGGTCGTCAGGAGGCTCTCGCCCAGCAACATCCTCGACGCCTCGACGGTGGGGCCCTTCCGGAAGTCCCGGTAATGAGTGACGAGCACCTCGTGGACGAGCTCGGGATGGTTCAGGAGGAAGGCGTTCGTCCATGGGATCGGAACGCGGACCACGTCGCCGAGCGCGGCCAGGCGCTCCAAGAGACCGAGGGCATCGCGGCGGAACTCGCGGATCGCGCCGAGCGCCGACAGCTCGGCCGTGACGGCCGCCCGCGCCGACGGATCACCTCGCGCCGTCTCCACGGGACCATCTTGCCTCGGGCGGGCCGGTCTCGGGCGTCCGCAGCCGCAGGTGGAGCTCGACGTGGGGGCCGAGGTGCGGCTCGTCCCACGGCCCCCGCACCCCCACGAACCCGTGCCGTTCGTAGAACCGCAGCGCCGGCACCCGGCCGTTGCACCACACGAGCGAGGCCTCGCGTGGGGTCGCGTGGCCGATACATCGCCGCAGGAGCTCGCCGCCGAGGCCGCGGCCCCGGTAGTCGGGAAGCGTCGCCATCCCACGGATCCGCCAGGCGGCTCCATCGTCCGAGCCTGGCGGCGGCTCGCGGGTGATCGAGGCCACGGCCACCAGACGGCCGTCCTCGAACGCGCCCAGGTGCAGCGCGTCCGGGTCGTCGTCGTGCTCGTACACGAGATCCTCCGGCAGCTGATGCGGCCGAAGGACGAGGTGCCGGAGCTCGCGCACGGCCGCGAGGGCGGCCGGGCGGACCTCGATCGTCACGGCCCCGACGGTAAGGAGCGCTCGAGATCGTCCGCCTGTCGCCGAACGCTCTCCGGCGAGGGCCCGCCCGGGGTCGTGCGGGCCCGGACGGCGCGGTCCGCGTCCAGAAGACGCGCGCCGTCCGGGAGACCGAGGTGGGCCCAATCGTCCGGAGAGAGGGCGTTGAACGAAAGGACCTCGGCCTCGAGCCGCCGCAGCAGCCCGCCCACACGTCGATGGGCCTCGCGGAACGGCACGCCAGATCGGACGAGCGCCTCCGCGAGGTCGGTCGCGTACAACCCCTCGGCCCGGGCGGCCGCCCGCATGGCCTCGGGGTGGAAGATCGTCGTCTCGACGCAGCCGGCCACCGCGGCCACCGTCGTCTCGAGCGTATCGGCGGCGTCGAACACCGCCTCCTTGTCCTCCTGGAGGTCTCGGTGATACCCGAGCGGGAGCCCGTGGAGCACCGCGGAGACCGTGACCAGGTCGCCCAGGACGCGACCGGCCTTGGCTCGCGCGAGCTCGGCCACGTCGGGGTTCCGCTTCTGCGGCATCATGCTGGAACCCGTCGAATAGGCCTCGTCGATCGTGGCCCAGCCGAGTGACTCGTCGGAGAACCGCGCCAGGTCGGCGGCCAGGCGCGAGACGTGCGTGGCGCAGATCGCCGCGGCCGCGAGGAACTCCTGGACGACGTCGCGATCGCTCACGGCGTCGATCGAGTTCGCGAATGCGCCGTCGAACCCGAGCCGCTCGGCCGACCGCCCGGGCTCGAGCCCGAGGGTGGACGTCGCCAGCGCCCCGGCGCCGAGCGGGGAGACGGCCGCCCGGCTCCGCCACGAGGCGAGACGCTCCAGGTCACGCGAGAGCGCCCAGCCGTGCGCGAGCAGGTGGTGGCCGAGCGTAACCGGCTGCGCGAACCGGGCGTGCGTGGTTCCCGGCATCACGTCCTCGGCGTGCCGCCGCGCGTGGCCGATCAGCGCTCGCGCCAGGCGGACGATCCCATCCTCCATGCGCGAGGCGGCGTCCAGCAGCCACAGACGGAGGTCGGTCATCACGAGGTCGTTGCGCGACCGGCCGGCGTGCAGCCGGGCCCCGAGGTCCCCGAGCCGGTCCGTGACGGCCCGTTCGATCGCCGAGTGCACGTCTTCGTCGCCCGGATCGAACACGAACGAGCCGGAGGCGATCTCTGCCCCGACGTCGAGCAGCGCCTTCTCGAGCTGGCCGGCCTCGTCGCCGGACAGCAGCCCCGCGTCCTCCAGCGCGCGGACGTGCGCCACGGACGCCTCGACGTCGTAGGGCGCCAGCCGGGCGTCGAAGGCCAGGCTCCGTCCGAGCGCCTCGGCCTCGGGCGCCGGCGGCGTCCCGAACCGGCCGCTCCAGAGGCGATCGCTCACGCGCCGCCGCCCCTCTGTTTCGCCGACCACACCTTGAGCGGGAGTCCCCACAAACGAACGAAGCCGGCCGCGTCGCTCTGGTCGAACGCGTCCTCGCTCCCGTACGTCGCGAGCGACAGGTCGTACAGCGACGCCTCGGAGCGTCGCCCCACGACCGTGCACGCCCCCGGCGAGAGCTCCAGCCGGACCTCGCCGGTCACCGCCCGCTGCGTCGACTCGACGAACGCATCGAGCGCCTCTCGCAGCGGGCTGTACCACAGGCCGTCGTAGACCAGGTCGGCCCAGCGCTGTTCGATCCCCGGCTTGAAGTGGGCCAGCTCGCGCTCGAGCGTGAGGTCCTCGAGCGCGCGGTGGGCCAGGATCAGCGCGAGCGCGCCCGGCACCTCGTACAGCTCGCGCGACTTGATGCCCACCCGGCGGTTCTCGATCATGTCCACCCGCCCGAACCCGTACCGCCCCGCCTCGGCCTCGAGGGTCCGGATCAGCTCCGGGAGCGGGGTCGGCGTGCCGTCGAGCGCCACGGGCAGCCCGCGCTCGAACGACACGACGACCTCGGTGGGCTCGGCCGGCCGGCGCTCCGGCGGCGCCGTCCGCTCGAAGGCGCCCTCCGGCGGGGCCGCCCAGGGGTCTTCGAGCGGCCCACACTCGACCGTCCGGCCCCACAGGTTCTCGTCCACGGAGTAGGCCGTGGCCACGTCCGAGATCGGGATGCCCCACTCCTCCGCCAGCACCACGGCCTTGTCGCGGGGGATGCCCGGGTCGCGGACCGGGGCCAGGACCGGAAGGCCCGGCGCGAGCACGCCGAACGAGACCTCGAACCGCACCTGATCGTTGCCTTTGCCGGTGCACCCGTGCGCCACGGCATCGGCGCCGACCTCGCGGCCCACCTTCACGACCTCGTCGGCGATCAACGGCCGGGCCAGGCCGGACACCATCGGGTATTTGCCTTCGTACAGGCCGTTGGCCCGGATGGCCTTGGTCACGAACTCGGACGCGAAGCGGTCCACGGCGTCCACCACCCGCACCGAAGCGGCGCCCGCGAGCTGCCCCCGGCGTTCGATCTCACCGACGTCTTCGTGTTGGCCGACGTCCACCGCGACCGCGTGCACCTCGTGCCCGCGCTCGACGAGCCAGCGGATCGTCACCGAGGTGTCGAGCCCTCCCGAATACGCGAGCACGACGCGTTGCATGGTCACTCCTTTCCGTGGGCTCCGTGGGCCCCGGCTCGGTGCGTCCCGGCTCCTTGGGCCCCGGCTCCGTGAGCTCCGGCGATCTCGCGCAGGGCGTGCTCGACGGCGCGGCCGGTCGATCCCTCCCGCGGGACGACCAGGATGGTGTTGTCGCCGGCGATCGTGCCGGCGATCGCCGCGAGCGCGGCCCGATCGATTGCCTCCGCCAGGGCGTTGGCCGCCCCCGGGGGCGTTCGGATCACCAGCAGCTCGCCCGCCCCGGGAGCCATCGAGATCGCGAACTCGTCCAGGGCGTGGCGCAACATCGCCCCGGAGGGCGACGCCTCCGCCTGCCCGGGGACCACGTAGCGGAGGCCCTCGCGGTCGTGGACGCGGGCCAGGCCGAGCTCCTCCACGTCGCGGCTGATCGTGGACTGCGTCGCCTCCAGGCCGAGCGCGGTCAGGCGCGACCGGATCTCCTCCTGGCTCCCCAGCCGCTCCCGCCCGACAAGCGACAGGATGGCCTGCTGGCGCTTGGCCTTGGTTGCGCCGCCGTTGCGGTTCACGAGGTCGCTCCCGAGTCGCCCGACGGCTCCGCGCCGGTCGTCACCATCGTCCCGATGCCCTCGGGCGTGAACAGCTCGAGGACCAGCGCGTGTTCGACCCGCCCGTCGAGAAGGTGCACCCGCGACACGCCGGCCTTGAGCGCTCGGACCGAGCTCTCGAGCTTGGGGATCATCCCGCCGCCGACCACGTCTCCGGCCGCCAGCAGGTCGAGGGCCTCCTGCGCGGAGAGCTCGGACAGCAGGTCGCCGCCGGGCCCGATGACGCCGGGGACGTCATTGACGTAGACGAGCTTGTGCGCCTCGAGGCCGACCGCGAGCTCGGAGGCCATGACGTCCGCGTTCACGTTGTGGGGGCGGCCCTCGGCGTCCGACGCGATCGACGCCACGACCGGGACGAACCCGCGCTCCATCAGCGTGTGCAGCACCTTCGCGTCGACGCGCACGATCTCCCCCACGAAGCCGAGGTCGGGCTCGGTCTGCCGCCGCACCAGGGTCAGGCCGCCGTCCACGCCCGACAGGCCCACGGCCGGGACGTCGCCGGCCACCAGCAACGAGACGATCTCGGTGCTGAGCTTGCCGGCAAGCACCATCGTGGCCACGTCGAGCGTGTCGCGATCGGTGACCCGGATCCCGTCAACGAACGACGACTCCAGGCCGAGCCGTTCGGAGACGCTGGTGAGCTGCGGGCCGCCGCCGTGCACGATCACGGGATGGATACCGGCATGCTGAAGCAGCGAGACGTCCTCGGCGAACGAGCGCGATAGCGGCGATCGCTCCATGACCGCCCCGCCGACCTTGACCACCACGACCTTGCCGCGGTGCTCCTGCATGAACGGCAGGGCCTCGATCAGGGTCCGCGCCTTCGCCACGGTGCGGGTGCGGACCTGCGGCGCGAGGCTCGAGGGCGTCACGTCGTGTACTCCGCGTTGATCTTCACGTAGTCGTAGGAGAGGTCCACCCCGAGGGTCCGGCTCGTGCCCGGACCGTCGCCGAGCGACACGGCGATCGTCACGTCGCGTTCGGCCAGCGCCTTGCGGGCCAGGTCCACCCCGCCGTCGGCGAACGAGGCCGGGATCCGGCCGTCGGCGATCACCGGCACGCCGGAGAGGTCCACCTCCACGTCGCCCGGCGCGAACGCCACCCCCGACGACCCGATCGCTTGGAGGATCCGGCCGGGATTGGGATCCCCGCCGAACACGGCGGTCTTCACCAGCAGCGAGTCGGCCACGGCCCGAGCCACGACGCGCGCGTCGCCCTCGGTTCGCGCCCCCGTGACTTCGACGAGCACGACATGCGTCGCTCCTTCGGCGTCGTCGGCGAGCTGGCGCACCAGCGAGGACGCCACCTCGTCGACCGCGATGCCGAGGTGCTCCCACGCGGGGGTGCCGGGTTCGACCGGCGGGCCGCCGGCGGCCCCGCCGGCGAACAGCAGCACGGTGTCGTTCGTGCTCGTGCAACCGTCCACGGTCAACGACTCGAAGGACGGCTGGAGGATCTCGGCGGCCAGGCGCTTCAGCGGCTCCGGCGCCACCGGCGCATCGGTGGTCACGAAGGCCAACATCGTGGCCAGCCGCAGGTCGGGCGCGACCATGCCGACCCCTTTGGCGCAGCCGCCGACGCGGTACGGCCCACGCGTCGCCGCGGCCTGTTTTCGCACGGTGTCGGTGGTGGTGATGGCCTCGGCGAACGCCTCCGCACCTTCGGCCGAGAGCGTGTCGACCAACGTCGGGATCGCGGCGAGGTACTCGCCCACATGGAGGGGTTCGCCGATCACGCCGGTCGAACACGCGAGCACGACGCCGGGATCCACGCCGAGCGCGTCGGCCACGGCGGCCGTGGTGGTTTCGGCGTCTTCGTCGCCGCGGGGGCCGGTCCCGGCGTTGGCCTGGCCGCTGTTCACGACGACGGCGCGGGCCCGACCACCCGCGACCCGGCGCCGACACAGCTCCACCGGTGCCGCCGCGAACGCGTTCGTCGTGAACAACCCGGCGGCGCTCGCCTGGCCGTCCGCAACGAGGAGCCCGAGGTCCGGGCGCCCCGACGGCTTCATGCCCGCGGTCACGCCCGAGGCCCGGAACCCTCGCGGGAACGTCACGCTCATGGGTACATCCCGACCCTCGACAAAGCCGTGGTCTCCTCCGCGCCGACCATGAGGTTGAAGTTCTGGATCGCCTGGCCGGCCGCCCCCTTCACCAGGTTGTCGATCGCACCGATCACGACGGCCGTTCCGGTGCGCTCGTCGACGGCCGCCTGGAGCTCGATCACGTTCGAGCCGCGGACTCGCTTCGTGTCGGCCATCGCGCCGGCCGGCAACACGCGGACGAACGGCTCGCGGTCGTAGGCCGCGACGAGCGCCTCGACGAGCGAGCCGGTGGTGGTTCCGTCGGCCACCCGCGCGTACGCGGTGGTCAGGACCCCTCGCACCGCAGGAACCAGATGCGGAACGAACGAGACGCCGACCGGGATGCCCGACGCCGCGACCAGGGCGCGCTCGAGCTCCGGCGTGTGCTGGTGCGCCGGGAACCGGTACGGCCGCACGCTCTCCTCGGTGGCCGCGTGGCTCATGGCGTCCTCGCCCGACCGGCCGGCGCCGGAGAGCCCCGTCTTCCCGTCGACCATGATCCGGTCCGGCTCGATCAGGCCGCCTTTCAACAGAGGCGCCAGCCCGAGGATCGCCGGCGTGGGGAAACACCCCGGATTGGCCACGAGGTCGGCGCCGCGGATCTGGTCGCGGAACAGCTCCGTCAGCCCGTAAACCGCCTTGTCGAGCCAGGCCGGTACCGGGTGGTCGAACCCGTACCAGGTTGGATACGCGTCGGCGGCCAGCCGGAAGTCCCCGCCGAGGTCGATCACGCGCGTCCCGGCTTCGAGCATCGCGGGCGCGAGTGCCGCGCTCTCCCCACGCGGCAACGCCAGGAACGCGGTATCCAGGCCCGGGGCCTCCTCGACCGGCCGGATCTCGCGGTCACCCACCGACGACGACGCCAGGTGGGGCTGCACCTCGCCGAGCGTCTTTCCCGCGCTGGCGCGACCGCCCAGGAAGGCGAGCTCGGCGTGGGGATGGGAGAGCAGGAGCCGCACGAGCTCCCCGCCCGTGAACCCGGACGCGCCCAGGACGCCGATCTGCGCCACCCGAGTATTTATGCAACGAATGAATGAACCTGTCAACCGGTCGACGTCCGACCCGGCGGCTGCTGCGTGGCGCGGCCGGGAGGGACTGACCGGCACGCACCGTCGGTCGTCCGCCTCGTCGAACCGCCCGTCGATGAGCGAAGAGAGCAACGTCGTACGGGTTCGGTGTCCCAGCGGTCGGTCCGGCTACTCCACCAGGCGGATCGGGCGTTGGACGCCCACACCGCCGCTCACCCACTCGAACTTCGCACACGCGTCGCCCTGGCGGACGTCACGACCGCACCAAGCGGAGCAGGGACTCGAAGCCGTCCTACCGGGGGTCGTCGAACCGGACGTCCGCGAGGAGCGCGCGGGCCTGGTCGATCGCGGCGGCGAGCCAAGCGCCATTCTGGGGTCCGCGCGTGTCGGACCGTGGGTACGCGAACTGGTTCAGCGTCTCGTCCGAACCGAACTGGATGCCTCTGGTGGCGAGGTAGTCGCCGACGGCGAACTCCCAGGAGAACAACGCGGTCCCGTCGTCGAACGCCTGGACGGTGTACGTGAGATACGGGTTGGGCCGGGCCACGAACACCCGCGCGCCCCGGGGCAGCCGTTCGCCGCTCGGCACGAAGCCGAACCGCTCCAGGGCCTCGTCGAACTCCATCCGGAGGAGCCTACGGGCCGGGGACCACCTCGAGCACACCCGGCCGCTCCGGCGGCTCCGCGACGGGCGCGACCGAGCGCCCCCGCGCCACCGAGCCGCGTGCCTTGCCCAGGCTCGACCGCATCTCCTCGGCCGCGTTGCCGAGCATGGTGGCAGCGCGGGCCACCTTGTTCTCGACCACCCCCTCCAGCGCGTCCAGGAGCGCGGCCACCTCCCCGAGCGCGGCCCGCGCGTCGTCGGCCCCGCCGAACCGGTGCACCAAGCTGTACAGGAACAGGAGCACCGGCAGCGCGGTCGAATACGGCACGATCACCACGCCGCGGGCGAACGCATCGGCGTGGGCGCGGCGCAGCACGGCGTACGCGGCGTCGGGGATCGCCGCCACGGCCACGGGCGCCGTCACCGCGGCGTCGAGGTACTGCGCGACCTCGCGGGCACGGGCGGATACCTGGCGTTCGACGTCGCGAGCGGCGAGCTCACGTTCGGCCGGGTCGGTGCACGCCTCGAGCGCCTCGAGCTCGGCCACCGCCGTCCACTTGGAGTCGATGGGCAAACGCCGGCCGTCCGGGAGCTCGAGCCCGAACTCGACCACCTTGCCGTTCACGCGAAGGTCGGTCACGAGCATGCCGGGCGGGAGCTGCGCCAGATGCTGGCGCAGCACGTTCTCGCCGGCCCGCCCCTTCGCGGCGCCGCCCGCCAGCACGGTCGCGAGGCGGCGCACCACGTCCCAGGACTCCCGTTCGCGTTCGCGTCGTTCGTCTTCCCGCACCGCCAGGCGCTCGAGCGCGGATCGGGCCGCCGTCATCTCGCGACGAAGATGCTCCGCCTCCCCGCCCCGGACCGCGGCGGCGTCGGCCAGCCGGCGAAGCTCCGCCGCCTGGATCTCGAGCCGGCCCTGGAGCCCCGTCCCGTCCGCGGCCCGCCCGAGCGGACGGCGAGCCAGGAACGCGAGGCCGCCGCCCACGGCGGCGCCGACGGCGAGCGCGATCGCGACGTACCCGAAGGTCTCCATGTGGCCAGCGTAGGAGGCGCCTCCGACACTCCGGACGCCAGATCCGGGCGGCTGCCGACCCGGAGCCGGGGAGTTCGGATCCTCCAGGAGCGAACGCGAACGCGCGAGCGGCAGCCCCGGGCCGAGGACCCTCGCGTCCGCGGGACCCTGGGCCCTACGCCTCGCGCGAGACGGGCGGCAGGCTGGAGGCGTGGACCGGAGGGAGGCCATCGTGAAGCCGAAGAGTGTGCTCGTGGCCTGCGCGAGCAAGATGGGATCGACGGCCGGGATCGCGGACGCGCTCGCCGATCGGCTCCACGACTCGGGGCTCGTCGTCGACCGAGGAGACGCCGGCCGGATCGAGACCCTGGAGGGCTACGACGCGGTCGTGCTGGGAAGCGCGGTGTACCTCGGGCGGTGGCGCTCCGAGGCGGTGGCGTTCCTGCGGCGCTTCGGAGCCGAGCTCGCGACCCGGCCGACCTGGCTGTTCCAGAGCGGTCCGCTCGACGACTCCGCCGAACACACATCCCCGTCGTTGCCGTCGCGGATCGCCACGCGGGCCGAGCGGATCGGTTGCCGGGGATTCGTCACGTTCGGTGGGTGCATCGATCCCGATCACGCGAAGGGGTTCATGGCCAAGCGGATGGTCGACGGTGGGCTCGGGAAAGACTTCCGGGACTTCGACCGAGTGCGGGCCTGGGCGGACGCGATCGCGACCGAGCTCGGATCCTGCGCCCCCGCAGCGTAGCCCCGAGAAGTCAGAGGACCCGCGACTCCCGGATCTTCTCGAGCGCCTCCCGCGCGCGAACCCGAACCTCCTGGTCCTCGTCCTCGAGGACCTCCGCCAGGGGGCCGACCGCCTCCACCGCGCGGGTCTCGCCGAGGGCCACCACGACGCGGGCCCGTTCGGTCCTCGGTCCGTGCTTCAGAGCCTTCTGGAGACACTCGACCGCGACGGGGCCGAGGTTGCCGAGCGCCTGGATCGCGGCCCAGCGGATCGTGAGGTCCTCCGGGCTCGCGGAGTCAAGCGTGGTCCGCAGGACCGAGACGCTCCCGATCAACCCGAGGGCCACGGCGGCCCGGCACCGAACCTCGTCCGAGGGGTCGTGCAGCAGGGACACGAGCGGCCCCACGCTGCGGAGGTCGCCCAGGCGGCCGAGCGCGAACGCGGCCGCCCCTCGTACCTGCGCGAAGGGGTCGTGGAGGGCGCCGAGCAGCCCCGCGGTCACGCCCTCCCCGCCGGGGCTGCGGCCCAGCCGGTCGGCGGCGGCCGCTTTCGCCGCGAAGTCGGCCTTCGGGTCGTGCAGGATCTCGACGGCCTTGGGAACGTCCTCGGGATGGGTCTCGAGCACCGGGTGCATCAGGACCTCTCCGCTCTCTGCGTTCTGGGACACCGGGAACACCCCCTTGCCGCCGCGCGGCGTTGTTGGACGCGTCCTTCCATATATGCCGCGGGGACGCCGAGCCCGGGAAGGTCCAACGACCCGCTCCCTGGGGGACGGCCGCACCGGCCCGTCGGTGCCACGAGCGCGGGCTGTGGCTAGGATTCGAGCCGATGCCTCCCCCGCCGACGATCCCGGTGCTGCGGGTGACCGGCTCCCACCACGAGGTGGGCGGCCGGATCGGCGCCGCGTGTGCCGAAACGATGCGGCGGGCCGCGGCATTCGAGGGCGAGCCGATCCCCGAAGGCCGTACCCGGGCCGAGCAGCTGTCCCTCGCCGATCGGTACCGCGAGGTCACCTATGCGGCGTACCCGTGGTACCGCGACGAGCTCGAGGGCGCCGCCGAGGCGGCCGGCGTGGACCCGCTCGCCCTGTTCGCATGTGTGGTCGAGGAGATCTGGTACGAGCCGTACGCTCGCCGCCTGGCCGGCCGGTGCACCGACGTGGTCGCGGTCCCGCCGTCCACCAGGGACGACCATGTCCTCGTCGCGCACAACAACGACATGCCGCGCTCTTACCAGGACGAGCTGGTCGCGTTCGAGATCGGCGTCGACGGTGAACCCACCGTGTTCGCCGTCGGGAACGGCGTGTGGCTCAGCTGCGGATGGAACGACGCCGGCATCTCCATGACCGGAAACGAGCTCGCCCCGCTGGACGAACGCGTCGGGGTGCCCCGAGAGGTGCAGTTCCGCTCGATGCTCCGCCAGCCAACCCTCGATCGCGCACTCGGCGAGGCGCTCCGGCACGATCGCGCCTCGAGCTACAACCAGGTGCTGGTGACGAGCGGCGGTGAGGTGATCGACGTGGAGGGCTCCGCCACCGACGCCGAGCTCTCGACGGCCGACGAGCACGGCCAGCTCGTGCACACCAACCATTACGTCTGCCCGAGCATGGTTCGCTACGAGGGGGACCCTCGGTACGCGGAGCGATCGGCCAGACGGCTCGCCCGGGCCGCGGAGCTGCTGGAGCTCGCCGAGCCCGCCTCGATCACCGCGGAGGGGCTGCGGGCCCTCCTGTCCGACCACGAGGGAGAGCCGGACGCCTTGTGCCGACACCCCGAGCGCGTCCCGGGGTCGGGTCCGTCGGCCACCGCGTTCTGGTGGATCGCCGACCTGACGGAGATGCGCGTGCTGTTCGGCCGCGGGAATCCGTGCGACTCGATCGCCCAGGAACACCGGTTCACGCCGGCCGAGGAGAGCGCGGCCTGAGCCGACGTTCGCCCCTCAGGCCGGGAAGAGCTCGCCGGCGGCGATCTCGCCGCCTTTCATCACCAGCGCCGGCTTCGCCACGGCGCCGATGTCCTCGAGCGGATCTTCGTCGAACATCACGAGGTCGGCCGGGGCGTCTGGGGCGACGCGCCCCAGCTCCGGGCGGTGCAGCAGCGCCGCCGCCTCGGACGTCGCCGCCCGCAGGGCCCTGATCGGCGTGAGGCCCCACTGGACCATCCGGACGATCTCGACCGGCGTGTTCCCGTGGGGGTTGAACGGCGTGCCCGCGTCGGTCCCACAGGCGATCGGGACTCCCGCCCGGACCGACCGGCGGAAGGCGTCGCGGGCCACCTCGGCGAGCGCGCTCGCCTTCTCGAACGCGTAGGCCGGCACGTCGTCCGGGTGTTCCACCATCCCCCGGATCGCCGAGATCGTCGGGACGTGGAAGGTCCCACGTTCCTTCATCAACCGGGCGCCCTCGGCCGTGAGCATCGATCCGTGCTCGATCGAGTCCACCCCCGCCGCCACCGCGCGGACGATCCCCGCCGCCCCGATCGCGTGCGCGGCCACGCCGCGCCCCCACGTGTGGGCCTCGTCGACGAGCGCCTCGAGCTCTTCGGGCGTGAACGCGGTGAGGTCGGCCGCGATCCCGGGCGTGAGGACCCCGCCGGTCGCGATGACCTTGATCGCCGTCGCCCCGGCCTTGACCTCCTCACGTACGGCTCGCCGAACCGCGTCCGGCCCGTCCACCTCCCGGGCGAACCCCACGCTGTGGCCGTGGCCGCCCGTGACGGTGAGGGCCCGGCCCGCCGCCAGGATCCTCGGCCCGGGGATCCGGCCCTGCTCGACGGCCCGCGCCACCTGGATCGCCGCGTCCCCCCGGCCGCCGAGGTCCCGCACGGTCGTGACGCCGTGGGCGAGCGTGATCGCCGCGTTCCGAACCGCCTTGACCGCGGCCGCGGCGTCGGAGCTCGTCTCTCGCGCCTCCCGGGCGAAGTCGGCGCTCCCGTCGAAGCACAGGTGCACGTGGACGTCGATCAGACCCGGCGTGAGCGTCTTGCCCGCGCCGTCGACCTCGTCCGCCGTCCCCGCCGCTCGCGGGGCTCGGGCGTGCGGGCCGACCCACCGGACGTGGCCGTCGGAGATCAGGACCCCCGCCCGCCGTCGAACGCCGCGTCCGTCGAACAGCGTGACGTTGGCGATGTAGGTCCCGATCCCCACGGTGAGCTAGGCCCCCCAGGGCAGCTCAACCCGGTACGTCATCGTCTCGGCCGCCCCGCGCGACGGGGACGCCAGCCCTCGGATCCGGATCCCCGACAGGTCGAACTCCGGAGCGTCATCGAACCTCAGGATCGGCATCGTCGATCGCCCTACCCTCGAGCTCTGCCGGGGGGCTGCGGTTCGCGATGCTCGCCCACGAGCCTCGGCGGCCCCAGCCCCCGCCGTGCGCGCATCATCTCAGAACGGCTTGTAGACCATGAGCCACAGGATCACGGCCACCCCGGCCGTCTCGAGCCAGAACAGCGCCCACGGCAGCGGCGAGGCCAGCGCCGAGGCCAGACGGTCCTCGTCTCCTGCTCCCACGGCGGCGCGGACTCGCCGGAAATACGGCGCGGCCAGACCAACCCCGGCGATCGCGAGCACGGCGAGCAACATCACCGCGGCCCACAACCATCCCTGCGGCGAGTAGTCCACCCGGATCCAGTTCGCCACCCCACCGAGGACCAACACGGCCAGCCCGAGGTTGGACCAGACGATGGTGCTTCGGGAGAGTCCCAGGAGCGCCTCGAGCCGTGCGGGATCGCGTCCGTTCCGCAACCGGACCGTGACCGCGGCGGAGACGCCGTGCCCGGCCACGAACACGACGATGCCGGCGAAATGCACCAGGCGCCAGAACAGATACCAGTCCACGAGTCTTCGCAGTCCGGGCTCGCTTCGCTTCTCGAGCCCACCGACACGCTAGTCGTTCGTCGCCCGGGCGGCTCGGGTACTCTGGGCCGCGGCCCGGGACCGGGTCCGCTCACGGGGAGAGGGGCTTCAGGGTGCTCGACGTCGCGCGACAGGCGGTCGAGGCGGCGGCGGCCGCCGGGGCCGACTACGCCGACGGACGGGTCGTGGCCGACGACTCCGAATCGCTCACCGTTCGCAACCAGGCGATGGAGGGCATCGACCGCTCCAGCTCCGAGGGCATCGGCATCCGCGTGTTGGTGGACGGCTACTGGGGGTTCGCCGCCACGGCGCGGCTGGAACCCGCCGAGATCGAACGCACCGCCGCGCTCGCGGTGGAGATCGCCCGGGCTGCCGCGCGCCTGCCGCGGGACCCCGTGCGGCTCGCCGAGGTCGAACCCGTGACCGGCTCGTGGCACTCGCCCATGCAGGAGGATCCGTTCCACGTCCCGCTGGAGGAGAAGGTCGCCCTGCTGATGGAGGCCACCCGCCGGATGCAGCAGATCCCAGGCGTGACGTTCGCCGAAGGCGGGATCGACCTGAACCGCAGACGGACCCACCTGGCCACCAGCGAGGGCACGGCGATCGAGCAGACCTCGGTGCACACCGGGGCGGGCATCGAAGCCGTCGCGCTGGGCGACGGCGAGATGCAGCGCCGATCCTTCCCCAACTCGTTCCGCGGGCACGTCGCGGCGGCCGGGTGGGAGCACGTGCAGAAGATCGGCCTGATCGACGAGGCCGAACGAACGGGAACCGAGGCCGTGGAGCTCTTACGGGCGCCCGAATGCCCGAGCGAGGTCACGACGCTGGTCCTGGACTCCGGGCAGATGGAGCTGCAGATCCACGAGTCGATCGGTCACCCCGTCGAGCTCGACCGGGTCCTCGGGATGGAGGAGGCGTACGCTGGTTCATCGTTCGTCCGTCCGGAGGATCGCGGCCGCCTCCGCTACGCGAGCGATCTCGTCTCGATTACGGCCGACGCCACGCTCCCCGGCGGGCTGGGGTCGTTCGGGTGGGACGACGAAGGCGTCCCGGCTCAGCGAACGCCCATCATCGTCGACGGGGTCTTCCAGGACTTCATCTCGAGCCGCGAGACGGCGAGCGTGCTGGACCTCCCGAGCTCGGGGGCGATGCGCGCCGACGGCTGGCAGAACCTGCCGCTGATCCGGATGACCAACATCTCCATCGAGCCGCGGGAAGGATCCCTGGCCGACCTCATCGGCGACACCGACGACGGCGTCTTCATGTCGACGAACACGTCGTGGTCGATCGACGACAAGCGGGTGAACTTCCAGTTCGGGTGCGAGATCGCCTGGCGCATCAAGAACGGCCGGCTCGTCCAGATGTACCGCAACCCCAACTACACGGGGATCACCACCGAGTTCTGGGGCTCCTGCGACGCCGTGGGCGGGCGCGAGGACTGGACGTTGTGGGGCACGCCGAACTGCGGCAAGGGGCAGCCGGGGCAGACGGCCCGGGTCGGGCACGGCGCGGCACCGGCCCGGTTCCGCGGCGTGCGCGTGGGGGTTCGGGGCTGATGCCCGGCCCGGTCGGCCCGGATCGCGTCCGCGAGGTCGCCGCGGCGGCGCTCGAGATCCCGGGCGCCGACGACGTGGAGGTCCTGTTCCTGCACGAGTGGGGCGGGCTCACCCGTTTCGCCTCCAGCGCCATCCACCAGAGCACGTGGCGGGAGGACACCGGGCTCCGGGTTCGCGTCGTGGCCGGGGACCGGATCGGCGTGGCCGGGACCAACGACTTCTCCGAGACGGGCGCGCGCGCCGCCGCCGAGAGCGCCCGGGAGATGGCCGACGTCGTCGCCCCCGACCCGCTGTTCCCGGGCCTCGCGCCGGCCGACCGGCTCGAGGACGAGTCCGGATTCGACCAGGCCACCGCGTCCACCGGCCCCGAACGCCGGGCGGACGGCGTCGCCGCCCTCGTCGGGGCCTGCTCGAACGGGTTCGCCGCGGCCGGGGCCTTCGAGACGATGGGCAGCGAGGTCGCCGTCGCCAACACGAACGGTCAGTTCTGCTGGGCGCCCCGCACCATGGCCTCCCTCACCACGGTGGTGACCGGGGGCGAGGGAGGGAGCGGCTTCGCCGAGGTGTTCGCCGCGGGCGTGGACGAGCTCGACCCCGGCGCGATCGGCCGCCGGGCCGCCGCCAAGGCCGAGGCCTCACAACGTCCGCGCGACCTCGAGCCCGGACGATACCCGGTCGTGCTCGAGCCCTCGGCGGTCTCGACGCTGGTCGGGTTCCTGGCCTGGATCGGGTTCGGCGGGCGCCTCATCGCCGAGGGCCGGTCGTGCCTGTCGGGCCGCCACGGGGAGCGGGTGGCCGCGGACTCCGTCACGATCTACGACGACGCGCGCGAGCCCGGCACGCTCGGCATCCCGTTCGATTTCGAAGGCGTCCCCCGGTCTCGGGTGGAGCTGATCGATCGGGGGGTGTTCCACGACGGCGTCTACGACCGCCGGACGGCCCGGCTCGCGGGCAAGGATCCCACCGGCCATGCCCTCCCCCCGCCGAACCCCGAGGGGCCGTTCCCCCTCAACCTGTTCATGGCGCCCGGAGACGCGAGCCTCGAGGAGATGATCTCCTCGGTCGAGCACGGGCTCCTGGTGACGCGGTTCCACTACACGAACGTCGTCCACCCGGTCGAGTCCACCGTCACCGGCATGACCCGGGACGGGACCTTCCTCATCCGCGACGGCGAGATCGCGCACCCCGTGAAGAACCTCCGCTTCACCCAGTCGATCCTCGAGTCGCTCCAGGCCACCACCATGGTGGGTCGCGACACCGAGCTCGCCAGCGAGTTCTTCTTCAGCGCGTCCCGGGTCCCGGCGCTGAAGGTCGAGTCCTTCCAGTTCACGGGGGGTTCCGACCACTGAACGTGTGGTGGCCGATCGGCGACGGAGCGCAATAGACTCCCCCCACCGCCCCGGAACGGGAGGAGCTCCATATGCAGGTCAGGGACATCATGCACTCCGACGTGAAGACGACCGCCGCCGACGACACGTTCGCCCACGTCGCCTCGCTCCTGCACGAGCACGCCATCTCCTCGGTGGTGGTGACCGACGGTGACCGCATCTCGGGGATCGTGACCGAGCGCGACCTGGTGAACCTGGTGGCCGACGGGGCCGATCCCCGAGCGACCAAGGTCGGGGATCGGATGACCACCGAGGTGGACACGGTCGAGCCCAGGACCGACATCGCCGAGGCGGCCGAACACATGGCGCGCCTGCGGATCCGCCACCTGCCGGTGGTCGAGGACGAGCGGCTGGTCGGGATCATCTCGATCCGGGACCTGACGAACTGGGCGGTGCAGGAGCTCACCGCGGGACACGAGCTCCCCGACATGGAGCGCAGCCACACGGCGCTGTCCGCCGCGGCCCAGATCAACCAGTCCGGCGCGAAGTAGAAGTCGGCGCCGGCCGAACGGCTCAGGGCCCGGCGGCCCGCTCGAACGGCTCTCGCGGTCGCTCCAGCGCGCCGAGCTGCGCCAGGTCCCGGGGGAACAGCAGCGCCACCGTCCAGTCCAGGGCGATCTTCACCCGCCGCGTGACCGTCGGGAGCGCGAACAGGTGGTACGTGCGGTGCGCGAACCACGCCGGGAACCCGCGGAGCTTGATGCCTCGGATCACGGCCACTCCTTTGTATCGGCCCAGGGAGCACACCGTCCCGATGCTCCGGTAGACGAACGGCTCCATCCGTCCGCCTTCGAGCCAGGCCGTCAGGTTGCGCGCCAGGCGTCGCCCCTGGCGCATGGCGTGTTGGGCCGTCGGCGGCATGACCCCGCCGGTGACACGGTCGGGGACCGCGGCGGCGTCCCCGGCGGCCCAGGCGTCCTCGACCCCCACGACCCGAAGGAGCGGATCCGTGGGGAGCCGTCCGGCCTCGTCCACCGGGAGCCCGGAACGGGCCGCGAGGGGAGACGGACGGACGCCGGCCGTCCACACCAGGGTGTCGGCGCGGAACGACCGGCCGTCGGACAGGCTCGCCACGCCCTCTTCGTACGACTCGAGCGCCGTACCGACGGAGACCTCGATGCCGCGCTCGGTGAGCTCCTCCACGGCGTAGCCGGCCAGCTCGGGCCCGAGCTCGGGCAGGATGGCGGTCGCCACGTCCAGCAGGATCCATCGCATCGCCCCGGGCCCGAGCTGCGGATACGCGGCGAGGGCGTCCCGGGCCAGGTCCTCGAGCTCCCCCAGGGCCTCGACGCCCGCGTACCCGCCCCCGACGAACACGAACGTCAGCGCGGCTCGGCGCACGTCCTCGTCGTCGGTGCCGGCGGCCACGTCCAAGCGTGACAGGACCCGGTTGCGCAGGAAGATCGCCTCCTGCACGGTCTTGAACCCGATCCCGTGCTCCCCCAGGCCAGGGATGGGGAGGACGTTGGACCTCGAGCCGGGAGCGAGCACGACCACGTCGTACGGCTCGACCCGTTCGCTGCCGTCCGGGAGCCGGATGTGGGCTCGCCGCGCGTCGTGCTCGAGCCGCTCCACCTCGCCGATCACGATCTCGCAATGGCGAAGGACGGTCCGCAACGGGACGACCACCGCCCGCGGGTCGATCGTGCCCGAGGCCACCTCGGGCAGGAACGGCTGGTACTGCATGAAGTTCTGGTCGTTGACCACGGTGACCCGATGCCCGGCCCGCACGAGGCCCTTCATCCCGAGCGCGGCGTAGAGCCCGGCGAACCCCGCGCCGACCACGAGGATCCGCCGGCCGGGCACGGGGTCAACGCTCCGCGAGCGCGCGGAGGGCGGTCAGGCTGTCGGGCTCACAGAGCGAGGTGCCGAGCCGGATCGGGTCGTACCGGGTGCCGTGGCAGTCCGACCCTCCGGTGGCGATCAGGCCCAGCCGGCCGGCCATGCGCCGGTAGCGCTCGCGCTGCTCGACGTCGTGGTCGGTGTGGTCGACCTCGAGCCCGGCCATGCCGGCCGCGGCCATCGCCTGGATCACCTCGTCGGGGACGCAGGACTGGTCGCCCCACATGCCCGGGTGCGCCAGGACAGCCAGACCCCCGGCGCGCCGGATGAGCGCCACCGCGTCCACGGGGTGCAGGGCGTGTTTCGGCACGTGGGCGGGGCCGCCGTCGGCGATCCACCGTTCGAAGGCCTCCTCCTCGGTGGCCACCACCCCAGCTTCCACCATGGCCTGCGCGATGTGGGGACGGACGATGTTCCCGCCGGCGGCGATCTCCCGGACCCGTTCGAAGCTCACCGGCAGGCCCAGCTCCTGGAGCTTGCCCACCATGAGCTCGCCCCGGCGGAAGCGATCGTCCCGCAGCCGGGCCAGCTCCTCCCGGAACGCCGGCTCCGTTTGATCCACCCAGTACCCGAGGACGTGGACGCTCGTTCGATCGAGCTCCGCGGAGAGCTCGACCCCCGGGACGACCTCGACGCCGAGCTCGAGCCCGGCGGTGGTCGCCTCCGCCAGCCCGTCGGTGGTGTCGTGGTCGGTGAGTCCGACGACCTCGAGCCCGAGGTCGGCGGCCCGGCGCACGAGCTCGGCCGGGGTGAAGGTTCCGTCCGAGCGGTCCGTGTGCGTGTGCAGGTCGATCCCGGCCATCGCGGCCATGGTCGCAGACCGGTCCGCGGCCGTCAGACCTCGCCATCTCGGGGGGCCAACGATCGCGCGTTCGCGCTCGCTCCTTGAGCCCCCCGAACCCCCTACAGCTGCGAGAGGGCACCGCGTTCGGAGGGACCGAGTCCGCCGAGGTCACGCGGAAGAGCCCGTCTTCGAAATCGACGACCCTCCGGACGAAGGACGGTGGGCAACACGCGGGCTCGCCGCCCGGGTAGACGGCCGCGTATTCGTGGATCGACCCGGCGACCAGGACCACGGCACCGCGCTGAGGCGGATCGGGATGAGCCAGGACCGTGGGCACCCCGTCCAGCCCGGAGCCGACGACGTCGTATTCGAGCGTCTCTCGTTCGTCGGCGCCCCGGAACCCGACGAGGAGCTCCGCCGTCCCGTCCGCGGTGAGATCGGCGGCGAGCACGTTCACCTCGACCCAGCGTTCGCCCGTGGGGTCGTCGGCGCGGAGCCACTCCACCCACCCGCCGGCATCGGAGGAGAACGTCAGGATCCGCACCCGATGCGCCGTGGCCCCGGCCGCGGTCGTGCGTTCGATCATCCAGACGACCCGATTCCCCGCCATGACCACCTCCCGGCACTCCGGCAGGGCGCCCGGAGTCACGAGCGTCTGACAGGGCGCGTCCGCGGCGGCCACAACCGGGGAGGATCCCCGTCCAGCAGGACGCGGGAGGTCAGCTGTGCCGGGCGAAACGGCGGACGCCGCCGAGGTCCCTCGACAACCCCCGGGCGGTCTCCTTCACCGCGGCGACCACGGCGTCGTCGGACCGGCCCTCGGGCAGCAGCCGTTCGACGGGCCCGGCCACCCCGATCGCCCCCACGGGGTGCCCCGCCCGGTCGAACACCGGGGCGGCCACCTCGGCTTCACCGATCACGGCCTCCTGGTCCTCGACGGCGACCCCCTCTCGGCGGATCGTCTCGAGCGCGCGCTGCAGCGCCCGTGGCTCGACGAGCGTCCGTCCGGTGAGACGCGGCAGCGGGCTCTCGAGGAGCTCGGCGAGCGCCGGCGGCTCCCGGAAGGCCGCCACCGCCTTGCCCAGGGCGCTGGCGTGCCACGGGATCGCAGCGCCCACCTCGAGGATCTGCACGGTGTTGTCCGGACGGAACACGTGGTGCACGATCAGGACGTTGCGGCCGTTCGGGACCCCGACCCGGACGGCCTCGGACGTTCGGCTGGCCAGCGAGTCGGCCCACAACAACGAGCGAGCACGGATCTCGTGGCTGTCCAGGAAGGCGTTGCCGAGCTGGAGCAACGCGGGCCCCAGACGGTACTTGCCGGTCTCGAGGTCGCGTTCGACGAACGCGTCCTCCTCCAGGGACCGGAGCAAGCCGTAGACCGTGGCCTTGGCCAGGCCCAGCCGGTCCGAGAGCTCGGTCACGCCCAGACGCGGGTGGCCCGCCCCCAGCTCCCGCAGGATCGCCGCGGCCCGGCGAACGGACTGGATGCTCATCGGGTCGTCTCCGTCGCCGCGCGCTCCAGCGCTGAGATGATCGCGGCCGTCGAGGTGGCGCCGGGGTCCTGGTGTCCCACGCTGCGCGGCCCCAGGTAGGAGGCCCGGCCTTTTCGCGCCTGAAGCGGGATGGTCGAACGCATCCCCTCCTCGGCCGCGACCCTGGCCCGACCGGACGCCCCCGCCAACCCTTCCCCCGCCCGGAGCCCTCGTTCGAACGCGGTGATGGCCGGAACGAGCGCGTCGACCATGGTCTTGTCCCCCACCTGGGCCGCTCCCAGCCGCTGGATCTCCTCCAGGGCCGCACGCAGGAGGACCAGCAGCCCCTCGCCGTCGAACGTCTGGGAGTCCAGGGCGCGGCCCATCTGACGCACGGCCGACCCGTACAGCGGGCCCGCGGCCCCGCCCACCGACAACACCAGGGTGGTGCCCACGGCCTCGAGGAGCTCACCGGGCGAGCGATCCGGGTCGGCATCCACCGCCGCGACGGCGGCGGCCAATCCCCGGTCCATGTTCAGGCCGTGATCGGCGTCGCCGATGGCGGCGTCGAGCTGGGTCAGGTACTCCCGGTCCTCGTGGATCGCCGCGGCCGCCTCCCGGATCCAGCGCACGACGAACGGGCCGCCCAGCTCCCCTGTCGGATCCGTCACCCTGCCCCCTCGGTCCCGGGACCCAAACCCTCCGGGCCATTCGACCATACCGAACGGCGTCCGGAGATACCAATCTCCCCGCGGTCAGATCGCCGATTTGACTAGGGAGCCCGAACAGGGGTCTGCTTACGGGGCAAACGTGCCCGCCCGGGCACGGGAGGGGGTGGTCATGAACATCTTCACGTCGGAGCTGGTCGGGACCATGATCCTGATCCTCCTAGGAGATGGGGTCGTAGCCGGCGTCCTTCTGAACAAATCGAAGGCCCAGAACAGCGGCTGGATCGTCATCACCTTCGGGTGGGGAATGGGCGTCGCGATGGCTGTGTACGTCGTGGGCCAGTTCAGCGGGGCGCATATCAACCCGGCCGTCACGATCGGCTTCGCCGCGATCGACGTGATCGAGTGGGGCGACGTGCCCCAGTACCTCGCCGGTGAGTTCGCCGGCGCGTTCATCGGTGCGGTCCTCGTTTGGCTCGCCTACGCCCCACACTGGGAGCAGACGGACGACCCGGGACTGAAGCTCGCCGTGTTCTCCACTGGCCCGGCGATCCGCAACTACGGGCTCAACCTGCTGACCGAGATCATCGGTACGGCAATGCTGCTGCTCGGTGTGCTCGGCATCGTCGACGGAGGCAATGAAGGGCTCCTGGCCAGCGGCCTGGCGCCCCTGCTGATCGGTCTGCTCGTGTTTGGCATCGGCCTGTCGCTGGGCGGACCCACCGGGTACGCGATCAACCCGGCTCGGGACCTCGGACCGCGGATCGCGCACTTCATCCTGCCGATCGCCGGCAAGGGCGACTCGGACTGGGGGTACTCATGGATCCCGGTGGTCGGGCCGATCATCGGTGGCCTGCTGGGGGCGTTCGCGTACGACTGGCTGTGGAGCTGACGGGAGGAGC
>DASUTU010000059.1:0-22737 GCA_036374435.1 Actinomycetota bacterium | reverse complement strand
GATCGAACCGCGGGTATGAGGACCGCCATTGGTACGCGCAGCTCACGCGGTTCCTGCCGGCGGAGGTCCGGGGCCACTTCACGCCGGGGACGCGCACCCCGGACGAGGCCCCGCCGGAGCGGGCCGCCGGGGTCGCGGCCGAGGCTGCCCCCGGCGTCGACGTGTTGCTGGCCGGGCTCTGGTCCGACGCCTAAAACGGCGCCGACGAGGGTTTTCCGAGCCGCAGGCGCACCGCCGCGGCCAACGCGAGCTCGACGTCGTCCGCGCCGGGTTCGACTTCGACGAACGCCCTCGCCACGCCCTGCGGCGAAGGACGGGCCAGACCAGCACCACGTCGGCCACCGCGCGCCCGACGGCCCGTGCGGCGGCGCGCACCGGTTCCGGCACGGCCGCCGTGAGGAACGGGGGAACCGCCACGTCCAGGCCGGGCAGCCGCGGCAACGCCACGAAGGCGGCCCCATCGCCGCCGCAGAGACCCCCGCCCAGTCGCCGATCACCCGTGCCAGGGCGCCGGATCGCCTCGGGCCACCGACCGGACGCCGGATCTCGATCACGCCGGGCGTCTCCTCCGGCGCCGGCCGGAGCGTCAGGAACAGGTAGCCGGCCCCGGCCACCACCCACGGCACCAGGAACACGACGAACCCGGTGCCGAAAGACAGGGCGCCGGCCTCCGCCATCAGGATCAGGCTCGAGGCGACCGTTAAGCCGAGGTCTCGCCGGCGCGGCACGTCAAATGCGTGCAGGATCTGCACCGACAGGAACAGCGACGCCAGCGGCTCGCGGGCCTCGTCGAAGGAGCCGATCCCCTCGACCGCCCGGAGGAAGGATCCGAGCGCCACCAGCAACCCGAGGGCAAGGGCGACCTTGGTCAGGATCGACGCCGACCGGCGCCGAACGTAGGAGAAGGCGTATCCGGCCGGGACGAGAACGATCACCGCCGCGGCGGTGACCGTTCCGACGGCGCCCTGGGCCACCACGGCTACGACTGCGATCTCGACCATGACGGCCACGATCAGCGCAGCGCGCGGGACTCCTCCGGGCTCGCCGGCGCCTCGCGGCGGATCAGGCGGGCCATCTGGACCCCTCGCGTCGGATCGCGCCGGCCGGCCGCCAGCTCACGCCGTCCACGCCGCAGCACCGGCGATGACCCGCTCGACGTTGTGGACCACCCGACGCATGGCGTCGGTGGTCGCGGCGAGATCCACCTCCGACGGCATCCCTCAGGTCATTGACCCGAGGGTGGCCGAGCTTGACCGCGCCGCCGGGGGTGCGGGCGTGGATGACCTACCGGCGGACCCGGTCGGCCAGCCGGCGGGCGAAGACGATCGCCGTCACCGTACCCACGGCCAGGGCCGCGACGATGGCCACCGTCGGACCGACCGGAGGATCCCACACCAGTCCGGCCAGCCGGTTGCCGACGAGCCACGTCACCATCAGCGCGATGAGCCCGATCCCGACGCCGATCCCCCGGGCGGCCGCGATCTCCGGTCGTTCGATCACTCGTGGAAAAGTTCGAAGAATGGCGGGAAGGTCCCGACGAACCCGAGCGCTCCGAGGACGAACGCAACCCAGAACCACGTCTTGAGGTTCGCGTCCTTGCCTCGCAGGGCGAAGCCCAGCACGATCCAGCTCACCGCCCAGACGATCACCGCCACGGTGGTCTTCCCCGCCAGCGGCCCGACGCCCCGATCGAACTCCCAGTTCGCCAGCCAGTCGGCGATCCCCTCGGACGCGGCGGCGAGCGTCGTGAGGAGGCCGAGCGTGAACATCCCGATGCCGGCGGCCAGGATGGCCGCCGCCGCCGGGCCCTCGGCTCGCGGTGGCAGCCCGAGCTCCGCGATCTCCGGGGCCTGCTCGACATCCTCGTCGGTCGCGGGGGCGCCCGGCATCTGGTTCGACATGTCGTTCGCCATACGTTCCTCCTCAGACGATCGGCGCGACCTTGTTGAGGAAGGCGCCGAACGCGCCTCCCACCACGGCGGCCGCGAACGCGCCCACGAACATCAAGATCACGACGGCGCGTAGCCAGCCCCGGGGGATCAGCCGCGGGCCGTAATACGTGACGATGAACGCGACGGCGGTCGCCAGGATCGGCGCGATCCAGGTGACGTGCTCCTTCCACTCCATGCCGAACGTGTGCCAGGTCTCGGTGTTGCCGGAGACGTTGGAGAGCAGGAAGTCGCGCGGAGAGCACGCGGCCGCGTCGGGAAGCGACAGGCCCTGGCATCCCGTACCTGCCTCGCCGGCGAGGGCCTCCCGGTACCAGGGGTACACGATCCACGTCCCGGTGATCACGGTGACCCAGGCGGTGACGGCCATGGCCCAGACGCCGATGTTCAGCCGCCGCATCCGCTCCCGGATCGCCACCGGCGACAGGAATCCCGGACGCAGGCTCCACAGTCCCGCCAGGCCCCCGGCGAACGCGAGCAGGAACACCGTGCCCGCAACCAGGCCGTGGATCACGGTCCAGGTCTCTCGATCGGAGAGCTCCATCCGTTCCCCCTTCCAGTCGACCCGTCGTGCCCGGAGAAGCCTTCGTGGGTTCGCGGACCGGACGCAGGGTCCGACGGCCCACGCTCGATCGGTCGAACGGCCCCTCCAACGTAACCGCTCTGCACGGGTGACGAAAGCACCGGGAGGCGTTCTCAGCGGCAGGAACGTGCGTTCGAGACCCGTTAGGTGCGGCGAGAGCGCCGGAGATCGGCCAGGACCTCTCGGGCGGCGTTCGCGCCGGGGGCGCCGGTCACGCCGCCCCCGGGGTGGGCGCCCGAGCCGCACAGGTACAAGCCGGGCAGGCCGAGCCGGTATCGGGCGTGGCCGAGCAGCGGTCGCCAGACGAAGAACTGGTCCAGGCCGGGCTCGGCGTGGTAGACGTGCCCGCCGGTGAGCCCGTAGTCCGCCTCGAGGTCCACCGGCGTGGTCACCCGCCGGGCGGTGACGAGCTCGCCCAGGCCGGGGGCGTGTGCCTCGAGCGTCTTGACCACGACGTCGGCGAGGCGGTCCCGCTCATGGGCCCAGTCGCCGTCGCGGAGCGAATACGGGGTCCACTGCGCGACCACGCTCATCACGTGCCGCCCCTTCGGCGCGAGCGACGGGTCCGAGATCGTCGGGATCGTCGCCTCGAGATACGGCTCCTCGCTCATACGGCCGTACTTCGAGTGGTCGAACGCCTTCTCCAGGTGGTCGATCGACGGCGCGAGGACGATCCGGCCGGCCAGGCGTCCGGGAGAGTCGGCGCCGCGGAACGCGGGGAGGCCGGAGAGCGCGAGGTCCACCTTGGACACGGTGCCTGGCGTGCGGATGTTCGTGGCCCGCCAGCGCAGGTGCGGTCCGATCTCGACCGGGTCCACCAGCGTGGTGAGCGTCCGTTTGGGATCGGCCGAGCTCACCACGGCCCGCCCGGCGACCTCCTCTCCGCTCCCGAGGGCCACACCGATCGCTCGATGGTTGCGGGTTATGACCGCGCGCACCTCGGCCTCGGTCCGGATCTCGGCGCCGAACGCGCGGGCCGCGTTCGCCAGGGCCTGCGCGAGGGCTCCCGGCCCGCCCGCGCAGATCGTCGACTGCCCGGGCGCGCCGCCGTCGTTCCCGGCCGAGTCCGCCAGCAACACGGCGGTCGTGCCGGCCGACCACGGCCCCATCGTCGTGTACTGCGTGGCCCGCGCGGCGATGGCGCCGCGGACGGCGTCGGTCTCGAACGTCTCTGCCACGTAGTCGGCGATGGCCATCGAGATGGCCCGCGTGGCCTCGCGGCCCGGCCGCGGCCCGAGCCGGCGGAACGCGTTGCCGAGCTTCAGGCCGTTGAGCGCATCGGCCATCGAGGGGTTCTTCACGTCCGGCGGCGTGATCGCGTGCAGGTACGAGAGGAAGCTCGCCAGCGACCGGATCCGCCGGTCGAAGGCGGCGTAGGCCTCGGCGTCGGGGGCCGAACGATCGCGCAGCTCGGTCGCGGTGCGCGCGGCGTCCGCCCACAGCGTGAGGGCCGGTCCGTCCGGTTGCGGCGCGAACACCCGCACCTCGGGCTCGATCGCGACGAAGCCGTGCCGCACGAGCCCGAGGTCCGAGATCACCGAGGAGCGGAGGCGACCCACCGTGTGCACGATGCCGGGCGCACGGACGCCGTCGCCGAGGTCGACCGTGTCGAGGATGCCGCCCACCCGCTCGCGCCGCTCGAGCACGAGCACCGACCGGCCCGCCCTGGCCAGGTACGCCGCGGCCACCAGGCCGTTGTGCCCGGCGCCGACGACGACCGCGTCGTAGGCCATCAGCTCGCCCGCCTGGATCCGGCCGTCCGCTGCTGCTGGGACTTCAGCAGCTCGAGGGCGGCGATCCGTCCGGGCGCGCCCATGATGCCGCCGCCAGGGTGGGTGGCCGAGCCGCACATCCACAGGCGCCGGATCGGCGTGCGGTACCGGGCCCAGCCGGGCACCGGCCGGTTGAAGAACAGCTGCTCCAGGCTGAGCTCACCCTGAAAGATGTTGCCCTCGGTGAGGCCGGTCATGTCCTCGACGTCTTTCGGCGAGAGAACCTGTTTGTGGATGATCAGGTCGCGGAGCTTGGGGAACCGCTCCTCGAGCGTGTCGATCACGGTCTCGCCGAACGCCTCGCGCTCGCGGTCGTCCCAGACCCGTCCGTCCGACAGGTGGTACGGCGCGTACTGCACGAAGCAGGACATGACGTGTTTGCCGGGCGGCGCCATCGAGGGATCGACGAGCGTCGGGATGATGCAGTCGATGTACGGGCGGCGCGAGAAACGCCCGTATTTCGCGTCGTCGTACGCGCGCTCCATGTAGTCCACGCTCGGCGAGAAGCTGATGGCGCCGCGCAGCCACTCCCCCACCCCGGGTTTGCACGCGAGCTCCGGCAGGCCGTCGAGCGCCAGGTTCACCTTGCCCGACGAGCCCCGGTACTTGTACCGGCGGACCTCGTCGAGGAAACCGGGCTCCAGGTGTGAGGGTTCGACGAGCTTGAGGAAGGTCAGGTGCGAGTCCACGCTCGAGAGCACCACGCCGGCCCGGACCTCCTCGCCCGACTCGAGCACGACGCCGGTGGCCCGGCCGTCCTTGACCTCGATGCGCGCGACCGGGGCCTCGGTCCGGATCTCGGCGCCGAACGCGCGGACCGCCGAGCCGATGGCTTCGGAGATCCCGCCGGTCCCGCCGCGCGGGATGCCCCACGCCCGGAAGGCGCCGTCGATCTCGCCCATGTAGTGGTGCAGGAGGACGTATGCCGTTCCCGGCGACCGGACCCCCTGGAAGGTCCCGATGATGCCGGAGGCCGACATCGTCGCGATCAGCGGGTCGGTCTCGAACCACTGCCGCAGGAAGTCGGTGGCGCTCATCGTCATGAGCTGGACGAACGTGTGCTGGAGCCGTTCCGGGAGCTGCCCGAACGACCTGGCCAGCCCCACGATCGGCATCCAGTCGAACGGGTGGATCCGCCCGGGGTCGGGTGGGACGAACGACAACACCGGTTTGACGAACCGCGCCATGTCGGCCATCAGCTGGCCGTACTCCTCGTACGCTTCGGCGTCGCTCTTCGACCAGCGGCGGAGCTCGCGGATCGTCTTGCCGTGATCGTTCACGCGCCACACGTAGTCGTCGTCGAGCGGGGTGATGGTGCCGTCGAGCGGGAGGATCTCCAGGCCATGCCGGGGAAGCTGGAGCTCGCGGATGATCTCGGGCCGCAGCAGCGAGACCACGTACGACATCACGCTGAACCGGAATCCCGGAACGACCTCCTCGGTCACGGCGGCCCCGCCGAGGACATGGCGCTTCTCGAGCACCAGGACGGACCGGCCGGCCCGCGCCAGGTACGCCGCGGCCGTCAGGCCGTTGTGGCCTCCGCCGATTACGACCGCGTCGTACCGCCTGGTCACGCCGCCATCGTAGGGGGGGTCCCCACCCCCCGCCATGAGCCCCGTGACTACTGGTCAGCGACCCCGAACGCCCGCTCCGGAGGCGGGGCTACGCTACCCGGCGACGGTCGAAGGAGGCGCCCGTGAGCATCGGGACCGCGTTCCACCCGCGTACGTCCGAGCTGAACTCGAAGATGGCCTGGGGCGAGTGGTCGGGCTACTTCGCGGCCGCCGTCTACGCGGACTCCCACGACATCGAATACAACGCCATCCGCGAGCAGGCAGCGCTGATCGACGTCTCGCCCCTCTACAAGTACGTGATCACCGGACCCGACGCGGCGGCGCTCGTCGACCGCGTGATGACTCGCGACGTCGCGAAGCTGAAGGTCGACCGCGTCTTCTACACCCCGTGGTGCAACGAGGACGGCAAGGTGGTCGACGACGGGACCGTGACGCGCCGAGCCGAGAAGGAGTTCTTCTGGACGGCCGCCGATCCCACGTATCGCTGGTTCGTCCTGAACGCCGCGAGCCTCGACGTCGAGATCGAAGACGTCTCCGAGGGGATCGCCGGCGTCGCCCTCCAGGGCCCGCGCTCGCGGGAGATCCTCGAGGGCGCGACGCGACTCGACTGGTCCGACGTCCCGTATTTCGGCCATCGACGGACCGAGATCGGCGGGGTCGACGTGTTCGTCTCGCGCACCGGCTACACCGGGGACCTCGGGTACGAGGTCTGGGTGCCGGTGGACGAGGCGGTCGAGGTGTGGGACGCGTTGTGGGAGTCCGGGCGGCCGCACGGGATCCGCGCGGCCGGCATCCGCGCGCTCGACGTGGCCCGGGTCGAGGCCGGCCTGATCCTGATCGAGGCCGAGTACACGAGCGCGCGGCACGCCATCAGCGCCGAGCAGCAGTATTCGCCGTTCGAGATCGGGCTGGGCCGCCTGGTCGACTTCGGCAAACGCACCTTCGTCGGGCGGCACGCGCTCGAGCTCGAGCGGCGACGCGGCGGGCCGAAGCGCCGCCTGGTCGGGCTCGACCTGGCCTGGACCGACATCGAGGGCCTGTTCGCCAAACACGACCTCCCGCCGATGGTGTCGCCGCTCGTGCACCGCGACCCCGTGCCCGTGTACCGCTCCGGCGTCCAGGTGGGCCGGGCCACGAGCGTCACCTGGGGACCGACCATCAAGAAGATGGTGGCGTTCGGCTCCGTGCCGGCCTCCCTGGCCGAACCCGGCACGACCCTCTCGGTGGAGTGGTCGGTGGAGGGCGAACGCGGCGCGGCCGCGGCGACCGTGGTCCCGCTCCCGTTCCTGGACCTGGAGCGCAAACGTTCGTGACGAGAACCCCATGGAGACATAGCCTGCCTTCGAGATAATCGAGGGACCGTGGCCCGCTCCTCTCGAATCCTGCTCGTCGCGCTCGCGGTCGCCCTCGGCGTGGTCGCCCTGGCCATCTCGTCCACCGGCAGCGTCGTCGTGGCCGCGGTCTTCGCGACCCTCGGGCTCGTTCTGGCGCTGGCGGCCCTCCGGAACGGCTCTCCGCCAGCGGTTCCCCACGACCCGTCGCGGCGCCGGTTCGTTGCGGTCGGCCTGGGCGGTCTCGGCCTGGCGTTCGTGGCGGGCGGATCGGCCCTCGGCGCGGCCATCCGGCGGCTGACGCGTCCCGATCCGAGGCCGGCGCTGGAGGCCATGGCGCACGACCTCGGTGCCGAATACCTCGAGCTGGTCACGAACGCCTACCACCCGGACCGGATGGCCGACCTCCAGCTCCTCGTGACGCCCTATTCGAGCTCGAACTACCCGCAGGAGTCCACCTCCCTGGTTCCCAACGACCCGCGGTCGAGCCACGCGGTGGTGTGGATGTACGCCGAACGGCTGCCGATCGTCGTCTGGTCGCCGGGGCTGATCCCGTCGCAGGACCACGACGACCGCGTCACGCTGGCCGACCTCGCCCCCACGACCGCTGCCCTGATGGGGTTCGACGGGTTCCGGGCCGTGGACGGCTCGGTGCTCCGAGGGATCGAGGCGCCGGCGACGCCGCCGCGGGTGATCGTCACGCTCGTCATCGACGGCGGCGGGTGGAACGTGCTCGACCGATGGCCCGACGCGTGGCCGAACCTGCGGCGGCTGATGCACGAAGGCGCCAACTACCGCAACGCGGTCTGCGGCTCGTTCCCGGCGGTCACGGCCTCCACCCACGCCACCATCGGGACCGGCGCCTTCCCCAGGACCCACGGCATCACGGGACACAACGTCCGCCGGAACGGACGCCCGGTGAAAGCATGGTCGGAGCCGGGCGCGGTGGACCCGTCGTTCCTGCTCGAGCCCACGCTCGCCGACCGGTGGAGCGAGGAAACGGGGAACCGCGCATGGGTCGGCGAGATCGGCTACCAGGTGTGGCACCTCGGGATGCTCGGCCGCGGCGGCCGTCCGATGGGCGAGGTTCCCGTCGGCGTGTACTGGGACGAACGCGGGGGCAGCGGCTGGAAGTCGCACCACCCCGAGCTGTACCGGATGCCGAAGCGGTTCCCCGGCCTCGACCGCCTGGCCGAGCTCACCGCGGAGTACGACCCACTCGAGCCCTCCCCGTTCGATCCGGTCGGCCGCAAGGCCATGTGCTGCTTCCCGCCGATCGTCCGGCACCAGGCCGAGCTGATCGAGGCCACCTTCGACTCCGAACCGATCGGGCAGGACGAGATCACCGACCTGCTCTACCTCAACTACAAACAGCCCGACTACGCCGGGCACGTCTACAACATGGAGGATCCCCATCAGGCCGAGGTGCTGGGCGCGGTGGACGAGGCGATCGGCAGCCTGGCCGACCTGCTCGTGGACCGGTTCGGCCCCGGCGGCGCCGTGTTCATCGTCACGGCCGATCACGGCCAGTGTCCCCAGATCGACGCCCACGGCGGGGTCCGGATCGACCCCATCCAGCTCGAGGAGGACCTCCGCCGCGAGTTCGGCACGAGCGTGTTCGGGCTGATCCAGAACGTGGCGCCGTCCGAGATCTACCTGAACCCCCGGGCGCTCTGGGACGCGGGCCTGACCGCCGAACACGTGGCGGCCTTCCTGGCCGAATACCGGTACGGCGAGAACATCGGGCCCTACGTCCGGCCCGAGGCCGTGCGCGACGACCGGCTCGACGCGCGGTCGTTCGCCGCCGTGTTGCCGACGAGCTTCATCGCCGAGCTCGCTCGCCGCGACCTCTCCTCTTACGGCGAAACGGCGTATCCCGAGGCCGACCCGGACGGGCTCCCGACCCTGTAGAGCCCTCCCCTCGCCTCCGGCGCCCGCCGACAGGGGTCGTGATAGATTCGCCCGCATGGTCCCCCATCGTCTGTCCGACACCATGGGTCGTCTGGTCGAGAGCGAGCGGGCGTTGATGCAGTTCTTCACGGACTCGCCGGCGACCGCGCTCAGCCACGACGATCCCGAGACCTGCGACTTCCTGGCCGGCAATCCACAGGAGATGGCGCTCCCCGAGTTCGTCGAGGCCATCCAGCGGTGGGCGACACCACAGGACCCGCACTGGTTCGCGTACAAGTTCAACGAGCCGTACGCGCAGGAGGCCGCCGCGGATGGGTTGCGCGAGCGGCGAGGCATCCCGTTCGAGTCCGACGACGTCTTCCTGACCAACGGCGCGTTCACCGGGCTCACGCTGTGCCTGCGCCTGGTCGCGGACCCGGGCGACGAGGTGATCTTCTGCTCGCCGCCGTGGTTCTTCTACCGGTCGCTCATCGTGGCCGGCGGGGCGGTGCCGGTCTCGGTCCGCGTGGACGAGGCGACCTGGGACCTGGACGTGGACGCGATCGAGTCCGCGATCACCGAGCGCACCCGGGCCATCATCGTGAACTCGCCCAACAATCCGACCGGCCGGATCTATCCGGCCGAGACGCTCGACCGGCTCGCGGCCGTCCTGACCGCCGCCTCCGAACGCTACGGCCGGCCCGTCTACCTGATCTCGGACGAGGCGTATTCCCGGATCGTGTTCGACGACCACGCGTTCGTGAGCCCGACCGAGCGGTATCCGTATTCGTTCCTCGTCTACACGTACGGCAAGCAACTGCTCACCCCGGGCCAACGCCTCGGCTACGTGGCCCTGCCGCCGACGATGCCGGACCGCGAGTCCATCCGGGAGCGCTTCTGGCTCGCGCAGATCGCGTTCGGCGGCCACGGCGTCCCCAACGCCGTCCTCCAGCGGGCGCTGGCCGACCTGGACCCGCTGATCGTCGACGTCAAGGCGCTCCAACGCCGCCGCGACCGCCTGGTGGACGCCCTCGAGGCCGCCGGCTACGAGGTCCACCGGCCGGAGGGAACGTTCTACCTGCTGCCGACGAGCCCGGATCCCGACGATGCCGCGTTCGCGCGGCGCCTGGCCGACCGGAAGGTCTACGTCCTGCCGGGAACCCTCGTGGACACGCCGGGACGGTTCCGGATCTCCGTGACCGGGACCGACGAGATGGTCGAGCGGGCCGTCCCGATCTTCGAGGCCGCCGCCCGCCGCTGACGGGCCGTGGCCCTCGCCCTCGACGACCGCGACCGCTCCCTGCTCTCGGGCGACGGCGGGGAGGCCGCCGCCCTGGCGATGCGTATCGTGGTCGAGATGGCCGGGGTGATGGGCGCCGACCGCCTGATCGACGTCTCCGGAGCGCACGTCGACGGCTGCCTCTACCACGGGCTCGCCGGGCTGGAGTTCGCCGAGCGGCTGGCCGGGGCCGGCGCGCGCGTGCACGTCCCGACCACGCTGAACGTCGGGGCGCTCGACCTGCTGCACCCCGAACGCACCCGTCTCGACGTCGAGACCGCCGCCCGCGCCCGCCGCCAGATGGACGCCTACGTCTCGATGGGCTGCCGGCCCACCTGGACGTGCGCGCCCTACCAGCTTCCCGACCGGCCGGCCTTCGGCGACCACGTGGCCTGGGCGGAGTCGAACGCCATCGTGTTCTGCAACTCCGTGCTCGGCGCCCGGACGAACCGCTACGGCGACTTCCTGGACGTGTGCGCGGCCGTTACCGGCCGCGTTCCGTTGGCAGGGCTGCACCTGGACGATCGCCGGCGGGCGAGCCTGGTGCTCCGGCTCGACGGGGTTCCCGAGGCGCTCCTGCGCTCGGACGCGTTGTTTCCGGTGCTCGGCCACGTGGCCGGGAGGGAGGCGGGGTCGGCCGTCCCGGCCGTCGTCGGGCTGCCCGCCGGGACCGGTGAGGACCGGCTGAAGGCGCTCGGCGCCGCGGCGGCGTCCTCCGGCGCCGTGGCGATGTTCCACGCCGTCGGGATCACGCCGGAGGCGCCCACGCTCGAGGCCGCCGCCGGCGGTCTCGACGTCCCCGAGATCCCCGTGAGGCTCGAGCGGCTGCGGCTGGCCCGGGACGAGCTCGGCCCGGCGAGCGGCGAGCGTCTCGGCGCCGTCTGTGTGGGCACCCCGCACGCCTCGGCCGCCGAGCTCGAACGGCTGGCCACGCTCCTGGCCGGACGCCGCCCGCTCGTGCCCGTGTGGGTGAACACGGGCCGGGACGTCCTGGCCGGGATCGAACCGGTCGCCGCCGACCTCGAACGTTCCGGCGTCCACATCGTGACCGACACGTGCACGTACCTCGGCCCTCTGATCCAGGACGTGGACGGGCCGGTGATGACGGACTCGGGCAAGTGGGCCTGGTACGCCCCGGCGAACCTCGGCGTCGAGGTCGCGTTCGGGAGCCTGGAGGAGTGCGTCCGCTCGGCGCTGGAGGGGCAGATGGTTCGTGACGCGACCCTGTGGGGCGATGGCTGAGGCCCGCACGCTCGTTGCGGGCCGGGCCGAGGGGCAGGTGCTCGTTCTCGACGAGCCGCTCGGATTCTGGGGCGGCGTCGACCCGGCCACCGGCGAGATCGTCGACGTCCACCATCCTCAGGCCGGCGCGAACGTGGCCGGGCGGGTCCTGGTGTTGCCGGGCGGTCGGGGCTCGAGCTCCAGCTCGAGCGTGTTCGCCGAGGCGGTCCGGGCAGGCACCGCGCCGGCGGCCGTGATCCTGCTCGAGCCCGACCCGATCCTGGCGCTCGGTGCGATCGTCGCCCGCGAGCTCTACGGGCGAGCGATCCCCGTCGTGGTCGCGGACGCCTCGGAGATCCCGGCCGCCGGTTCGACCCTCCGCGTCCACGCCACCCTCGAACGAGTCGTCGTGGATCCGGCCTGAGACACGACGGGTTCCGAAGTCCTCCCCGTACGGGCCGACGTCACGCGCCGGAGGTGATCCGGGTCACGGCCGGCGCCGTCCCGGCATGAGAGAACCGCCGCACCACGACGGGAGTCGGGCCGATGCGACGGATCAGGATCGAGAAGACGCCTCGGAGACGAAGCGATCGCGACCGGTACGACGTCCTTCCGATGGACCCGCGAGACGCGGACATCGTCCGAGCGAAACAGCTCGCGCGGCGTACCGAACGCCCCCGCGTGGCCGAGCAGTCCTGACTCTTTCGCACCCGCGGTTCTCCGCGCGATCGGCTCGTCGCCGAGCCGCGAAGCCGTGTCGACCGTCACTCCGCGGTCGTGCCGGGGGCCACCGATGCGGCGCGGCGATCCCCATACGTTCGCACCGACAGGACAACGATCGGAAGGGAGGACGCGATGAGCGCCAGGGCGGAAACGCTTCGGGCCCCGGGGTTCGGTCGGCCGAAGGCATGGCTCGGGTTCGTCGCGGCGATGGTGGCCGTCGTCGTGACGTTCGCGATCCTGGTGAGGTTCGACGGGTCCGGTGACTCGGCGAGCACGGGGGGGTCGGCGGGCGGGAGCGCCGTCGAGCTCACGTCGGTGGAGAAGCTCGTTCGCCAGGGGCTCGTCCCGCCGGAGACGCTGCAGCCGTATCGGGCCCCGGCCGAGTCGATCTCCAGCGCGCAGGACCGGGCGTTGATGGCCGCGGTCGCCGAGGGACTCGTTCCGGAGGAAGCGCTGGACGACGAGCACGTCCGGATCAGGGAGCTGGTCAACCGAGGGCTCGTGCCGCGCGAGGCTCTCCAGCCGTAGCCGACCGGCGGATGGGGGCGCCGACGACGCTCGGCGCCCCCATCACCATGCAAGCGGCATCCGGCCCATCCGACCAGCCGGGCGCGCCTGGATACCCCCCGCGGAGTACCCCCGACCACCCTCGCGGGGCGATGACGCGGTCGCCCGCCGAGCCCTACGGTGGACGGCGTGAACCCGCCGAGCCCTGAGGTTCTGGCCGCCCGTCCATCGACCGAGCTGGGCCGGTTCGGACGCTTCGGCGTCCCCGCGGCCCTGGCGGCGGTCGAGATCGTGGCGACGGCCTTCGCCTCGGCCAACCAGCCACACGCCGAGCCGCTCGACGTCTTCGGGATCGGGCTGCTGCTCGGCGGAGCGGCCGCCCTGGTGGTCCGCGACCGATTCCCCGGCTGGGTCTACGTCGTCGCCTTCGTCACCTCACTCCTGTACGTCACGTTCGGGTACCCCGGCGGCCCGGTGTACCTCACGCTGGTCGTGGCCCTCGTCGGCGCCGTCCTCCGCGGCCGCCGCCTCCTGGCCTGGACCGGCCTGGCCGTCGGGTACGTCGCATTCCCCTGGCTCCCCTACGCGGTGGGCGACGCGGATCGCCCGGACGCCGCGGTGTTGGTGGGACTCGCCGCCTGGCTCCTGGTCCTCGGCGGCGGCGCCGAGCTCCTGCGACTCCGACGGGATCGGACCGAGCAAGCGGCGAGGACCAGGGACGAGGAGGAGCGACGACGCGCCGGGGAAGAACGACTCCGGATCGCCCGCGAGCTCCACGACGTCCTGGCCCACAACATCTCCCTGATCAACGTGCAGGCCGGCGTGGCGCTCCACCTCCTCGACGAACGGCCGGAGCAGGCCCGAACGGCGCTCTCGGCCATCAAACGCGCGAGCAAAGACGCCCTCGGCGAGCTGCGATCGGTCCTGGACATCCTCCGCCGACCCGGGGAGTCGAACCCTCGAGCGCCGGCCGGCGGGCTCGAACGGCTCGACGAGCTCGTGTCGCGAGCGTCGGCGGCCGGCCTCACCGTCCACACCGAAACCGGCGGTGCCCGGCGGCCGTTGCCCGCCCGGGTCGACCTGACGGCCTATCGGATCGTGCAGGAGGCGCTGACGAACGTGATCCGGCACGCCGGAGCCACCGAGGCCACGATCGGCGTGACCTACGGGGATCGAGACCTCACGCTGCGCATCGACGACGACGGCCGCGGAGACGGAGCGATGGACTCGCCGGGCTCCGGAAGCGGGATCGCCGGCATGCGCGAGCGGGCGGTGGCCCTGAACGGCGACCTCCGGGCGGGACCGCGGCCGGGAGGCGGATTCCGCGTGGAGGCCAGGCTCCCCCTGGAGGCCGACCCGTGATCCGCGTCCTGCTGGCCGACGACCAGGCTCTCGTTCGCGCGGGGTTCCGCGCCCTGCTCGACGCGCAGGACGACCTCGAGGTGGTCGGGGAGGCGGAGGACGGCGAGCAGGCCGTCCGCCTGGCGCGCGAGCTCGTGCCCGACGTGGTGTTGATGGACATCCGCATGCCGAAGCTGGACGGCCTGGAGGCCACCCGCATCCTGGTCGAAGACGCCACACTCGACCGGGTCCGGATCGTGATCCTGACCACGTTCGACGTGGACGACTACGTCTTCGAGGCCCTCCAGATCGGGGCCAGCGGGTTCCTGGTGAAGGACACCGAGCCGAGCGAGCTCGTCAAGGCGGTCCGAACGGTGGCCGCCGGAGGCGCGCTCCTTTCGCCCGGCGTGACCAGGAAGGTGTTGACCGCCCTCTCCGACGCCGGCCGGCCCGCCGTGCCGGAGCCGGACCGCATCCTCGCGACGTTGTTGTTCAGCGACATCGTGGCCTCCACCGAACGGGCCGCGGCGATCGGCGATCGCCGGTGGCGCGACGTCCTGGACGGCCACGACGCCCTGGTTCGCGAGGAGATCGCCCGGCACGCCGGGCGCGAGATCAAGGCCACCGGCGACGGGTTCCTGGCGTTGTTCGACGCGCCGGCCAGAGCCATCCGGTGCGCCGCCGCGATCCGCGACGGGGTGCGCAAGCAGGGAATCGAGGTGCGAATCGGCCTGCACGCCGGCGAGGTGGAGCTCCGGGGGGCCGACGTCGGAGGGATCGCCGCCCACATCGGCTCGAGGGTGGCGGGCGAGGCCCGGCCCGGCGAGGTGGTGGTCTCGAGCACGGTCCGGGACCTGGTGGCCGGCTCCGGGATCACGTTCGCCGAGCTCGGCGTTCGCCGGCTGAAGGGGGTGCCGGAGCCGTGGCGCCTGTTCACCGTGGCCGACCCCTCGCCGGCATGAACGAGCGGGACGAGCCGCCAACGGCGGTGCGGGTGCTCCTGGCCGACGACCAGGCCCTGGTCCGTGCCGGCTTCCGGGCCCTGCTCGAGGCCCAGGACGGGATCGTGGTGGTCGGCCAGGCCGGCGACGGCAACGAGGCGATCGAGCTGGCACGCACGCTGATCCCCGACGTGATCCTCATGGACGTGCGGATGCCCGGGCTCGACGGCTTGGCGGCCACCCGCGCCATCGCCGGCGACGCCGAGCTCGCCGAGGTTCGGATCGTGATCCTGACCACGTTCGAACTGGACGAATACGTCTTCGAGTCGCTCAAGGCGGGCGCGAGCGGCTTCCTGGTGAAAGACACCGAACCGGCCGACCTGATCCGGGCGGTCCGGGCGGTGGCCGCCGGCGACGCCCTGCTCTCCCCCGGCGTCACGCGGCGTCTGATCGAGGAATACGCCACCCGGGCCCGGGAACCCTCGGCCACGCCGTCGCTCGCCGAGCTCACGGATCGCGAGCGTGAGGTGATGGCGCTGGTGGCCGAGGGGCTGTCGAACGAAGAGATCGCCGGGCGGCTCTTCCTCAGCCCGGCCACGGCCAAGACCCACGTCAGCCGCGCCATGGGCAAGCTCGGGGCCCGCGACCGGGCCCAGCTCGTCGTGTTCGCGTACGAAGCCGGCCTGGTCCGCCCGGGCTGGCTCGACTGAGCCCTCCTGCGCCGACGGGAGTACGGCGAGAGCCTCCCCCCGTCCGATGCCGCCGGGTGACCCGTCCCCCACGATGAAGGGGACGAACGAGGAGGTGGTCGCATGTTCGCGCACTGGACGGGATGGGGCGGCGGCCCGTGGTTCCTGCTGTTCCCGCTGTTCTGGCTCACCGTGTTCGTGATCGCGGCGGTGTGGTTCCGCCGGAGCCGCCCCGGCTGGCACCGGGAGCGGCCGGCGGAGTCGGCCCTCGCCGAACGATACGCCCGCGGCGAGATCTCCCTGGAGGACTACGAGCAGCGGCTCGCGATGCTCCGCCGGACCGAACGGTGACGGTTCAAGCCCGGCCCCCCTTCGGCCGATCCGGATTCCGATACCCACCGGAGGGGGGTCGTGGCCCACTCGATCACCAACCGCGTCGTGGGGCGGATGGCCGCCCTGCTGTTCGTCGTGTCCGGGCTCGTTTCGGTGGTCACCGCACTGCTCCCGATCCAGGAGGGCGTGAATCGCGTCGGCGAGTTCATCGTCGGTGTCTCGGCGATCGGGGTCGGCGTCTGGGCCTGGGTGGCCCCATGGGACCGGTGGCGGCGCTCACGGAGCCTCTGGCTGCCGCCCCTGGCGTTCCTGCTGCTGGCCGCGACCTACGTCACCGGCAGCAGCGAAGACGCCACGTTCGCAACCTACTTCGTGGTCGTCTTCGTGTGGATCGGAATCTGCCACGCGATCGTCGAGATCGACCTCGACAACTTCAAGGACCTCAACGACAGCCGCGGCCACGCGGCCGGCGACGAGGTCTTGCGGGCGCTCGCGGCGGTCGATCCCCGACGGTGGGTCTGGCCTCCTAGCCCTCAGGGACGGGACACCCGGTTTCGGTATGGTGCCCCGCATGACCGAGCGCATCGGCCCGACGCAGTTCCAGGAGGCCGAAGGCGTCGAGGACTGGCGCGTCATCGGAGACGGGGCCTGCTCCTTCTTCCCCACCGAGTCGTTCGCCGAGAGCGCCGAGCTGGTGAAGGCGATCGGCCAGCTCGACGGCGTCGAGGACCACCCACCGGCGGTCGACGTCCGACACGACGGCGTGACCGTCCGGCTGATCACGGTCGAGGACGACTACTACGGCATGACCCAGCGCGACGTCCTGGTCGCGCGGCGGATCTCCGCGGTGGCGAGGGACCTGGGCCTGAGGGCCGACCCGTCAGTGGTCCAGAGCGTGCTCGTCATCCCGGGGGCGCCGGATGCCGCCGCGGTGATGCCGTTCTGGCAGGCCGCGCTCGGCTACGAGCACCGTCCCGACAGCCCGGACGAAGATCTCGTCGATCCTCGTGACCGCGGTCCGGCGTTCTGGTTCGAGGCGATGGACGAGCCACGCCCCGGCGGGCTCGGGGCGATCCACGTCGCGATCTGGGTGCCGGCCGAGCAAGCCGAGGCGCGCGTCCGGGCGGTCCTCGCCGCCGGCGGCCGCATGGTGCGAGACGACTTCGCCCCCGCCTGGTGGACGCTGGCCGACGCCGCGGGTAACGAGGCGGACATCGCGAGCATCGCGCACCGCGACTGACGCCAGGCCCGGGCCTCAGTCGCGAGCTCGGTAATGGCGACCGATCTCCGAGGCGTACCGTCGTCCGACGACCGACGCGTTCTGCGCCAGCCACTCGGTGAGACGCCTCGTTCCGGTCGCCGGACCGTCGGTCGTGACGAGCTCGGCCATGAGGCCATCGAGCTCCTCCCTCGTCACGAGGACGTCGCCGACCATCCGGCCGATGGTCGACGCGGCTGCGAGCGCCATCGCGGGCGGGACATGGACGAAGAGCCGGCGCACTCCGATCGTCCGAGCGATCAGGCGAACGAGCTCCTGGAACGTGAACGTCTCCGGTCCGACCGCATCGATCACCTCGTCGGTCCCGGCACGGCCGGAGCGAACGCACAGGTCGGCCACGTCCTCCACGGAGACCGGCCGGACCCGGTACGAACCCGAGCCGGCGATCCCGAAGATGGGGATCCGTCGCAGGAGGTAGGCGAGGTTGTTGATCAGGATGTCCTCCCTGCCGAAGACCACCGTCGGCCGCACGATCGCGAATCCGAGCCCCGAACCCCGGATCAACTCCTCCACGCGAGCCTTCCCTCGGAAGTACGCGAACGGCGAGTCGAGCGACGGGTTCGTGATGCTCACGTGGACGATCCGTCGCACCCCAGCGTTGCCGGCGGCCCGGATCAAGACCTCGCTGTTCGCGACCGCGCGTTCGAAGGTGACCTCGCCGTGGGGGAACCGAACCCAGTAGGTGTTGTACAAGGTCCTCGCCCCCCGAAGGTGTCCGGCGAGCTCGCGAGGGTCGCCGAAGTCGAGCGGGGCCACGGCGACACGATCGCCGAACAGGTTCGGGCGGTCCGGGTGGCCGGTGAGTGTCTTCACGTTCGCCCCGGAATCCAGCAGGCGTGCGGCGACGTAGCGGCCCGTGTATCCGAAGGCGCCGGTCACCACGTCGAACTGCGGCCGAGTGCTCACGGGACCATCTCGAGAACTGCCACGTGCACGGGACGAACCACCTCCTCAGCTGGCTGAGGGCGACTCTCCAGCGAGCGGACGGATGATCTCGCCGGCGAGCGCGAGGATCGTCTCGTCATCGGTGACGAGAGGCACGCCCCGCTCCTCTGCCAGCGCCACATAGACCGCGTCGTTCGCGGTGAGACCGCGGGCCACCCAAGTGGCAACGGAGTGCAGCTCCGGATGCCCGATCTCGAACAGGAGGTCATCGAGTGCTCCAGCGAATTCGAGGAGGCCTTCCTCATCCCATCTCCACCGCCGCCCTGCCACGTTCAGGAGCTCGAGGTACATGAGAGACGGCACCGCGACGAACAAACGACCGGCCTCGTACTCGCTTCGAAGTCCGCGAGCCTCGACGGATCCGCGCTGCTCGGCGGCGAACCACTTGAGGACCACCGAGGCGTCGAGCACGACCTCGGTCAACGAGAGTCCCGCTCCGCCCGCACCGCGGCCGTTGCTTCCTCCTCGGCCGGCCGGGCGTCGAACAGTCGCTCGAGGCGAGCGATGGCACGACGCGCCTGCCGGCCCGCACCGGGTCCCCGATTCGCGCCCAGGTCGCGCGCCGCCAACCGAGCCAGGTAGGCACTGCGACTCAGCCCCGCTGACTTTGCAGCGCGGTCGATCCTGGCGAGCAGCTTGTCGTCGACCGAGACGAGGATCTTGCTCACGGCCGGAGGATATCCGGATATCCGCCACCGAGCAAGGCGCGGTCGATCGCCTGGCGGCACCCCCAACAACGCTCAGGCTCTGGGACTGAGCGCTCGTGGAGGTGACCGGACAGTATTCGAACTCCCTCGGGAAGGTTCTTCAGGAACTCCTCCGCTCTCCGCGAACAAGCCCGCGCGAGCTCCCGGCCAACAGGGACAGTAGCCCCCGAGTCACGGCACTTGGCAAGGTGCACCGGAGGACGGACGGCTAGGCGGTACGCTCGAACGCCGGCCAAAGGAGCCCGGGCGAAGCACTTCGCCCACAGATGCCGGCCTCACGGCTTCTACTTCTTCTTCTCCCCGCCTCGATGACGGAGCGTTTGACGTCCCCGGGAGGGAGACCTCCGACATGAGCCCCTCTTCACTGCTCCGACCGCGTCGGGTGAGACCTCTACGACGGTCTCCAAGGCCTGCTCGGCGGCCCCCCGGGCGACCTTGGTAACGCCCCGCCGACCTGGCCCACTGCCTCCTCGGCCCCGGATACGACGGCCCGGGCAGCCGCTCCGCCTCGCGCCGACCTCCTGTTGCCCTGAAGGCTCTCCGGACGGCATCCGTGACTCGCCGAGGGCTGTGCCGGTGACCTCGCCGGCATCCGTCAGCGTGCTCAGGACGATGTCGGTCACCGCGGTGCGGCTCGCGTTCACGACGTCCCCCGCCCCCTGGACGACGGTCACGACCGCCCGCTTGGCCTTTTTCGGGGCGCCGTTCGACTTGGCCATCACCTCCCGCTGACGGGAGCCTGCAACAGTTGTCACAATCGCGAGCAATCCGCCGATCGCGCTGATAGGGATGGGAGCGGGATAACGCGTCGGGATATGCGCATTGCTACAGAGTGCTCGACGCGCTCGGCCCGGGCTCGGTTTCCGTGTCGGCGCGCACGAGGCCCTCCGATCGCGACTCCCTGATCGCCAGCTCGGCCGTAACCGCGAGCCCCATGTGCATGGCCAGCGACGAGAGGGAGGACCACAGGAGGAGCGCGATGACCGCGAGCAACGGCCCGTATGCAGCGTTGCTGCTCAGCGAGAAGTACAGACCGAGGGCGAGGTTGAACAGGAACCACAGTACGACCGCCGCCGCCGCTCCCGCGGCGAGCGCCGCGGGAGAGCCGATGCGCTCTCGCGGCGCCGTTCGGAACAGGAGGTAGATGCCGACAGCAGCCACCGCAACCCCCAGCGGCCACCGCATTACGGTCCAGACCGTGAGTGCCGTACCCTCCCAGCCGAGGCCTTCGGAGATCGCCTGGCCGCCGGCCAGCGCGAGCCCCCCGGCCGCTAGAAGCACCCCTGCGGACAGAGCGAGCACGAACGCGACGCCGTAGCGCCTCGCAGGGGGTCGGTCCTCGGACCCGCCGGCGAGCCGGTTGGCGGATCGCTCGACCTGCGCCATCGCCAACGTGCCAGCTAACAACGCGGCCAGCAGCCCGAGGACCATCGCGGTCGTCCCGCCGTTGGCGCCCTGACGTGCCGCCTCTCGCAACAGCCGGCCGGACGGCCCAGGAGAAAGCGTGTCGGCCATTTGCTCCACGATGCCTCGGACCCGCGGCAGGTCGAACGCGCTGGCCAAGCCCACCAGCCCGATGAAGCCGGAGAGCAGCACGAAAATCGACTGGTACGCAAGCGCCCGGACGTGACTCGTGCCGTCGGCCTCCCGGAACCGCTTCACGGAGGATCTCGCGAGCTCACCCCCACCCCGCCGGCGGACCGCTCGCCACGCCGCGCCGACGCCCTGCTCTTTGCTCGTCATGTCCATTAGGCAACCCCCGATCGCGAAACCCAGGCCGTTGTAACAGGTCGGGGCAACGGATGCGGGCGGGCGGCCACTGGAGATCACCGTCACGAACGTCGGCGGGACCAGCGCCGAGAACGTGGTCGTCCAGGTCACGGTGGGCGACGTCACTCGCGAGTTGAACCTGGACCTGGTGCCGAAGGCGACACGGAATCCGGCCCGTCGTGGTACCCGCCGACGCCACGGCCTCGAGCGCCATGTTCACGGAGCTGAGAACCGCGACTTCACTCGGGAAGAGCGACGGTCAGCGGCGCGAACGAGAGCTACGGATCCGTCGCGACACCAGGAGCGCGTACCAGAACCACGCGTAGGTGAAGACGAGACTTCCGGCGACGATCGTCGCGGTGACCGTCCCAAACAAGAACGCCGAACACCATGAAGACCGAGCCTGCCATGGCGAGCGCGAGCAACAGGATACCGCCGGCGGCCAGATGATCCTGGGTGATGATCATCTCCTTCTTGTCGGACGCCGTCTCTTCCTCCAGTCGTCGGAAGCGGTGTCGGTGGTAAGCCGCTGGCCCGATCAGCAGCGCCGATGCGACAGCTGCGCAACTCAGCGAACCCGCGTACACGGCTCGGTCGAGATCGTCCGCCTCCACGAAACCGCTGTTGAAGGGTAGGATCAAGAGGAAGGCGAACAGGACCTGCACACCGGGAATGGCGATGCGCAGCTCGTTCAAGAGCTCGATCAGCTTACGATTGAGCCGCTCTTTCTCTTGCTCCTCGTCGTTCATCGGCGGGACGCTACCCGGGGCGACGCGCTCGCACACCAGACCGGAGCGCCGTGGGCCGCGTGGAGCGCTCGGGCACGACGCGCCTGGCGATCCCGGAAGACGTGACCGTGTTTCAGCTCACCTCGGATGCCTTCTGGTGCATCTGATCGACGCTTCCGCCAGCCCGATGCGCGGATCAGGGCGCGTGGCTACGAGATGCGATGAGCTGCGACAATCGGCGTATCGACTTGGCCCGGTCGTGCCACGACCGCCCCGAATACCGTCAGCACGGGTCGCTGTAGAGAACCAACCCTGGGGGGTCACGCCAACCTAGCGGCGGAAGGTCCACCGGCGGCGAAGTCCTCCACGGCCGCGCGAACCTCGTCTGCCGCCGAGGCCGCGAAACAGAAACACGAGGAGAAGAACCCCCACCACGCCGACAACCACCCAAAGAACCGGGTTGTCCATCTGCCGCTCCCTTCCCTCCGCTGGCTGAACTTGCCCCATTGGGAATTCTTCTTGGGCCTTCCTGGGCTAGTCGATGATGCTCACCCCACCCGGTCCCACGAGGAGTCCAATGATGATGAGGGCGATCCCGACGAGGACCGACCCTCTGACGAGAGCCACGATGCCGGCCATCACAAGCACGGCAGCGATGATCCACAAGATGGTGTCAGTGTTGCCGCCGCCCTTCGCCGCGAGCATCCCGAGAACTGCGAGCATGTCGCCTCCATTCATCCTTGGCAACTATAGGCTGGGGCGCCTCTCGGTCGCTCACTCCGTGCCGTTGAATCCATTCCCACTGACGTTCCCTCCAGGACGTCGGGGAAAGGCCTCCCCTTGACCGCCTCAATGGCTATGCTGCCGCCCTCCGAGGGCACGTCCGTTACAAGTGCCAAGTCAGGCTGTGGGGCAGAGACGCGCACGCAGGTCGTCCCGGTTCCATGCGGCAATCGAGGACTCGTCCGAGAATCGTCTCTGGAACTGACGGACATCGTGTACACATCGGGTTCTCTCGAGACAGGGGGAAAGACCGTTCACCTGCGCAAGACCTACCACTTCGGACCGGCGAAGATCTCGATGTACCTGAAGCGCTACCACGATCTTGGAGGTGAGCACCTCCGGCGTGTGGCGGATCCTCAAGCGCCTGGAGATGAACCGCCTGCCGGCCTCCC
>DASUTU010000058.1:0-29252 GCA_036374435.1 Actinomycetota bacterium | reverse complement strand
CGAAGGACGCAATTGCCGCGGCGGCGTGCGTCAGACCTCTCGTCGAGACGGCGGCCGCCTTCTGGGTCGACGGGCAGAAGGTGGTTGAGGCCTGGGATGAGATCAAGCGCGCGGGATCGCCTTCGTCTGATGCAGAAGCGTTTGGCCGACGCTCCCGTCTCATGCGAGTTCTCAACGAACTGACCTGGGGATCCAAGTTCGACGAGCGCGCACCCGAGCTCAAGCGGCTTTGGGGTCGCGTGAGTCGTTCAAATGTCCTGGGTCACGTTGAGAAGCTGGGAAGAGCCACTTCAGACGACTTGCTGCGCGACTACCAGTGGCTCTGTAACACGGTCCACCCATCAATCGGCAACACATTCGCGTTGAGCGCGCCCCCTCTCGTGCATCGGACTCGAACTCACTGGATCACGGGGTTCGCTGGCCGATCCATCCACGTTGAAGACGGACACGAGATCCATGCTCAGCTCACCGTGCAGACCGCCACGGCGCGAGGAGCGGCTGTGGCTCTCAGGGTGCTGCAGAGATGTCTCGACGCCATGCTTCGGACCATTGATGACTTGGCCCTTACCACGGAGGCACCCTCGATGGCGCGCGAGTCTTACTGGAGGAAACTCAGAATCCCGGGGCGGAACGACCCGTGCCCGTGCAGGTCCGGGCACAAGGTCAAACGATGCCCCCACCAGTGGGGTGCTTAGGAGCCGTGGGGGGCGGTCTTCGAAGTGGGGTCCGCACCCATCGTCCGAATCTCTGCCCTGGATCGGGCTCGGGGTCGGCTTGTTGCTGATCGTCACGGGAGGGCTATACCTCTCCGGGCGGCACATCGCCTCGAGTCTTCCTCAGCGGCTGGCTGCTCGGGTCGGTAGGCGCGCAGGCGTCACCGGGCTGCGTGGGTACGCGGCCTTCGGATTGGCCTACGGCGCCGCCTCGCTTGGGTGCACCCTCCCGCTGTTCCTGGCCCTGATGGGAACGGCAACCGCAACGAGCAGGCTCTCCGGGACCAATAGTGCGCGACGCGCGAACCAACCCCAGATGCGCCGAGCATCGGGCATCCTCGTCCTCGGCAGCGGCCGTCGGATGGGCAACTGACGATGACACGCTGGCGAAGAGGGAGCGGCACCGCCCTTGCCGCATGTATCTGGGCCCAAGACCGAAGCCAGCGACTTCAGTAGCCTTGGCACGCCGACTTGCTACTGTGAGGCACCCGTGAAGCCATTCGAGACCGTCCGCAGCGATACGTTGAGAGCCCTGCCCCACTCGGGTGGCGCAATCGAGTTGAAGCACAAAGCTCCCGAGGTCACGTTCCTCGGTGTCAGCGACCAACCCGATTTCGCCACGTTGTTCATCACGATGTATCCGCAGGACTCGGTCATCGAGCTTCGGTCTCTGAAGGAATACCTATATCAGTGGCGGAACGTCGTCGTTTCATATGAGCGATTCCTGGACGTCGTGTACGAGCATTTCATGAGTGTCTACGAGCCGGTTCGACTGCGATTGACTCTCGAGACTCGCCCGCGGGGCGGCATCAGCTCCCGGCTCACGATCGACAGTGACTGGGCCATCCGTGGTGGCAAGGAAGAATTCCGCGATTGGGTGGGGATGGAAGACTCTTGGTGACGTGCGACGACACCTTACGTCCTCAGGCTCGCCCAGCTCCGAAAGTCAACGTCCCATGCTCGGTTCCGGCCTCGTAGCCCCATCACAGCACCTTGATCGACACGATCAGGCGGCCGGCTCGGCACGCGAGCTGGTGATGACGTCGTTCGCCAGTTGCAGGGTGGCTTCCGTCGCCTCCAGGCCCGGAGGTGTCGATCGTGACCTTCGCCCTGCCGTCCATCCAGGCGCGCCCTCGACATGTCCGCCACAGTCCGAACTACATCGTTACGGCTTACGCGACCGTGCCCGGCGGGTTCCTGCTGCTCGGTAGACGGCTTGCCGACTCTTTCGGTCGCCGCAGGATGCTGCAGACGGGCTTCGTCATGTTCGTCTTGGCGTCTCTGGCAACTCGGCCTCGCGCAGCGACGCCGGGTTTGTTGTGCGGGATCACCATCGAGTCGGCCGCCCACGACATCGACCTCGTTCACCCGCCGTAGCTGCAGCTATCCGGCCTGATCTCCGACCGGCAGCGCTCCCGCCACCGTCGTTCCGGCACCGGGCGCCGACCTGATGTCGACCTCCCCACCGAGGGCGGCGAGCCGGTCGGCGATCCCCTGCAGGCCGGTGCCGTACGACGAGCTGCCCGGGTCGAACCCCACCCCGTCGTCGGTCACCTCGAACCGGAGGCGGCCGTTCCCGTCGGAGAGCGTGACGGTGGCGCGCGTCGCCTCCGCGTATTTCGCGACGTTCTGCAGGGCCTCGAGGCAGGAGAAGTACACGGCGGCCTCGGCCTCGCGCGCGTACCGCCCGATCCCGGCGCCCTCGATCGTGACCGGCACCGCCGACTTGCGGGCCTGGGACTCGAGGGCCGCCACCAGCCCCTTGTCGGCCAGCAGCGGCGGGTAGATCCCGCGCGCGAGGTCCCGCAGCTCCTCGAGCGCCTCCGCCGCCTCCCCCTGCAGCTGGGCGGCGAGCGTGCGAGCCTTCGCGGGATCCCGCTCGACGAGCTGCTCGAACACCCGGAGCTTGACCGTGATCGCCACGACCTGCTGCTGCGCGCCGTCGTGCAGGTTGCGCTCGAGCTTGCGCCGTTCCTCGTCTTGAGCCGTAACCAGCCGCTGACGCGAGGTGCGGAGCTGCTCGATCGTGTCCAGCAGGTCCTCCGTGAGCCCGACGTTGCGCATCACGAGCCCCGCCTGCGCGGCGAGGTCACGGACCAGCTTCTCCTCCGTCGCGGTCATCGACTCCCCAGGCCGCTTCTCGATCGACAGCCCGCCGAGCAGCTCGCCGTGGTGGCGGACCGGCTCGAACATCGACGAGGCTGACACCGCGCTCTCCACCGAGGACGAATCCCGAGGCGCGAGCGGCGGCACGTCTAGCGGCCACGTGGCCTCCGGCCGCAGCTCGTTCCCGGCGCGTACCCACACGTCGGCGCGCGCCGCGCCCGTGCCCTCGCCGAGGGCACGGGCCATCCTCGGCAGGAGCTCCTCGTTCGCGTAAGTGTTGCCGAGCCGGTCGGAGAACTCCGACAGCACCTCGTACGGCGTGGCGCGCTTGCCGTACACCAACCGGTCGGCGATCCGCTGCGCCCGGCGCCGGGCCGGCTGGAACGCGAGCGCCACGACCGCCGCCGCTGCGGCCGACAGGACGGGGTTCGACTGACTTCCTACCAGCGCGCCCACGCCGACCACGATCGCCACGTACACGAGCGTGATGAACACCGCGAGCGCGCCGAACAGCACGGCCCGGTTGATCACGACGTCGATGTCGAGCAGCCGGTGCCGCAGGATCCCCACGCCGATCGCGATGGGGATGAGGGCGAACGAGAACACGGCAAGGTCCTGCAGCAGGGGCTTCCAGCCCGCTGCCCCGGCGCCTCCCCAATCGGCGTTGGCGGAGAGCACGAAGACGAGCGAGTAGAAGAGAGCGACGAACGCGGCGGCCGAGACCAGCCACCGCAGCTGCAGACGCTCGACGCCACCGGCCCGCCGGTAGCGCAGCACGAGGCTCAGCAGCGAGCCGATCGCCCCGATCGGGATGGCCACGAGCAGGATGAGCGCGGGCTCCAGGACCGGACGGAGCGGCTCGAGACCGAGGGGATTGGACGCCCGTGGCAGCGTCCCGCCCTCGATGGGCCCTGGCGTGAATAGGATCACGAGGTAGATCAGGACAAGGGCCACGCCGAGCCCCCACGCGAACCACCGCCACCGCGGAGACGGCAGGTGGCCGTCGGGGAACAGCAGGAGCAGGAAGGTCGCGGGCGGGACCACGATCGGCAGCCACGACGGCTGTTCGAGCGCCTCTAGGATCAGCCCGAGGTCCCGCCCGCCGGGGCCTCCGTGGATCGCATAGGTGCCGTACGTGCCCAGGAGCGCGAAGGCGCCGAGGTAGGCCCCCATCCCCAGCATCAGCCAGCCGACGTTGTTGTCCGGGCGTCGGGATGCCACGACGTATCCGACGACCGGGAACGTCAGAAAGACGATCGAGAAGACGACATCGCCGTTGATTTCCTCCCCGGTCAGCCCGCCGTCCATCGTCGCAACCACGACGGCGCCGAGGAACCCGACGATGGTGACCCCCAGCAGGACCCGGGCGAGCCAGAGCCGTCGAGATGGAGCCACAGTGGCGGCGTCGGCCGACATGGCCCGCATGTTCTCAGCTCACGGGTTACCGGAGAAGGGGGGCCGGCCTGCACGTTCGGGGAGGTGCAGGCCTCGGCGGAGGCGGGGATGCAACCACCCAGAGACCGGGAAGGGAACATCGGGCGAACGGATCCCGAATCGACTGGTATGCGAAGGCGGAGCGGTCAGCGTACGTGCCGGGAAGATCTCCCGTGGCGCATGAAGCGCCCCAGCCACCCGAAGCGCAGAACGGCCGCCTGGTTCACGTACGCCAGAACCACGTACGCGCCTCCGAAGGTGACCAGCGCCATGAACGAGAAGAACAGGGCTTCGGCGATCACGCCGTCGGCGCTCGTCGCCTCAGGCGACGACCAGGAGCGGACCGAGCCAGATCACCAGACTGGGTTTCTTCCTGAGGCAGCGACGTTGTCCTACGAGGTGCCACCTTCGTCGTCGAGGTCGCTACCCAGCATGTGGCCGTCGATTGGTCCGAACTCACGGCGGAGTTGCAGACGGACGGACCTCGCCGCTGGCGTATCGATCCTCCGCAGCGCGGCCATCCCGGCCAGTCGCCCGTTGTGTGAACCTCGGCGAGCCATGTTCACGAGAGGTTCGACAACCTCCGGTCGTCCCCAACCGTCATCAGGATTCCCCCACACACCAAGGATTTCGACTGCTCGCTCCTGTATCCACATGTCGTCCGAGTCGAGCAAAGTCAGTACCCGTTGGTCGTGCACATGCGGCACGCTTAGGGTCAAGGCACGAAAACCCGCGGTTCTCCCTGCGGGACTGCTCGGATCGCGTTCGTGAATAGCGAAAAAGTCATCGGCAAGGTCGTCGTCGTCGGGCGGGTACTGTCTATCGGGACGCCGCGGGTAGTCGGTCCTCATGTCCCCCCACCAGAGCTGCTCCCGATCGCGGGCATCGAGCAGCGCATCGTAGAACGACTCAGCACTTGTCCAGCGCGGTTCGGGACTGGGCTCCTCGTGGTCGATTACGAAGACGCGATCACGCAACGCACCCACCGGGAACACGCCAGCGCCGTTGCCATTGTCGTCGGACCAGAAGACTCCAAGCTCCCGATCCTCGAAAGGGACGCCAAACTCACGCCTGATGGCATCCGCGGTCTCAGCCGGACTCAGGAGTCGCATCGGCAAGTAAGTCTGCGCCGGGTCCATCCCTCCGTGATCCGCGTAGAGCGACAGAACGGCACCTGGGAGCTGCTCAACGCCGAGGACACGTCCAAGGGTGCTGAGTTCCTCAGCCGTTGCTGGCGGCCGAAGCTGCTCAGGTTGCTCCCGCAGGCGTGTGATCTGATCTTGCATCAACCGCAGCCTACGTGTGGACGGGGGTGTCCTCCTGCGACCCGAATCACTTCCAGCACCAAGAACGCCGTCGAGGCGACATGTCCGAGCCACGGGTGCGATGTCAAATCGGGTCGTGTGGGGCCACATTGGGGCCACAATTGGCAGGGAAACTAGGGGAATCGAAGGGATCCGAAGAGACGGGAAACCGCAGGTCACAGGCCATGGCGCCATCATCGTCCCTGGTCGCGAAGGTCCCTCAAACGGTCTTGAAAACCGCTAGCGGGGCAACCCGCTCCTGGGTTCGAATCCCAGTCCTCCCGCGACCTACCTGCCGTTTCGCACGTCCAACGAGGCGGCAAGCTCCCCGCAGGTGCGGGCGTGGGCCACATTGGGGCCACACCTCGCGGAATCGTGGCGTCTAAGCGGTGATCTCTTTGGGTGTGGCGGGTGCGGCCCCAGGAGCCATGGCTGGCCACGTCGAGCCGGCGGCCAACCGAACGTGCTCGCCGCCAGTCCCCTCATGCGCGTTGAAAGACCGTCCACCCATGGATCGCGCCTTCCTCCGACCTGACTGGCAGCTTTGAGCCACGGGGGTTCAAGGTCCATCATGAAGGGTCGATGTCGGTGCCAGCGGGCAGAATCAAGGTGAACGGGCCCGCGGTGAGCTGGCGAGACACACGGTGTCTTCCTCCCCCCGATCACGGTCCGCCGATCCCCTGCATGTCCGCGCGTCGGGCGAGCCCGGCGTCCCAGCTCGGGTCGATGTCGGCGGCGTTCGCATCGATCAGCCGGAGCTCGCGTTCCATCGGAGCCCTTCGACCGAGCGGCGCGACGTCGCGCAGATCCTCCAACATCGCGCGGAGCCGGCGCAGGACCTGGATCGAATCCCGGCCCGATCGCCGGATCTCGGTCACGGCGAGCGTGACGTAGTCGTCCCACGACGCTTCCGGCAGGACGAGGCGGACGTTGCCGTCCTCGTCCCGGCGGTTCGCCGAAGGCCACGGACGCGCGACGATGCGCCGCAGAAGATCGTGAACGTGGTCGATCGCCTGAACGGCGGTCGTCGGGTCGTTCAACGACGGCGAGAGCGCGCGCTGGGCGATGTCGACGAGCGAACGCAGCGAGAACGCGACGTCCGCGGCTCCGGTCCGCTGCCTGCCGATCGATACGGACCCCAGGACGCGTTCCCGGGCATCGTCGTCGAGCTCGCCGCCGTGCGCCGTCACGAGCGCGGCGCCCTTCGCGACGAAGTCTCCGATCGCGCTCCGGACCACCAACACGACGCCCGCCTCGGCGGCGACGCGCACGAGCCGGTCGACGTTGACGTGCTGGATAATGCCGGGCCTGGGCGCGTCGATCATCTCGGAAGCGCGCCCGAGCTCCGCAGACGTGACCCGCTCGGCATCCCCGCGATCGGACTCGTCGCGGAAGACGTCGTCGATCGCGTCGCGCGCCTCCTCCGCCACGCGGTTGATAATCGACGAGACCTGGATCGCGTTCGTCACGTGGCTGATGTACTGAACGAAGACCCCGATGCTCGCCAGGACGAACGCGATCGCGACGCCGATCGAGAGCGCGGGGAGTTCCCCCGGGCCGACGCGCCAGAGGACGGCGACGGAGTGGGCGAACGTCGCGACGAACAGGCCGAGGGCGACCTTGCTGATGCGATCCTGCGTGAAGGTGCGCAGCACCCTCGGCGTGTACTGCTGACTCGCGAGCTGCAGGACGAGCACCGTGATCGAGAACACCAGACCGGTGAACGTGATCGAAATCAACGTGGACGCGGTGGACGGGGTCGTGACGCTGCGCGGCGAGCTCGCCGAGCGTCGGCTGATCGACCAGGTCGAGGAGCGCGTCCGTGGGGTTCCGGGCGTCGTGACCGTCGAGAACCTGCTGCACACCCGGGCCGAGGAGCCGGCGAACAAGCGGGCCGCGATCCGGGCGAGCGAACGCGCCGCGGGATCGACGCCGCGCACCGACGAAGCGATCGAGTAACGTCAGGTGCCGCGGCCGAGTCATCGGAGCGGCGGCCGTACGCGTGGGGGTCGAGCGCGTCCCCGACTATCGCCGCGATCGGTCGAGGGCGGGCAACGTGATCGCCATCCAGCGCGGCGAGCAGCTCATCTTCCCCGAGCGCGCGACCGTCGTGATCGGGGGCGACGTCCTCAGCGTCTTGGCGCCGCCCGGCGCCGAGTCACGGGTTCGGGAGCTCGTCGGCTCGGGGCAGCCGCAGCAGGGCCAGGAGGATCGGCAGGAAATGCTGTAGCCGCCTCCCGATCGTCGGTCGTGCGGCGTTCGAGGAAGTACGCGCCGAGCGCGCCGGCCGCCGTCGCGAACACGACGACCGCGTACAGCGCGAGTGCCACCTCGATCACGTCGGCGACGCCCGAGTCCAGACCGAGCGGCTCACCGGAGACGGCCGCCAGCGCGACGCGATGCAGGACGTCGCCGTACGAACGGCCGTCGGCCGCGAACTCGAACAGCAGCTGGCTCGTCGAGAGCACGACGATCGAGTGGATCACGCCAAGCCACACGATGCGGCTCCGCAGCACCTGGCCCGCGCTCCGCGTGCCGCGCACCGCAGACCCGACGATGCGCCCTGCGCGGGCGAGCCTCGCGACGCGGAGCGCCGCGATGAAGCGGAGGAACGGCAGGACCAGGAAGATGATCTGCCACCAGTTCCGCTTGAGGAACGCGGCGGTCGACGGGGCGATGACCAGACGTGCGAGGAACTCGACCACGAAGATCGCCCAAATCGCCCATCCGATGACGAGGAACACCGTCGCGAGCGACGAACCCGGCGTGGCGAGGTTCTCGCCGATCACCACGAGCACGAACAGGAAACCGAGCGCGGACGCGATCGGGCCGAAGCGAGCCTCGATCTGCTCGACCCACGCCTCACGTTCCTCGAACCGCTCCACGTGGGCATCGCTACCCGTCCGGGCGCCGCCGAACCACCCGTCGACATCGTTCGAACGTCGACGCTCCGACGCTCTGCGGGTACACCTCAACGGAATCGGTGATGAGCGAGCCGTCCATGGTCGACGGATTCCTGGATGCCTGTCGCGCACTCAAGAATTCCGGAGCTGTGCTTCCCCGCAAGGCACGGGAAATGGAAACGAAGCTCCACCCAAGCGACCCAAGCGGCAAATGGCCCGGGGGGCTACCGGAGTGTTTCCTCCCCGTTCCGCCGCGACCGGGCCTTGATATAGATCTGATCGATTCGAATATCCCGCTTGTTCCGCATTACTAGGAGACAGATGAGTCTCCCTGTGTCAACCTAAAGCGGCCACGAGCATCACCGCCCCTCGATGCTTCGTGACGTCGTACGGCGCTCGATCCTGCCAACAGCGCCAGATCACGCGGAGCCACGCGCGGGCCAGGATCCGAACGGCGTGGGGCTGGGTGCAGCCTCGGGCCACGGCGCGTCGGTGGATGTCGGCGGCCCAAAGCGAGGCATGGCGCGAGTCATCGGCGAAGTCCACGACTGCCTGGCGCAGCTTCTTGCGCACGCCCACCGGAAGTTCACCGAGCGGTGCTTGCCGGAGGCGTGGGTCACCGGTGCCGTGCCAGCGAGCGCGATCAGCGACTCCGCGTTCGGGAAGCGCTCGCGCGCGTCGCCGATCTCGGCCAGCAGCGACGCAGCATGCACGCCACGGCCGGCTCTGGGACGGCTCGTGAAGATCGCCGCATCCGCGTGGACCTCGAGCCGCTCCACCACCTCGGCCTCGAGCTCCCGGACCCGGCTCTGGCAGGTCTCGATGGCGTCGACGAGAGCCAGGACGCATGCCGCCCGGGCCTCATCCTCCTCTCCCCGGAGCGTCGGCGCGGGCGCCTCGCGGATCCGCCGCAGCAGCTCGGCCACCGGGGTTCGGCCAGAGTAGGCGATCCTGCGCAAGAACGCGGCAAGCCTGGCCTCGGTGCGGACCCGCGAGTCAGGGCGACAGCGGTTCGTCTACCTGACGGTGCTGGTTCCGGGCGATTGGAGGTGAGACAGGTGGACGACCTCTCCCGGCTCCGGGCCGACATCGAGCGCGCGCTTCCGGGGGCGATGACCTTCGTCCAGGCCGTGCCCCGCCGCGCTCCGGCGATTGAGGCGAGCCCGTGAGCGGTCCTGCATCGATCGACGGGCAGCGGCCGAGCCGTGACCCCCGGTGGCGCGGCCCCCCGCAATCTCCGTCGGCTCTAATGGCCTCAGCCCTCGTGATGAGCTGCGGGACCCTCGTGGGGCTCGGCCTTCAACGCCAGATAGATCCTGTGCGACCAGACCTGGAGCCCGAGCATGGCCTCGACGTACCTTCGAGCCTCGGGGACTGGGCCCTCGGCGTGCTTCTGGAGCGCCATCACTTCGTCGAACCGGTGCTTGACCTCGTCCGCCAGGAAGTCCGAAAGAGTCCGGGTGAGCTCGTCGGCCGAGCCGATCTCGATGGCCTCCTCGGCGGCCGGGATCACCGGGCCGACGTCGAGACCCGCCGGCCTCAGGCCCGTGTAGGGTGCGCCCTCCCCCGCCCGGTGTACCCGCACGACCGTGTCGAGGAAGTACAGGTCCGCGACCTCCCGGGCCTCGGAGATCTTCCTCGCGCGAATCGCTTTCTCGAAGGCCTTCCTGACCTCCTCCTCGCCGTCTGCTTTCACGAACGGAAGGACCAGGTCCACGTTCTCGGCCTCGAGGGCCCTCGTGGCGGCCTTCACCACCGGCCCATCCATGGCATCGCAGTGCGGTGGCATGAACCAACACCTCCTCAGATGCTCACGCCGACCCGACAATCGTCGGTCGCCTCGGTGGATCCGACCGGCCGGATCGGTCCACAACGATCACGGCGAGCGTGAACGCCACACCGATCCGCAGATTGCGGTCGATCCGCGAGCACCGACGCGGGCTCGATCGGGGCGAGATTGGACAACAGATCGACACGCGCGCGTGCACGCAACGCTCACTCCCGCCCCAACCTAATGCCGAAAACCCCGCTCGAGAAGCGGACGAACGGCCCCTGTCGTCGGGGCCCTGCGAGGGCAGGGAGGACTGATTGCCAGACGCTCAAGACCGATGCCGCCGGGCTTGCTTCGCCGACCAGCGGCGCCAAGCATCCCTGGCCGGGGCGGCCGGTGGTCATTGGGGCCACAATCGGCGGGGAAACCAGGAGAATCAAGGGGAATCGATGAGACGCGAAACCGCAGGTCAGAGACCCTTTCGCACTCATCGTCCCTGGTCGCGACACCGCCTCAATCGGTCTTGAAAACCGCTAGGGGGGCAACTCGCTCCCGGGTTCGAATCCCGGCCCTCCCGCCAGGCGCGGCTGCGAAGCGGGCGAGAGTCGATCTGGCAGCGTGAGCAGCGGGTGGGTCGCATCGGGGTCTGGTGCGACCCGATCTTGGCGAGAACGGCCTGCGGCGGCGACATGAGACCCCGAGCGAGAATCCCCAAGAGACAAAGTGGCGATCTTCGCGGTTTGAAGGGTCTCGACACCCGACCTGGTGGAGCGGCAAGGAGCCCTGAACACGTGCCGGGTGGGGCCCCCCGATCTACAGGCGGAGACGAAGGGACTTGCCGCCGAGGCACCGTCTTGGCGTTGACATGATGCCACGCATAATGCCATCATGGTGCCATGAATCTCGATCCGTTCGTCGAAGCCATCAGGCGCCAGGCCGAGGTCGCCGCTGGGGCCGGTGGGGAGGATGCTCGCGCCCTCGCCGAACGTCTGATGGCGCCGCTCGAGGCCGCGATCCGGCTCGCACTGCAGGATGCGTTGGCCGCGGCGGCGCAAGAGATCACGCTCGAGCTGGCGCCGGGCTCGGTCGAGCTTCGGCTCCGCGGTCGTGTGCCCGAGTTCGTCGTGAACCTCCCACCGGCCGAGATCTCGGTCGAGCAGTCCGCCGAGGGTGAAGACGTCCCACCAAGCGGCTGGCCGGGGACGGAGTTGAGGCCACCGGCGGCGGGCGAGGGGGAGGAACCCACGATCTCGCGGATCAACCTCCGGCTGCCCGAACACCTGAAGTCGCGGGTGGAGTTGGCGGCCGCGGGGGAGGGGCTCTCGGTCAACGCCTGGCTCGTCCGCGCGACGGCCGCCGCGCTTGAGAGAACCGACCCCGCCCGTCGACGCGAACGAACCGCACCCCGGGGCACACGGCGCTACACGGGCTGGGCGCGCTAAGGAGGGGTTCGATGCCAACCTTCGTCACTGCCGATCCCATCTCCCTCACCCTGGAGCTCGGCCTCGGCAACATCCGGATCATCGCGAGTGATCGTGCCGAGACGACCGTCGATGTGCGCCCGAACGATCCCTCGAAGAAGGCCGACGTGGCCGCCGCAGAGCAGACCCGCGTCGAGTACGCGAACGGCAAGCTCCTGGTCAAGGCGCCCAAGGGATGGCGGCAATGGACCCCGTGGGGCGGTCATGAGTCCGTCGACGTGCGGGTCGAGCTGCCGACGGGCTCGCACGTTCGTGGCTCGGCCGGAGTCGCCGACTGGCAGGTCACGGGCCGGATCGGCGGGTGCCAGCTCCACACGGGGGTCGGCGACATCCAGATCGAGGAGGCTACCTCCGTCGAGCTCACGGCCGGAGTCGGCGCCGTCGACATCGATGCGGTCGGCGGAAGCGTCGAGATCACGACGGCCGGCGCCGTGAGAATCGGCAGGGTCGCCGGACCGACGGTCATCAAGAACCGCAACGGCGATACGTGGATCGGCGAGGTTGTGGGCGAGGCGCGCGTCAATGCGGCCAACGGCGCGATCTCGATCGACGTGGCGCACGCAGGCATTACCGCGAAGACCGCCAACGGCGCTGTCCGGCTGGGCGAGGTCGCGCGCGGTTCGGTCGTTGCCCAGAGCGCGTTCGGGGCGGTCGAGGTGGGTGTCAGAGACGGCATCGCGGCCTGGCTGGATCTCCAGACCAAGCTCGGGGCCGTTCAGAGCGACCTGGACCCCGTCGAGCGCCCCGAAGCCGGCGAGGACGCGGTTGAGATCCAGGCGCACACCTCCATGGGCGACATCACCATCCAACGCTCGTTCGCGAGCGACACAGCAAAGGACCTCCCATGACGACCACCTCCTCAGCTCTCGCGATCGAAGCAACCGGGCTGCGAAGGTCCTTCGGTGACACCGTCGCGCTCGACGGCATCGACCTGGACGTCGCCGAGGGAACCGTCTTCGCCCTGCTCGGCCCCAACGGCGCCGGCAAGACCACGACCGTGCAGATCCTGTCGACCCTGATCGGAGCCGACGCCGGTGAGGTGCGCATCGCGGGCCTCGATCCCGTGCGCGAGCCCGAGTTCGTGCGCAAGGTCATCGGGGTCACCGGCCAGTCCGTCGCGGTCGACGGAGTCCTCACGGGAGAAGAGAACCTGGCCCTCATGGCGAGGCTGTGTCACCTCGACGCGGCGGAGGGGAAACGACGCATGGCCGACCTGCTCGAGCGGCTCGACTTGGTCGAGGAGGCCCGAAGGCCCGCCGCCACCTACTCAGGCGGGCTTCGTCGCCGGCTCGACCTCGCGATGACCCTGATGGGTGATCCGAAGATCATCTTCCTCGACGAGCCCACTACAGGGCTCGACCCGCGGAGCCGCCGAACGGTGTGGCGGATCGTCCGGGACCTCGTGGACCGCGGCGTCACGATCTTCCTTACGACGCACTACCTGGAGGAGACGGATCAGCTCGCCGATCGGGTGGCGGTGCTCGACCACGGACGGGTGATCGTCGAAGGCGCGCCGGAGGAGCTGAAACGGCTGGTTCCCGGCGGCCACGTTGCTCTGTCGTTCGCTGATGTCTCGACGCTCGATGCGGCCGCCCGCATCCTCCCCGAGTCGATGCGCGACGACGACGGGCTTGCGCTGCACGTCCCGAGTGACGGCGAGGCGGCCACGCTGCGTGAGCTGCTCGATCGGCTCGATCGGGCGTCGATCCGGGTGGAACGTCTCTCCATCCACACGCCCGATCTCAACGACGTGTTCTTGGCCCTCACGGGCCACTCGGATGACGAAGGAGATCGGCCCCAATGAGTAGGCGCTCGTACCTCATCAGGGACTCCATCACGATGCTCCGACGCAACCTCCGTCACGCGATGCGCTACCCATCCGTGACCCTGCTCGTCGTCGGCGTCCCGATCGTCTTCCTGCTGATGTTCGTGTACGTGTTCGGCGGAACGCTCGGCACGGGCCTCGGTTCGTTGTCGGGCGGTCGCGACGCGTACGTGGACTACGTCGTCCCCGGGATCATCTTGATGGGGGTGGCCGGCGTTGCGCAGGGGACGGCGATCGCCGTATCGATGGACATGGCCGGAGGCATCATCGCCCGCTTCCGGACGATGGGAATCGCGAGAGCCTCGGTGCTGGCCGGACATGTCCTCAGCAGCACGATCCAGACGATGCTCGGGCTCGCGATCGTCATCGCGATAGCGGTGGCGATCGGCTTCCGACCGAACGCCGGCCTGATCGAGTGGGTCGCGGCGAGCGGGGTGCTGTTGATGGTCACGCTGGCGATCACCTGGCTGTCGGTCGCGCTCGGCCTCGTGGGGAAGACCGTGGAGAGCGCCAGCAACTTGCCCATGCCGTTGATGCTTCTGCCGTTTCTCGGCAGCGGCTTCGTCCCGACCGAATCGATGCCGGCCGGCCTCGGCTGGTTCGCCGAGTATCAGCCCTTCACACCCATCATGGAGACGCTCCGCGGATTGCTCATGGGGACGCACATCGGCAGCAGTGCCCCTTCGGCCGTCGTGTGGTGTGCGCTCATCGGGCTCGTCGCGTACGGCTGGGCGATGCGGCTCTACAATCGCGATCCCTCGCGGCGGGTCCGGGTGCTCAGCATCGGACCTGCGTGAGTGCGATTCAATCGATGTGGGAGCGCTGGCTGTTCAGTCCTGCTGAAGCATCGAGCAGCCGACTCTAGGCACGATCGGGATCCGCTCGCAAGCTCGGTTGGACGGGCGATCAGCCACGCTGGACCCGGAGATCTCGGATCGAGGCGGTGATGATCTCGCCGAGCGTGTGGGGCGTGGCCAGGTGGCCTGCCAGGACCAGCTTGCCGTTGACCATCAGCGCGGGGCTTTCCATGACTCCTCGCATCACCATCACGGCGACGTCGTCGATCTTGTCCACGCGAGCCTCGATGCCGAGCTCCTCGACGGCGGCCTTGGCGTTCTCGTAGAGCGTCTGGCACCGGGCGCACCCGGGGCCGAGGACCTCGATGTGGACGGACATGGTCGTTCCTCCTTCACAGGATCGCGTTGAACACGTAGCCGACCGCGAGGATGCCCGTCGCCACCACGGCGACGAACGCACCGATCAGCTTGGGCTTGAGGACACGCCGGAGCAGGATCATCTCGGGGAGCGAGAGCGCGACCACCGCCATCATGAAGGCGAGCAGCGTTCCCATCCCCAGACCCTTCGCGTACAGCGCCTCGACGAGCGGGAGCACCCCGGCGGCGTTCGAGTACAGCGGGACCCCGAGCAGGACCGCGAACGGTACGGCCAAGGGGTTGCCCGGTCCCGCGTACCGCTCGAAGAAGCTCTCCGGCACCCAGCCGTGGATCACCGCGCCGATGCCGATGCCGACGAGCAGGTAGGGCAAGACCTTGCGGATGATCGTGCCGACCTCCTCCCGGCCGAGCGCGAGCCGCTCCTGCCAGCCCGGCCGCGGACCGTTCGCCGCGGCACCGGCCGGGACCTCGTACACGAACGGCTCCACCCATCGCTCCAGGCCGAGTCGCCCGAGCACGAACCCCGCGACGATCGCGATCACCAGACCCGCCGCCACGTAGAGCGTCGCGATGCGCCAGCCGAACATCCCGAACAGCAGCACGACCGCCACCTCGTTCACGAGCGGGCTCGCGATCAGGAACGACAGCGTCACTCCCAGCGGCACCCCGGCCGAGACGAACCCGATGAACGCCGGCACGGCGCTGCACGAGCAGAAGGGGGTCGCCACGCCGAGCAGCGCGGCCCCGACGTTGGCGAGACCTTCCCGACGGCCACCCAGGAGCTGGCGGGTCCGCTCGACGGACAGGAACGAGCGGAGGATGGTGACCGTGAAGATGATCCCGGCGAGCAGCAGCAGGATCTTCGTCGTGTCGAACACGAAGAACCGGATCGTCTCGCCGAGCCGGCTCTCGGCGTCCAGGCCGAGGGGATGGAACAGGAGCCAGTTCCAGAACGGCCCGTTGCCCCGGTAGAGCCCGAGCCAGAGGAGCGCTCCGCCGACGACCGGCAGCAGGATCCGAGAGCCGGACAGCCTCTCCCGATGCGGTCCCGCCTCAGTCCGCACGTTCGTCGCCACCCACGGCGAGCCGGACGAGCTCCACCGCGAGCTCCTGCAGGGCGACCGGGCGGACCCGGTAGTCGACCCGCCGCCCCCGCTTGGTCCCCTGGACCAGTCCGGCCTCTCGAAGGATCCGGAGGTGATAGGAGAGAAGGTTCGGCGCCATGCCGAGGCTGGGGGCAAGCTCGCAAACGCACGTCGTCCCTCGCTGGAGCGCCCCGAGGATCGTGAGGCGCGCCGGGTCGGCGAGCGCGCCGAACGTCCGAGCCGACGCCGGCGCCTCCGTGGTCGACGATTCAAGAACCCTTGACGATTCCACGAGTCTGAGTGTGGCGGCGGCTCGTGGCGCCGATGAAGGCCGATGGTCCCGGTGCGTCGAGGACCGCTGGATCGGCACCGCGTCCGCAGACGAGCACCGGGCGACGGCTCGGAGAGCAGCAGGCGACGTGTCCACCAAAGGCACAAGCGTTGTTGGTCCGTCGGCCCTCGGCATGGAGGTGGCGCTCCCGCGGACGAGCCGCCGACGGGGCGGTGGGACCGAGCGGCGGCCGGGTTGACCGGCGTCGGTCGGTCGATGCTAGGTTGAGCACATGGCCTTGGTGGTCGTGCGGCAACCGGTGGCCGCGGCGATCCGGCGACATCCTCTGCTCGCGGTCCTCATCGTGGCGCTCGTCGCGCTGGTCGCCTTCGCCCTCCTGTGGCATCTCGTCGCCATGGATCATGGCTATCCGAGCGGGATGCTCGGCGGGTGCATCGTCGTCCTGGCGATCGTGGTCGCCGTCGTGGTCACCAACTTCAGGACGATCGCCCCAGCCCTCACCTCGGCGAGCCCGATTTCGCGGGTGGCGGGCGCGGCGACGCCGGACCCTGGGCCGCGTCCGCCGCCTCAACGGGAGTCCATCCGGGCCACCGTGTTGCTTCGTTGATCCCTCCTCGCGCCTGTCGTTCAGATGGAAGGAGGGGGATGTGAAGCGCGTACGAACCATCGCGGTTGTGGCTGTGGGCGTGTCCGCTCTCGTGCTCGCCGGGTGCGGTGATGACGACGGCTCCGGCGCCGATGGTGCCGTGGTCGAGATCTCTGCGCACGACGACCTGCGGTTCGAGCCGAGCTCCGTGACCGTGTCGGCGGGCGAGCCGGTGACGTTCGTCGTGATCAACGAGGGCGAGACCGTGCACGAGTTCGTCCTCGGACCCGAGATGGTCCAGATGGCGCACGAGGAGATGAGCGCCGAGGGCATGGAGCACGAGGAGATGGAGGTGGAGGGCCAGCTGGCGGCGCTCGCCATCGAGCCGGGCGAAACCGAGGAGGTCACGGTCACCTTCGAGGAGCCGGGCGAGATGCCCTTCGGGTGCCACGAGCCCGGGCACTTCGACGGGGGGATGGTCGGGACCGTGACCGTCGAGTGATCGAAGGGAGGCGGGCGGGGTCGATCGACCCCGCCCGCCCTGGGAATCATCGGCCCTACGGGCAGCCGCGCGCGCTGGAGCCCTCGAATTCGGGCACCGGTCGCCGCTCGGCCTCTGCGGCCGTCTCGGCCACACCGTGGCGGGCGATGTCCTCGATGAGCCAGTCCATCTCCGCGATCTCGCGCCGCTGCGCTTCGATGATCCCGACGGCGAGTCGGCACACTCGGACGTCGCTGATCTCGGAACGCTCGCTCGTCAGGATCGCGATCGAGTGGTGCGGGATCATGGCGCTCATGTACGACCGGTCCTGCACGGTGGTCTCGCTGCGGACGAGGAACGTTCCCAGGGCGAACAACGCGAGCGCGCCGACGACGATCCCGACGTTGATCTTCCAGTTCCGGTACATGCCGATCATCCAGGCGAGCATCACGACCGCCATCGAGGAGCCCATGAGCAGCACCATGAACACCCGCTCTTCGCTCCATCGCACGTGATCGAGTTCGAAGGTGTTCACGTACGTGACTGCGTACATGACGACCATCGCGGTCGCGATCATCGCCAGGAACCGCAGGTACCTCATCACCTGCATGCGCGAGTCTTCCCTCGAGTTCCGGTCTCCGTCGTGTCCGACCCTGCCGGCGTCGCCCTCTTTCGATCCATGGTCGTGCTGCATGGCATCCCGCATCGCGGACTCCTTTGTCTCGACCCTCCCCCCGATACCCCGCGGCAGACGGGCTCATTCGCTCCTCGGGCTCGGGAGCACTGCGAGAGGGACTCAGATCTTCAACGCGCCGACTCACCGGCGACGCTCGAGTCTCGGCGCAGGAGCTGGGCGTTGATCGCGACGACGACCGTGCTGGCCGACATCAGGAGCGCCCCGACCGCCGGCGGCAGGAGGACCCCGATCGGCGCGAGCACGCCGGCCGCCAGCGGGATGGCCACGACGTTGTAGCCGGTCGCCCACGCGAGGTTCTGCAGCATCTTCCGGTAGCTCGCGCGGGAGAGCTCGATCACGCGGGCGGCGTCCCGAGGGTCGCTCCGGACCAGGATCACGTCCGCCGTCTCGATCGCGACGTCGGTGCCCGCGCCGATCGCGATACCGACATCGGCCTGCGCGAGCGCCGGGGCGTCGTTCACCCCGTCTCCGACCATCGCGACGCGAAGACCGCGAGCCTGCAGATCCTTGACGCGCTCCGCCTTGTGCTCGGGCAGCACCTGCGCGAACACCTCGTCAAGCTCGAGCTCCGCGGCGACGGCCCGCGCGACGTCCTCCGAGTCGCCGGTGATCATCGCCACCCGGATCCCGGCCGACTTCAATCGGTCGACCGCCTGCTTGGACTCCGGACGCACGACGTCGGCGAGCGCGACCAGGCCGCGCACGCGGCCGTCCTCGATCACGTGGACGACGGTCTTCCCTTCCCGCGACCAGGTCCGCGCACGTTCGGCGAGCGCCTCGGGGACGTCGGGGGACAGCGACTCGAGCAGCCTGGGCCCCCCCGCGTGGATCTCGTGTCCGTTCACGCGTGCCCGGACGCCGCGACCCTTCAGCGCCTCGAAGCCGTCGGTCACGACGGGCTTCATCTCGCGTCGTTCGGCCTCCGCGACGATGGCGCGACCGAGGGCGTGCTCGCTCCCCGACTCGACGCCGGCGGCGAGCGCGAGCAGGGCGTCCTCGGTCCCCTCCGCCACGGAGATCCCCGCGACGCCTACCTCACCCTTCGTCAGCGTCCCCGTCTTGTCGAAGACCACGACGTCGAGATCCCGCGCGACCTCGAGCGCCAACCGGTTGCGAACGAGCACTCCGCCGCGGGCCGACAACGTCGTCGAGATCGAGATCACGAGGGGGACCGCGAGGCCGAGCGCGTGCGGGCACGCGATCACGACGACCGTAACGGCCCGTTCGGCGACGAAGTCCGTCGAGCGATCGATCAGCACCCACGCGATCGCGGTGACGACGCCGGCGGCCACCGCGACATACGTGAGCCACATCGCCGCCCGGTCGGCGATCGCTTGCGCGCGCGACTTGGAGGCTTGCGCCTCGGCGACCAGTCGCATGATGCCGGCGAGCGCGGTCCGATCGCCGGTGCGCGTCACGCGGATACGGAGGGCGCCGCCCTGGTTGACCGTTCCCGCGACGACGGGGCTGCCCGGGTCCTTGTCCACCGGACGGGACTCGCCGGTGATCATCGACTCGTCCACCTGCGACTCGCCCCCGACGACCTCGCCGTCCACCGGGATGCGACCGCCCGGGCGGACCAGGACGACGTCCCCTTCGTCGAGCGCGGACAACTCGACGACCTCGGTGCGATCGTCGACGAGGCGCTCGGCGGTGTCGGGCAACAGCTTCGCGAGCTCGGCGAGGGCGCCCTGGGCGCGTCCCACCGCGCGCATCTCGATCCAGTGACCGAGGAGCATGATGTCGACCAAGGTGGCGAGCTCCCAGTAGAAGCCCTCGCCCTCGACGCCGAAGGTCGTGGCCGTGCTGTACGCGTACGCCGCCGTGATGCCGACCGCGACGAGCGTCATCATGCCGGGCAGCCGGGCGCGGAGCTCGCCCGCGGCCGAGCGCAAGAAGACGCTTCCGCCGTAGACGTAGATCACGGTGGCCAGCGCGAACGCCGCAACGTCGCCGCCCGGAAGATCCGGCGCGTCGAGCCCGAGCAGCTCCCACAGCGGGCGCGAGTACAGGAGGACCGGAACGGTCAGCGCCAGGCAGACCCAGAACCGGTTTCGGAACATCTCGACCGAATGGCCGGCGTGGCGGTCGTGCCCCCGGGCGTGACCTTCGGCATGGACCGCCCCCGAGGCGGGTTGGCGCTCGGCGTGGGCGTCGCCGGTGCCGTGGCCGGCATGAGCGTCCTCCGACCGTGCGACGCCCTTATCCTCGCTCGGCTCCGCGTCACCCGGGCCCGGGCCGGCGTGTGGGTGCTGACGATGTTCCCCGTCGTGCATGGCAGGAGACCCCCGATGCAGTATTCCCGGGGCACCGGGAAGGAACCATCCCTGCTCGGCGATCGGGTTGCTCCGATCAAGGACGCGAGCTCGGCTCGGACGGCGGCTACCGTCGTGCGGGCTCGAGCTCGGCGTCGGTGCGGACCAGCTCGATCCGCCGGGTGAGGGCGAGCCTCCAGGGCCAGCGCCACGGCCTCGCGCTCGCGACCCGAAGGGACGGGCCCGGCCCGTGCTCGACGGGATCGGGCACGTGCCCGTGGAAGGGCACGATTGCGGGACGGAGGTCCCAGACGAGCGCTCGGCCGCCGGGCCGGAGCACCCGGCCGATCTCGGCAAGCCCCGCCGAGACGTCGGCCCAGTGGTGCATCGACAACGTGCTGACGACCAGGTCGAACGACTCGTCGGCGAACGCCAGCGAGGCCACGTCGCCGACGAGGAACGCGGGCCGTCGTTCCTCGTCCTCTCCCAGGCGCTCGGCGTTGAACCCGGCGCGCTCGATCATGGCCGGATCGAGGTCCAGACCGGTGACGTCGAAGCCGCGCTGCGCCAGCGCGATCGACAGACGACCGGGTCCGCAGCCGACCTCGAGCACGCGAGCACCGGCGGGAGCGACCGCTGCGGCGTTGGCGGCGATGCCATAGAAGAGCGGACCGAGGAACGGCCCGTGGCAGAACGCGTCGTAGGCGCCGGCGTCGCGGATCAAGATCCCGCCGGTGACCGATCGCCCCAACGAGCCGCGGCAGTGGCGCGCGACCAGGAAGACGATGGCGGCTCCGACGCCGACCCCAGCCGCGATCGCGACCGTACGGGTGCGGGCCATCACGGGTACCCCTCCATCCGAGGTCGGGAGCGCGGCGCCATGGTCATTCGACGTCCAGGCGAGAGACGGCGAACGAGCCCGCCAGGGCCGCGGCCGCCGCATAGGCGGCGAGCAACACCACGCCGATCCCGGGCGACAACAGCGTGCCCGGACCCTGCCCGCTGGCCGCCGCGGCGGCCGAACCCGGGAGGAATCGTCCAACGTCGCCGAGGGCGCCGATGTCACCCGCCAGCAGGCCCTCGACGAACAGGAGCCACGTACAGATGCCGACCACCGACGGCACCTGGCGGCGAACGAGAACGCCGATGCCCAGCCCGATCGTGGACCACATCGCCGCCGCCGTCGCGCCGCCGGCCACGAGGAGCACGAAGTCGCCGCCGTCGAGTTGCAGGTCGATCCCCCTCGCCCGGAAGGCGGCCGTGCCCGCGGCGATGGCGACGGCTCCGGCGAGGACCCCGAACCCCGCACCGGCCACGAAGGCCACGGAGGCCTTGGCCGCGACGACCCGAGCTCGCCTCGGGCTGAACAGGAAGGTCGGCCGGATGGTCCCGTAGCGGACCTCCGTCGTGAACGAGAGCGAGCCCAGCAGCGCGGCGAACAACACGCCGAGGAATTCTCCGCGCCCGAGGATCATGAGCTGGACGTCGAGCTCGACGAGTCGCTCGACGGCGAGCCCGAAGCTGTGCAGGAGAACGGCAAGCAGGACCAGCCCGAGCAATGCGGCGAACAGACCGAGCGTGGTACGGGTCGACCGCTGCTTCAGCAGCTCCGAGCGCACCAAGGCCGTCACGGGACGGCTCCGGTGAGTCCGAGGAAGACGTCCTCGAGCGTCCCTCTCTTCGTGAGCTCCTCGAGCGGCCCGCTCGCGACGAGATGCCCGCGATCGATGATCACGACCTCGTTCACGGTCAACGCGGCTTCGGCGAGCATGTGGCTCGAGACGAGCACCGTGCGGCCGCGGTCGGCGAACCGGCGCAGGAACCCCCGGAGCCAGTGGACGCCGGCGGGGTCGAGCCCGTTGGCCGGTTCGTCGAGCACGAGGAGCTCGGGATCGCCCAGGAGCGCGGTCGCCAGCCCGAGCCGCTGGCGCATGCCCAGCGAATACGTCTTCACCCGCCGCTCGGATGCGTCCTCGAGCTCGACCAGCGCCAGCACCTCATCGACGCGGCTCGGCGGTATCTCGGCCGCGGCTGCAAGCGCCCGCAGGTGGTCGCGTCCGGACCGCCCGGGGTGGAAGTCGTTCGACTCGAGGACCGCCCCCACCCGATGCGCCGGATCGTGGAGCGCGCCGTAGCGACGCCCGAAGACCAGCGCCTCGCCTGCGGTCGGCGCGGCGAGGCCGAGCAGCACGCGTAGGGTGGTCGTCTTGCCGGCGCCGTTCGGACCCAGGAATCCCGTGATGGTTCCGGCCTCCAGGGAGAAGGACAGGGCGTCGACGGCGATGAGGTCGCCGAACCGCCTGGTGAGCGACCTGACCGAGACCACGGCCGTGGCGCCGTCGTCGCGACACGGCTCGACGATCTGATTCGTCATCTAGTGGCTCCCGGGGCCGATCGCACCGCTGAGATGAAGGAGCACGATCAGCCCGAGCAGGACGGCGCCCGCGAGGACGAACCCGACGACGACCACCCACCGCGCCATGGCACGCCGTCGGTCACGGCCCGGCTCCCTCCACGCGGGATCCGGCTCGTCGAAGGAGCGGAGCGGGTCGGTCAAGTCGGGCTCCTGTCGTTCCCGGCAAGGGCCGGGGCCACACCGTATCGAGACAACGTGTCTCTGTCAAATCAAGCTGTCTTGTCTACGGCGTCCCGTATACTTCCCACCATGCCGAAGCTGTGGGCCGAGACGATCGAGACCCACCGCCGCGAGGTGCGCGATGCGATCCTGGACACCACGGCGGCGCTGGTGGCCCAGCACGGGTTGCTCGGCGTGACGATGTCGCAGATCGCCGAGCAGGCCCGGATCGGACGGGCGACGCTGTACAAGTACTTCCCCGATGTCGAGGCGATCCTGCTCGCGTGGCACGATCGCCAGGTCGCCGCACACCTCGCCGCCCTCTCGAAGATCCGGGATGAGGGGAGAGGTGCCGGGGAGCGCCTCGAAGCGGTGCTCGAGACCTACGCACTCCTGTCGCGTCACGCCCATGGACACGACGATGTTCGGTTCGCCGAGCTGCTGCATCGGGACGACCGGGTGGGGCGAGCGCAGCGGCAGGTGCACGAGATGATCCGGGATCTGCTGGCGGCCGCGGCGAGGGAGGGGGAGGTCCGGAAGGACGTCCCACCCGACGAGCTCGCGACCTACTGCGTTCACGCACTGGCCGGGGCGGGCGCTCACCGGTCCCGGGCGGCGATCCAGCGACTCGTGGCGGTGACGCTGGCGGGTCTACGACCGCCCGGTTGACGTGCCGTCAGCCATCCATCCCGCCGGGGTGATGCGAGGCGTGTCCTCCGGAGCCCATCATGCCGCCGGGCGTGCCGGAGCCCATCATGCCGCCGGGCGTGCCGTCGCCCATCATGCCGCCGGGCGTGCCGTCGCCCATCATGCCGCCGGGCGTGCCGTCGCCCATCATGCCGCCGTCGCCCATCATTCCGCTCATCTGCTCATGGAGGGCGTCGCACTGCGCCCGAAGCTCGGCGGGCATCTGCGAGTGCATCCCGCGCATGGCCTCGGAATCGTGCATCTGCGTGATCGCGGACATCATGTCGGTCGCATCCATCGACGCATCGGGGCGATCCGGCGGGGATGACCCTTCGTCGAGCACGAATCCGAGGGTGAGCGCGACCACGAAGCCCAACGTCGTTCCAAGAGCGATCCATCGCGCCTTCATGTCACGTGCCTCCTTTCGCCGGGACCGTAGCCGCCGGGCGTGAAGAGACGGTGAAGGAATTGCGCGGGTCGGATGTGATGCAGGGGAGCCGAACGGTGAACGTGGCGCCCCGGCCGGGTTCGCTCTCGGCCCGGATCTCTCCCCCATGGGCAAGCACGAGCTCTCGCGCCACGGTTAGGCCGATCCCCGAGCCGCGAGCGCGTACGCCACGGCCTCGGAAGAAGCGATCGAACACGCGGGCCAGCTCGTCGGGCGCGATCCCGGACCCGGTGTCCGAGACGCTGATCACCGCGTCGTCGCCGTCCCGCCGGAGGGTGAGCCTGACCCTGCCGCCGTCCGGCGTGAACTTCAGGGCGTTCGACAGGAGGTTTCCGACCACCTGGCGGATCCGGGTCGGATCGGCCACGATCGCGACGTCCTCGAGATCGGCCGACAGCCGGACGTCCCTGGCCGCGTAGGGCCCGGCGAACTCGCGGGCGGCATCGTCGATCGCGGCCCGAAGGTCCAGCGACGTGCGGCTGAGCGTGAAGGCCGCGGCGTCGGCCGAGGCCAACGTCTCCAGGTCCTCGACCAGTCGGGTCAGCCGCAGCGCCTCATCGTGCAGCGAGGCAAGGGCCGGGGACGAAGGCTCCACGACGCCGTCCTGGATCCCTTCGATCTGGGTTCGCAGGATCGTCAGCGGCGTGCGCAGCTCGTGCGCGACCTCGGCGGCGAAGACCCGCCGGAGCCGGTCTTCTTCCTCGATCGTGTCGGCCATGGTGTTGAACGCCTGCGCCATCTCGCCGAGCTCGTCCTTCGAGTCGACCTCCACCCGCTCGGATCGCTCGCCGGCCGCCACCGCTCTCGCCGCTCGGGTCAGCTCCCGGGCCGGTGCCGTCGCCCGGCGTGAGAGCACGGATCCGGCGGCGAGCGCGGCCAGCCCGGCCACGATCCCCCCGATCAGCAACATCCGGTTCACCGACGACCGGAACGACAGGTCCTGCGGCAGGAGCCCGGGGGTGGGGAGGCGCACGACCGCCGTCCCTACGAGCGCGCCGTTCACGCGGACCGGGAGCCGTTCCTGAGGTCCGAGCGGCCCGCTGCCCATCATTGCGCGATGGGCCTCGGCGAGCTCCGCGCCCGGGCCGGCAGACGGCTCCCACACGACCGCGCCGACCGCGTCGAGCAGGCGCAGGGTCCCGCCGTCCATGAGCACGAGGGACTCCAACGATCGTAGGTCGGCGGGGTCCCAGCCGCCGCGTTGCACGTACGAGTCGGCAAGGCCCTCCACGAGCTGTCGCTGCCTGGCGCGCTGCTGGTCCTCGAGGTAGGAGGTGAAGCGGCCCTCGAACGAGACGTTCACGAGGATCGCCGTGAGCGCCGCGGCGGCGATCCCCACGCCGGCAAAGGCCGCGGCCAGCCGGAGGGCGAACGATCTACGCATCGGCCTTGACGCCGAGCTTGTAGCCGATGCTCGGGACGGTGAGGACGAACCGAGGGCTCCTGGGGTCGTCGCCGATCTTCCTGCGGAGGTTCTTCACGTGGGCGTCGATCGTTCGCTCGTAGCCCTCGTAGTCGTAGCCCTGCACCTTCGTCACGAGCTCGTAGCGCGAAAAGGCCCGACCCGGATGGGACGCGAGCGCCGTCAGGAGGTCGAACTCGCTCCTCGTCAGGTCGACGGCCGCGCCGCGGACGGTCACCTCACGCGCGTCGCGATCGAGCACGAGCGCCCCGCCGTCGTACGACCCGACGCGAACTGCGGGTCCGCCCCCCGATCGCCGCAGGACCGCCTCGATGCGGGCGACGAGCTCCCTCGGGCTGAACGGCTTCACCAGATAGTCGTCCGCCCCCAAGCGCAATCCGTTCACCCGGTCGTCCTCGGAGGCTTTGGCGGTGAGCATGATCACCGGCATGTCGGAGTGCGTGCGGATCGTCCGGGCGACCTCCTCACCGGCCAGGTCGGGGAGCATGAGGTCGAGGACGAGCAGGTCGGGGCGGACGCGCTCCACGGCCTCGAGCGCCCGCTCGCCCGTGTCGGCGAGCAACACCGAGTAGCCCTCGCGCTCCAGGTACGAGCGAACGAGCTCGCGGATCTTCCGCTCGTCGTCCGCGACGACGATCGTCGCCGTTCCCAACTCGACACCCCCACCGGTGGGCAGGTCCTCGGAACCAGGGTCGTGCCGCCCCGTCCGGCCAATCAGGGGCGAACGACCCCGGCCGCCCGGGGCGAACGTCCCCGCCGCTCACGCCAGGGCGGGCAGGGCCTCGAGGAGGTCCTCCACGGAGACGAACATCGAGGGGTACTCCCTCGTCCACCGGATCTGCCCCCCGCCGTCGACGAGGACGAACCCGTGGCCGGGCAGGTTCGCGTGCATGCCCTTGCCGAGCATGTCGTACGCGCGGGAGACGACCGTGCCCTCGTCGATGAGGTACGGCGTTCGGAGCCCGAAACGCCGGAGCTCCCCGGCGACGACCTCGACCGGGTTCGCAACGATGGGGACGACCTCGACTCCGGCCTTCGCCAGCCGGTCGGCGTTCCTCTCGAGCTCGACCATCTGATAGAAGCAGGCGTCGCAGCCCGCGCCCTCGTTGAAGTACAGGAGCACGTTCCGTCCGGCGTAGTCCGACAGCGACACCGATCCGCCGGCCGTCGACGCCAGCGTGAACGGCGGTGCCGCCTCGCGTGCGAGCCCGCCCTCCTCCGCGCGGCCGCCGAAGTAGAGCATCAACCCGAGCAGGGCGAGGGCGGACACGCCGACGATCGGACCGAACAGGGTGCGTCTAGCGCGGGGCCGGTGCCGCGGGTTGCGCCTGCTCGGCTGCGGGGCCGCCTTCCGATTCGCCGACACCGTGGCATGCGTTGCCCGTCGGGGCGCCGACCATCGCGTCTTCTTCGCCTTCGTTCCGGTGGTCATGATGGGGTCCTCCCTGTGACGTGGGCGGCCGCGAGCGAAACGCCGCAGCGACGAGTCCGGCCGCGATGGCGAGCAGCGCGAGGCCGAGCGCCGGCTCGGGGACCGGGTCCAGGAACGTGATCACGCGCTCGAACGCGTCGGACAGCCACCTTCCGATCGCGAGCTGGAACCCCGGGGCCACGGTCGTGTCGCCTCGCACCGCGAGGACGAGCGCGAAGGCGCCCATCGCGCCGAAGGCGGCGGCAACCACGAGGTTCACGGTGTTCGTGTCGACGGCCCACCACCCCAGCCGGACGCGGACGGGCCTCGCCTGGAGCAGTCGACGTTCGCCGAGCCGGAGCCGGTCCCACAGCAGCGCCATCACGAACAGCGGAAACACCATGCCGAACACGTAGGCGAGCCCGAGCGTGGCCGCGCCGACGAGCGAGCCGGACAATGCCGAGAGCGTCATGACCCCCGCCAGGACCGGCGCGCAACACGACGAGGCCACGCCGGAGAACACTCCGAGCGCGAAAACGCCCGGGGCGTCGGTGCGGCGGACGGACGGAGCACGCAGGAACGAGGGGAGGCTCCACGTGCGGCCGGAGAACGCCAGCGCTCCGAGCCCCAGCATCAGCAGACCGCCGGCCACGTACAGCGGGACGTGATACCTGCCGAGGACCGTCGACACGAGGCCGATCCCGAGCGTCACCGGCAGGAGGACCAGGGCGATACCGGCGGCGAACACGAACGTGAGCGGGAGCAGCCTCCACCGTCGCGCCTGCACGCCCGATGCGAGATACGCGGGGAACAGGAACACGATGCAGCAGGGACTGAACAGCGCCACCGCACCGGCGAAGAAGGCCGCCAGGATCGACCCGGTCGTGAGCAGGCCTCCCATCACGCCGCCGATGTCGAACGCGAGAGAAGACTCCGGAGCTTCGTCCGAGGCAGTCGTCCCGAGCTGAAGTACGCGCCGTCGACGAGGACCAGCGGCCACAGGGGCGGCCGGTGCCGCTCGACCGCGTCGAGCCCCTCGGAGGAGGCGGCGTCGATCTCGCGGACGGCGACGGGGAACGAGGTCGCCAGCTCGAGCAGCGCGGCGCGTGCGTCCGTGCAGAAGTGGCACCCCGGCGCGGTCACGAGGAGGACCTCGATCATCGCATCGCCTCCCGGGTCCATCCGTCGGTTGGCGCGCGGCGAGCCCGCGCGGGGACCCACAGTAGGAGCGGGCACAGCAGGAGCAACCCCGCCAACAGGATCGAGACGAGCGGCGCGCCGAGCGCGAGCGAGACGACGAGCCCGCCGCCCACGACGCCCATCAAGCCGAGCGTCGCCGCCCTGGCCAGGGTCCGACGGGCGGCCCGAGCCGACGTCGCGTGCCGTGTTGTCGCCTGCGCATGCATGCGGGGAGGATCGACCGGCGCTGTGAAGGACCGGTGAAGGAGGGGCGCAGGCGCCGTGAGGCCGCCGGTCCGGCGTGGGCGCGCACAGGTTCTTCACAGGTCGTGCGCACCGGCATCACCGGGGCTCCCTAGGCTCCGCGCCGTGATCGCCACGATCTCCTGGCCAACCGTAGGCACGGTCCACATCGGTCCACTCGCCGTCCGCCCGCACGGTGTGCTCATCGGCGTCGGGTTCGTGGCCGGGGCGCTCCTCCTCCGGCGGCGGACGCGAAAGGCCGGGATCCCGGACGAGACGATGTGGAGCATCGTGACGTGGTCGCTCGCCGGGGGCCTCGTCGGGATGCGGGTCGCGTGGCTGGCCGGCCACTGGGACGTCGTCGACGATCCGATCGACCTGATCGCCGTGTGGCACGGCGGGATGAGCCTCCTCGGCGGCCTCGCCGGTGGCGTCCTCGTGGGCGCCTTCCTCGTCCGGCGGGCGGGCCTGTCGCCGTTGTCGATGCTCGACATGGCCGCACCCGGGATCGCGGTTGGGATCGCAATCGGCCGCGTGAGCGACCTGATCATCGGCGATCATCTGGGCAAATCGACCTCGCTCCCGTGGGGCTTTCGGTACGTGGGCGGCAACCACCCGCTGGAGGGCGCGCCCGAGATCGGCACCGTGGTCCACCCCGTGGCCCTCTACGACGTGTTCATCACCCTCACGCTGCTCGTCGTCCTGCTGCGTTTCGCCCGGCGCGTGCACGCGCCTGGCAGCGCGATCGCGTTGTTCACGCTGGGGTACGCGGGAAGCCGCATCCTGACGGACTTCCTCCGGACCGACCCGCGGCGGCTGTGGGGGCTCACCGGAAGCCAGCTCGCGTCGATCCTCGCCGTCGGCGCGGTGACGACCTGGCTGGTCCAGCGGGCGCGAGGAGCGCGCGGAAGCCCGAGAGCCACGGTGCCCGAGGCCGGCTGAACGATGTCCCCATCGGCCTTCCCCGATGCCGGGCCAGGCGAGAACGGGGACCGGGAGGGAACGAGATGACGACCACCACCGCCCTCCGGGAGGGGTCCGGGAATCTCGGCGGTCCCGGCCTGTCACCGGACGAGCCCCTGCTCCGGGCAGACGGAATCGTGAAGACCTTCCGCCGCGGCTTCGGGCCCTGGCGAAGGGTCCTGCGCGTGCTTCGCGGCGCCGGTCTGCGTCTTGAT
>DASUTU010000057.1:0-63957 GCA_036374435.1 Actinomycetota bacterium | reverse complement strand
TCGGCGGGACGCAGTCGCTGCACACGAACTCGTTCGACGAGGCCCTCGCGCTGCCGACGGAACAGGCGGCGAAGATCGCCCTGCGAACCCAGCAGATCCTCGGCTACGAGACCGGCGTGGCGAACGTGGCGGATCCGCTCGGCGGCTCCTACTTCGTGGAGGCGCTCACCGATGAGATCGAGGCCCGGGCCGATGATTACCTGACGCGGATCGACGAGCTCGGCGGGCCCGTGGCCGCCATCGAGGCGCGGTTCTACCAGGACGAGATCCACGAGGCCGCGTACCGGATCCAGCAAGGTGTCGAGTCCGGAGAGCGGGTGGTGGTGGGGGTGAACCGCTTCGAGGACCCGCAGGAGCGACCGGTCGAGCTCCACCGGATCGGCGAGGCCGAGGTCGGGCGCCAGATCGAACGTCTCCGGTCGCTGCGTGAGCGGCGGGAGGCCGCGGCGGTCCGCGTGGCCCTGGCCGATGTCCGGGACGCCGCCGAAGGGACCGACAACCTGCTCCCGCCCATGCGCGAGGCGCTTCGGGCGCGCGCCACGCTCGGCGAGGTCGCGGACGTCCTACGCGACGTGTTCGGCGAGTACCGGCCGCGATGAGCCCGACGCTCCGCACCGGAGCGGACTCCCGGTCCCTTCGGGGGCGGGCCGTGCGGCCTCCGGACCCTTCGCCCGGTCCGTTAGCCTTTCGGCCATGAAGCTCGCGGTCATCGGCGGCACCGGCGAGGAGGGGTTCGGCCTGACGCTTCGGCTGGCCCGGGCCGGACATCACGTGGTCATCGGCTCCCGCTCCGAGGAGAAAGGCGCGGGCCGGGCGGCCGACGCCCGGGGCATCCTCGGCGATGGTGCCGAGGTCTCCGGGACCACGAACGAAGAGGCCGCTGCGAGCTGCGAGGTCGTGTTCGTCACTGTCCCGTTCGCCGGCCAGGCCGACATCTATCGAGCCATCAAGAAGCACGTCGCTTCCGGCGCGCTCGTGTGCGACGCCACGAGCCCTCTGGCGACGGCGGTGGGCGGCCGGGCCTGGCACGTGGTCCGCCCCTGGCACGGCTCGGCGGCCGAGCAGGCGGCGGCGATCCTGGACCCCGCGGTTCGGATGACCGCTGCGTTCCACACGATCTCGGCCGAGCAGCTCCAGGCGCTCGAGCGACCCATGGACAGCGACGTGTTGGTGTGCGGCGACGACCCCGAGGCCAAAGCGACGGTCGGCGAGCTCATCGACCAGATCCCGGATCTCCGCTGGGTGGACGCCGGCCTGCTCTCCCAGGCCCGGATCGTCGAGACGATGACGGCCCTACTGGTCTCGGTCAATCGTGGCTACAAGATCCACGACAGCGGCTTCCGGATCACCGGACGCGATCGCTGGGGCCGGCCCGGCTCCTGAGTCAAGACCGCGAAGCGGCCGTCAGTCGAGCACGACGAGCGTGTCGCCGGCCTGCACCACCTGACCTTCGTTGATGCGGACCTCGGACACGACGCCCTCCCGCGGAGCCGGGACGGCGTTCTCCATCTTCATCGCCTCGAGGATGCAGACCACGTCACCGGCCTGGATCTCCTGACCGGGCTCGACCAGCACGCGCAGGATCGTGCCCTGCATCTGGGCCCGGACCTCGCTGTGGACCGTTCCGTCGTGGTGCGCGGACTGGCGGCTCGGCGGCCGGGGGGCCGACTCGCGACGATGGTCGAAGATCCGCACCTCGACCCGGCGCCCGTCCACCTCGAGCAGAAGCTCGGCGGGGACCGTCGGCTTGGCTTCGCCCGGGGGGGTGGCGCCGTCGTCGGGCAGGTCGAGCTCGGCGTCGCGGAGCGCCTTCTCGAGCCAGGTGGTGGTGTGGGTGGCCTTTCGGAAGGCGCGGCTCTGGAGGATCCAGCGGTGGAGCGGGATCGTCGTGGGCACCCCCTCCACCCGGTATTCGTCGAGCGCCCGGAGCATGCGCGCGATGGCCCGTCCCCGCGTCTCCGCCGAGACGATCACCTTGGCGAACATCGAGTCATAGTCGGCCGGCACCTCCCGTCCGGCCTCGATGAACGAATCGACCCGTACGAACGGCCCGGAGGGTTCGCGGTAGGAGGTCACGCGGCCGGGGCCGGGCAGGAAGTTCCTCGCCGGGTCCTCGGCGTTGACCCGGCACTGGATGGCGTGCCCGGTGGCACCAACGTGATCCAGGTCGAGCTTCTCGCCGAGCGCCACGCCGATCTGCAGGGCCACCAGGTCCAGGCCGGTCACCATCTCGGTGACGGTGTGCTCGACCTGGAGCCGCGTGTTCATCTCGAGGAAGTAGAAGAAGCCGTCCTCGTCCACGATGCACTCGACCGTGCCGGCGTTCACGTACCCGGCCTCCTTGGCCAGCGCCATCGCGGCCTCGCCGATCCGGCTGCGCAGCTCCGCGTCCACCACCGGCGACGGGGTCTCCTCGATCAGCTTCTGGTGGCGACGCTGGACCGAACAGTCGCGCTCCCCGAGGAAGAAGGTGTTGCCGCGGGCGTCCGCGATGATCTGCGCCTCCACGTGATGTGCGCGCTCGAGGTACCGCTCGAGGAAGACCTCGGGGCGGCCGAAATACGCCGTGGCCTCACGCGCCGCGCGGGCGAGCGCGTTCCGGAGCTCCTCGGGTTTGCGAACGATGTGCATGCCTCGCCCGCCGCCGCCGAACGCCGCCTTCACGAACACGGGGTAGCCGATCCGGTCCGCCTCCGCGCGGGCGTCGTCGATCGTCACGGGATCGGGGGTGCCCGGGACGATCGGGACGCCGACGCGGTCGGCGGCCTGCCGGGCCGCGGCCTTGTCGCCCATCGTCTCGATGGCGTCGGCCGGCGGTCCGACGAACGTGTAGCCGGCCTGCTCGACCGCTCGCGCGAAGTGCGCTCGCTCGGACAGGAACCCGTAGCCGGGATGGATCGCCGTGGCCTTGCCCTTTCGCGCGGCGTCCAGGATCGAGCCGATGGACAGGTATGAGTCCGCGGGCAGCGGCGGACCGATGTGGTACGCCTGGTCGGCCATCTCCACGTGCATGGCGTCCCGATCCGCGTCGCTGTAGACGGCGATGGAGGTGTACCCGAGCTCGCGGATCGTCCGGATGATCCGGACGGCGATCTCGCCGCGGTTCGCGATCAGGATCCGAGGTTTCGTCACGCGCCGCTCCGGCAGCCGATAATCGGGTACCCCACAACGGGAGTCAAACAACGGTGCTGACCGAGGCCGCCCTGTCCCGAGCCCTCGAACGGGCCGGGCTGCACGCCCCGGCGCGGTTCGACGAGGTTACCCGCTCGACCCAGGCGACGGCGCTCGAGCTCGCCTCCGCCGGTGCGCCGGAGTGGTCGCTCGTGGCCGCCGGGCACCAGACCGAGGGCCGCGGGCGCCTGGGCCGGACCTGGCGCGACGAACCCGGGAACGCCCTCATGTTCTCGCTCGTGCTTCGCCCGGGGTTGGCGGCCGAGCGGGGCGGTCTCCTATCGCTGCTCGCCGGGGTCGCGCTGGTCGACGCGTGCCGTCCGCACACGGCGGGGCCCGCCTGTAAATGGCCCAACGACCTGCTCGTGGATGGTCGCAAGGCCGGCGGTATGTTGCTCGAGTCGCGCCTCGCTGAAGCCTCGATCGAGCACGCCGTGCTCGGGGTCGGTGTGAACCTCGGCGCGCCGCCCGCCGACGTGCCGACCGCCGGCGCGGTGGACGCGGAGCCCGAAGACCTGCTCGCCGCATTCCTGTCCGCCTTCGCGGCGCGGTACGAACCCTCCTCCGAGGGTTTCGCGAGCTCGATCGTGGCCGAGTACCGGGCGCGGTGCGCGACGCTCGGGCTGCGCGTCCGCGCGACGACCGTCGACGGGCGAGACGTTGAGGGCGTGGCCGACGACGTGGACGAGGCGGGAGGGCTCGTCGTCCGGACCGGTGAGAAGACCGAGACGGTCCGGTTCGGGGAGGTCCGGCACCTGGAGTAAGCTCCGCCCATGGTGTTCCCGCGCCGGCTCCTGATCGAAGGTGAAGAGCTGGTGCTCGACCTTCGTCCACACTGGATCGCCCTTGTCGTTCCCGCGCTCGTCTCGCTGCTGGTCGTCGTGGGATGGATCCTCGTGCTCGTGTTCGCGCCCGAGGACGGAACGGGCCGGACCGTCCTGATGTGGACGTCGCTCGCCGTCGGGGTCGTGATCCTGCTGTGGTACCCGGTCCGCGCGTTCGTGGCCTGGATCACGTCGAACTTCGCCGTGACGAGCGACCGCGTGATCCACCGGCAGGGGTTCATCGCCAAACACACGATGGAGATCCCGCTGGAGGCCATCAACGACGTTCGGTTCCAGCAGTCGATCCTCGAACGCATCGTCGGCGCCGGCGACCTGGTGATCCAGTCCGCCAGCGAATACGGGCGGAACGTGTTCGCGAACGTCCGCGATCCCGAGGCCGTGCAGCGGACGATCTACGAGCAGGGCGAGCGGAACAGCGAACGGATGTTCCGGGGCCGGGACGCCGGGCGTGGGCCATCCCCGTCCGCGCCGGCGGTCGCCACCGAGCTGGAGCGCTTGGCCGATCTCCGGGATCGCGGCGTGCTCACCGAGGCCGAGTTCCAGAACCAGAAGAAGCGCATCCTCGGCGAGTGACGGCGGTGGCATCGGCGGGCTCGATGAGCCGGCTCGGCCCGTCCGGGGCGGATCCGGTCGCCGGCCGCCTCCCGAACGCCGGGCGTGCAAGGATGAAGGCATGTCCGTGGTGAAGGAGATTCGCCTCCCGGGTGTCGGCGTCCGGTTCGAGTTCGAGACGGGGCAGGGCGTGCAGATGGCCGTGATCCATCATCGGACCGGGGATCGCGAGCTCATCGTCTACGACCTCGAGGACCCCGACGCCGGTCGAGACCTGGTGCGCCTCGGAACGGAGGACAGCCATACGCTGGCGGAGCTCCTCGGCGGATCGCAGGTGGCGAAGGACCTCGCGGAGCTCCAACAGGACGTCCGAGGGTTGGCGGTGGACCGCCTTCCCGTGTCGCCCGGCTCGCCGTACGCGGGGCGGACGATCGGCGACACGGAAACGCGGACGCGGACCGGCGTGTCGATCGTAGCGGTGCTCCGCGGCGACGAGGCCGTTCCGGCTCCCGGTCCAGAGTTCGGGATCGAGGGCGGCGACGTGCTGGTCGTCGTCGGGACCCCGAGGGGCATCGAGGACGTCTCCATCCTGTTGCGCTCGGGCTGAGCGGTGACCGGCTGGCCGTTCCTGGTCGAGCTGGGCGGCGTGGTCCTGTTGCTCGCGGTGTTGGCCAGAGTTGCCCATGTGTTGAGGTTCTCGCCGATCCCGTTGTATCTGCTGGCGGGGCTGGCCTTCGGCGAGGGAGGGGTGTTCCCCCTCGCCATCGCCGACGAGTTCATCGAGGCGGGCGCCGAGATCGGACTGATACTCCTGCTGTTCTCGCTCGGCCTGGAGTACTCGGCGCGAGAGCTCGTGGAGGCCATGCGATCGACCGCCGCGGCCGGTGGAGCCGACCTGGTGCTCAACTTCGTGCCGGGCTTCGCGGCCGGGTTGCTCCTGGGCTGGGGGGTCGTGCTCGCCGTCGCCCTCGGCGGCGTGACCTACATCTCGTCGTCGGGCGTGATCGCGCGCACCCTCGACGACCTGGGGTGGATGGGCAACCGCGAGACCCCGCTCGTCCTCGCCATCCTGGTGATCGAGGACCTGGTCATGGCCGGGTTCCTGCCGCTGGTCACCGTCCTGCAGGTCGGCGGCGGCGCCGGTCGCGTAGCCGTCTCCATCGGCCTGGCGGCGCTCGCCGTCGCGACGGTGCTCGCGCTCGCGGCCGCGTACGGCCCGGCCATGAGCCGCGCCGTCTTCAGCCGCTCGGACGAAGCGCTCCTGTTCGGCATCTTGGCCGTGCTGCTGCTGACGGCCGCCGCCACGGAGGCGCTCAACGTCTCGACCGCCGTGGGGGCGTTCCTGGCCGGGATCGCGTTCTCGGGCCCGGCGGCGGACCGAGCCCGGTCGCTGCTGGTTCCGCTCCGGGCGCTCTTCGCCGGTGCCTTCTTCCTGTTCTTCGGCTTCCAGGTCGACACCGGGTCGATCCCGGCCGTGCTTCCCGCGGCCCTGGCCCTCGCCGGGGTCGGGGCGGGGACCAAGTTCCTGACCGCCTGGCTGGCGGCGCGGCGGGCGGGCATCGGCCGGCGGGGGCGGATCCGGGGAGGAACGGTCCTGATCGCGCGAGGGGAGTTCTCGATCGTGATCGCCGGTCTGGCTGCCGCGGCCGGAACCACGGCCGACCTCGTGCCGCTCACGGCGACCTACGTGATGATCCTCGCCGTGGCGGCGCCGATCGCGGCGCGGCTGGTCGACCGCAGGACGGCAGCCCTCGCTGGGTGAACGGCCCATCTCAGGGGGCGCGCCGCACCGAGGGCAGGTCCTCTTCCCCGATCATCAGCACCAGGTCTCCCTCGCGCAGCGTGACGTCGGTCGGTGGGTTCGGCGTGATCTGGGCGTCGGCGTGTCGGATCGCCAGCACCGGGGCTCGGCCGAGCGCCTCGCCGATCGTCCGGCCGGCGAGCGGGGACTCCGATTCGACCCGCAGCTCCTCCAGGCGGAGCGAGCTCGCCCCGGGGCCGGGCTCGATCTCGACCACGTCGTCCACGCGGGGTCGCATGGCCACGAGCGCCATGTGACGGCCGCTGCTCACGTACGGGGAGATGACGCGGTTCGCGCCGGCGCGGGCGAGCCGGGCGTCGGACCCGGGCTCGGACGCCCTGGCGACGATGAACAGGTCGGGGTTGAGCGCCCTGGCGACGAGCGTGATGTACACGTTGGTGGCGTCCGAGTCGACCGCGCACACCAAACCTCGCGCTCGGCGGACCCCCGCGCGTTCGAGTACGTTCTCCTCCGACGGATCGTCGACGAGGTACAAGATGTCGTCCGCCGTCATTCGCTCCTCGAGGTCCTCCTTCGTGTCGACGACCACGAACGGCACACCTTCGGCCTCGAGCTCCCGAGCCACGGCGCGTCCGACGCGCCCGTAGGCGCACACCACGTAGTGATCCGTCAGGGCGTCGATGCGCCGTTGCATCCGTCTCCTCCTCGTTCGTTCTCCCCAGTGTGTGTCGAGCACCCACTGGGCCGTGATCGCGATCGTGATCAACGCGGTTCCCACGCCGAGTGTGATGACCGTCAGGGTGAAGGCCCGGCCGGCGGTGTCGAGCGGCCGGACCTCCCGGAAGCCGACGGTGGTCATCGTCGTGACCGTCATGTAGAGGGCGTCGAGGAAGCTCCAGCCCTCGAGCACCATGTAGCCGGCGGTCCCGTAGGCGATCGCCCCGAACAACAACAGCGCGGCCCACCGCAGGCGCGTCCAGAGCATTCGGTCGTGCTGGTGGATCGTCGCCACGGTGGCCGGAGCGTAGCAAGGGCGGTCGCGACGTGGGGCCACGCGTCCATGGGACAATCGCTCGCGTGACGGGTCGCGTTGCCATCGTCGGGGTCGGGCACGCGGGGTTCGCCCCGATCACCGCCGGGATCTCGTACAAGGAGCTCATGTTCGAGGCGGCGACCCGCGCCTACTACGACGCCGGCGTGGACCCCAGGTCCGAGGTCGACTCGTTCGTGTGCTGCTCCGAGGACTTCCTCGAGGGCACGTCGATCTTCGACGAATACGTGCCGGACCAACTCGGCGCGATGCAGCGCCCGGTGCACACGGTCGCGGCCGACGGGCTGGTCGGCCTGGCCACCGGCGTGATGCTCATCCGGTCGGGCGTGGCCTCGGTGGTGGCCGTCGAAGCCCACAGCAAGGCCTCGGACGTCGAGACGCTGGGGGCGATCGAGGCGTTCGCCCTCGATCCCGTGTTCGCGCGGCCGCTCGGCGTCTCCACGCTCGCCGTGGCCGGGCTCGAGATGCACGCCTTCCTGGAACGCTCCGGCCTGACCGAGGAGCATTGCGCGATGATCGCGGCGAAGAACCGGACGAACGCGCTCGACAATCCTCGCGCCGCCTATCCCGCCGCGCTGGCCACCGACGACGTGGACGACTCCTCCCCGGTGAGCTGGCCGCTGCGCGAGCTCGAGATCGCCGGGCGCGCCGACGGCTGCGTCGTGGTCGTCCTGGCGTCGGCCGATCGCGTGCGGGACCTGAGCGAGGCCCCGGTGTGGGTGCTCGGCGTGGGGTGGTCGTCGGGTTCGCCGACGTTGGAGAGCCGGATGTGGGGGGAGGCCGACTCGACCACGCGGGCTGCCGAAGCCGCCTTCGGGCAGGCGGAGATCCGGGACCCGGCCGAGGAGATCGACCTGCTCGAGATCGACGACGTCTACGCGTTCCGCGAGCTCCAGCACCTGGAGGCGCTCGGCCTGGGGTCGGTGGCCGACCTCGCGACCCTGCTCGAAGACGGAGAGCTCGATCCGGACGGCGCCCTGCCGGTGAACGTGTCTGGAGGCTCGCTCGGGCAGGGGAACCTGTTGGAGGCCAACGGGCTGGTTCGGGTGCTCGAGTGCGCCGAGCAGCTCCGCGGCGAGGCCGGCGAGCGGCAGGTGGACGACGCCTACGTGGCGGTGGCGCAGTCGGTTCGGGCGGTGCCGAGCACCTCGGCCGCCGTCGCGGTGCTGGCCAACGACGCCGGAGCGGGCGGGTGAGCGCGCAGCGCGGGCCGGGGCGGAGAGGAACGAGATGACGGCGCTCGACCACGTCTGGTTCTGGGTTGGGGACATGGATCGCGCGCTGGCGTTCTACCAGGGGGTGATCGGCCTGACCGTGCTCCGCCGCCACGGTGACGACTGGTCCGAGCTCGACGCCGGCGGCGCCCGGCTGGGGCTCCACGCCACGCGGGACGGAGCCGAGCCCGAACGCGGCGGAACGGTGGTGCTGCGCGTGGACGATCTCGACCTGGCCCGGGCCGGGCTCGAGCAGCGCGGCGTCCGCTTCCATGAGCGGATCGGCGAGGTCGAGGGACGCCTCCGGTTCGCCTCGTTCGAGGACCCGGACGGCAACCGGCTCCAGATCATCGAATACGCCGGGAGCGCGCCGTGAGCCGCCCGGTCGCCGTCGTGGGGGCGGGAATGACGAAGTTCGTCCGCCGGGGCCTCGAGACCGGCAAGGAGCTCTCGTGGGAGGCGGCCCGAGGTGCGCTGCAGTCGTGCGAGCTCTCTCTGGGCGACGTGGACGCCGTCTGTCTCACCAGCGCGCCGGACGCGTTCGACGGCGTGCACATGAAGGGGGAGTACCTGTCCGACGGCGCCGGCGCGTTTGGCAAACCCTTCATCCGCACCTACGTCGGCGGCGGCAGCGGCGTCTTCACGGCGATCCAGGCCTGGTACACGGTGGCCAGCGGGATGGCCGACGTCGTGCTCGCCGTCGCCGAGGAGAAGATGTCGAGCACGCAGCCTCACCCGCAGGGCGCGTTCCTCAGCATCTTCGACCACACGTTGGAGCGCCCGCTCGGCCCCAACCTGTTGTGGATCTTCGCGCTCGAGATGAACCGCTACATGTCGGTCCACGGGATCGACAAGCGGGACATCGCCTCCATCGCGGTCAAGAACAAGCGCAACGCCGCCGACCACCCGGCGGCGCTCCTCGGCCAGGCGGATCTCACCGTCGAGGACGTCCTGGCCTCCGAGACCCTGGCGTGGCCGGTGCAGCGGCTGGACGTCTCCCCGATCAGCGACGGCGCCGTGGCGATCGTCGTGGCGAGCGAGGAGGCCGCGCGCCGCCTCACCGACCGCCCCATCTGGATCCAAGGCGTCGGCTGGAACCTCGACACGGCCTATTGGACCAACCGCGACCTCGTGTTCCCCGAATATGTTGCCAACGCGGCGCGCATGGCCTACGACATGGCCGGCGTCACCGAACCGCGCAAACAGATCCACGTCGCCGAGCCCTACGACCCCTTCGACTACAAGGAGCTCCACCACCTGGAAGGGCTCTTGCTCTTCGACAAGGGGAAAGCCCCGGAAGCGGCCCGCGACGGAGTGCTGAACCGCGACGGCGACCTCCCCAGCTGCCCATCCGGAGGATTGCTCGGTGTGGGGAATCCAATCGCGGCCGCAGGTCTAATGAAGATCGCGGAACTCTTCTGGCAACTCCGTGGCGACGCCGGAGCCCGCCAGGTTCCCGGGACCCCCGAACGCGGCGTCGCGCAGGCCTGGGGCGACCTGATGCAAGTCGGCACGGTCGTGGTGATGGGCACCGACGGAGCCGGCGCCACCGCCGCCCCCGCCAGCACCGGGACGCCCCCGGTCACCACGCCGGGGCACTCGCTGACCGATTCCGAGTTCCGCTCTGCAACGGGGGCCGTCGATCACGCGGTCGATGCCCGGTACCGCTGGGACGCCGGTGTCGCCGTGGGACGGTATCTCGACGGATTCGAGGCCGGTCGCATCATGGGCCGCGAGTGCCGGGGGTGCGAGCGCGTGTTGGTTCCGCCGAGGATGTTCTGTGAGCGCTGCTTCCGGAACACCGATGCGTGGGTGGAGGTCCAGCAGACCGGGGTCGTCCAGACGTTCTCGATCTGCCATGTGCGGTGGGACATGCAGGCGCTCGCGGAGCCGGAGCTGCCGGCGGTGATCTCGATCGACGGGTCGGACGGTGGGTTCCTGCACAAGCTCGGCGGGGTCGCGCCGGACGACGTTCGGATCGGGATGGCCGTCGAGGCCGTGTGGCGGCCGGAGGGCGAGCGCACGGGGTCGATCCTCGACATCGCCTATTTCCGGCCGCGTGTGTCCGAGGAGCGTGCGGATGCTTGAGCGGATCGAGCGGCCGGGGGAGGTTCGGCGGTGGCCCGGCCAGATGCCCGTTCGGCACCGGTACACGCCGGGCGTGGCCGGCGAGGTGTTCTTCACGGCGCTGCGCGACCGTGGGGTGCTGCTCGGGTCCCGATGTGAATCCTGCTCCTACACGTACGCCCCGGCGCGCCTGTTCTGCGAGCGATGCTTCTCCGAGCTGTCCGCCGACGTCGAGGTCGGGCCCCAGGGAACGCTCGTGTCGTTCACGATCGTGTTCGTCGGGCTCGAGGGGGAGCCGCTGGACGAGCCCGAGACCATCGGGCTGGTGCGGCTGGACCGCGCCGACGCGGTGATGATGCACCGGATCGTGAAGGCGGGCGACGAGCCGCTCGAGATCGGCGAGCGGGTCGAGGTGGTCCTGTCCGACGACCGGATCGGATCGATCCTCGACATCGAGGGGTTCCGGCCGCTGGAGTGAGCCGCGTCGTCGCCGTCCACCGCGAATAGGGTGGGGGCGTGAACTTCGAGCTCACCGAGGAGCAGCGGGCCTTCCGGCACCTGGTCCGGGAGTTCGCGGAGGAGGTCGTGGCGCCGGCGGCCCCCGGCTACGACGAACGCGAGGAGTTCCCGCTCGAGGTCGTGAAGCGGATGGGGGAGCTCGGGTTGTTCGGGATCCCGTTCCCCGAGGAGGTCGGAGGGCAGGGCGGGGACCTCCTGACGTTTTGTCTGTGCCTCGAGGAGATCGCGCGGTACGACTCCTCGGTCGCGATCACGCTCGAGGCGGCGGTGGGACTGGCCGCGAACCCGTTGTACCGGTTCGGCACCGAGGAGCAGCAGGGGCGTTGGCTCGGGCCGATGCTGCGCGGCGAGGCCCTCGGCGCGTTCGCGCTCACCGAACCCGGCGGCGGCTCCGACGCCGGGGCGGTCCGGACGACCGCCCGGCTCGACGGGAACGATTGGGTGCTCGACGGCTCGAAGGCGTTCATCACCAACTCGGGGACCCCGATCACCTCGGTCGTCCTAGCGGCGGCGCGGGACGCCGGCGCCCCCGACGGTGGCATCTCGACCATCCTCGTTCCGGCCGACACGCCGGGCATGACGGTGGGGGCCTCCTACCGGAAGGTGGGGTGGCGGGCCAGCGATACCCACGAGATCGCGTTCGACGGGTGCCGGGTCCCGGCGGACCACCTGCTGGGTGAACGCGGCCGGGGCTACGCGCAGTTCCTCGAGACGCTCGCCGACGGCCGGGTGGCCATCGCGGCCGTCTCGGCGGGGTTGGCCCGCGGGTGCCTGGAGGAGAGCGTCAAGTACGCCTCCGAGCGCGAGGCGTTCGGGCGGCTGATCGGGGAGTACCAGGCGCTCCAGTTCAAGATCGCCGACATGAAGGTGGCGGTGGACCTGGCCCGCCTGGCCTACCAACGGGCCGCGTGGCTGCGGGACACTGGTCGCCCCTTCACCACCGAGGCGGCCATCGCCAAGCTGTACGCGAGCGAGATGGCCACCACCTGCGCCCGCGAGGCGGTCCAGGTCCACGGAGGCTACGGGTACATCGAGGAGTTCCCCGTGGCCCGGTTCTACCGGGACGCGAAGGTCCTGGAGATCGGCGAGGGCACCAGCGAGATCCAGCGAGTCCTGATCGCCCGCGCGCTGGAGCTCCCCGGCACCGAGCTCTAGCTCGTTGCCCTCACGGGCAACTCCGGACGGCCGGCCCTGCCGCGGCGGGCCTCAAGACCCCCCAACCGGCCGCTGAGGGTGATTGCATCGGGGGTCCGGAGACGGCACCCTCGATCCGCCCGCGGTTGACACCCCCGGGCGGGGTTCGATAAGCAAAGGGCCCTTTCCATGGCCGAGCGCTCAAACGGCACCACTCGAAGCCTGGTCGGACGCGTCCTGGTGGCGGTCTTGGCCGCTGCGTTGCTGGCTTCGCTGTCGCCGTCAGCCGGTGCGCAGACCACCGAGGAGAAGCTCGACGCCGCCGAGGCCGAGTTCAACCGCCTGGTGGACCAGATCGAGTCCCAGCAAGGGGTGCTCCAGACCCTCCAGCTCGAGGCGGCCGAGATCGCCCAACGTCTCACCGAGGCCCGGGGCCGGTGGGAGCAGATCACGGAGGAGCTGCGGATCACCCGCCTCGAGCTCCAGCGGGCTCGGGACGACTTCGAGGCGCTCCAGGGCGACCTCGCCGATCGCGCTCGCCAGACCTTCATCGTCGGACCCGGCAGCGACCTGGAATTCCTCCTCGGCGCCACCTCGATCGCGGATCTGTCCGCCCGCGTCGAGTTCATCAACGCCCTCAACGAGACCGACACCGACCTCGCCACGCGGGTCCAGAACCTGAAGAACGCCCTGGCCGCCGAGAGGGAGAGCCAGGAGGAGCTCCAGGCCAAGGCGGCACGAGCCTTGCAGGAGGTCGAGACCGAGCAGGCGGCGCTGGACGCCAAGCTCGCCGAGCAGCAGTCGGTCTTGGACGACCTGGAGGAGAAGAAGGCGCGGGCCGCCGAGCTCGTGAAGGACCTGGAGAAGAAGTACAAACGGGAGCTTGCCGCGCTCTCGCAGGTGAAGTTCTACGCCGAGGGCGTCTTCAACGTCTGCCCGGTGGACCCGCCTCGCGCCGTGTTCGACGGCTTCGGCGCACCTCGCTACGGCGGTGGCTACCACCCGCACGCCGGCAACGACATCATGGCGCCGCAGGGCACGGCGATCCGTGCGACGTTCAGCGGGACGGCCCGAACCTCGACCAACTCACTCGGCGGCTACGCCGTCTACGTCTACGGCGAACACGGGTACACCTACAACGCGCACCTGGCCGCGCCCGGCGTGAGCGGGCCCGTCCAGGCCGGGCAGATCATCGGGTACGTGGGGACGACGGGGAACGCCGGCACGCCGCACAACCACTTCGAGTGGCGTCCGAACGTGATCCCGAACGACTGGCCGGTCAGTCCCTACGGGTACTCGGTCCTCGGGAACGGCGCGGTGAACCCCTGGCCGCTGCTCTCCCAGGTCTGCTGACGCGTTCGGCCCCGGACGCCCTTCGATTGCGTCTCTTCGTCGGCGGGCGTCCACGCGGCCACAGGACCACGGCGACTCCGACGACCAGCGTGATGAGCCCGGCGGACCCGACCCGACGGCCCGTCCACGCCCGGGCGACCACCACGGCCACCGCGGCAAGCGCCAGGACGATCGCCGCCTGGCCGGCCGCCGGCAGGTAGGCGTGACCGGTCCGGTCGATCAGCAGGTCGCGGTGATGCGGGTCCGGGACGGCAACCAGGTACGAGACCCCATAGCCGATCAGCAGGCCGGCCGCGGCGAACCCGAACGCGGGGATGCCGCGCACCCGGAACGAGGCGGAGGGGACCGTGGACACGATCGATTGATTGTACGCTCGGCCTCTGACGTCGGTTCATCCGGAGACCGAGATGCGAGGCGAAGAGGTTCGTTCGGTGGGGGTCGTGGGATGCGGCCTGATGGGTTCGGGCATCGTCGAGGTGGCGGCTCGGGCCGGGCAACACGTGACCTTCCTCGAGGCCAACGAGGAGCTCGTCGAGGTGGGGCGTCACCGGATCGAGACGTCCACCCTCCGCGCCGTCGAACGGGAGAAGATCGTCCCTCGCGAGCGGGACGAGCTGCTCGAGCGGGTGCGCGGGACCGTCGACGTGCGCGATCTCGCCGACGTGGACCTGGTGATCGAGGCGGCGACCGAGGACCGGGACACGAAGCTCGAGCTGTTCCGGCGCCTGGACGAGGTCACCAGGCCGGACGTCGTGCTCGCCTCGAACACGTCCTCGATCCCGATCGCCGATCTCGGCGCCGCCACCAAGCGCCCGGAGCTGGTGATCGGACTGCATTTCTTCAACCCGGTTCCGGTGATGGGGCTCGTCGAGATCGTGAAGGCCATCACGACCTCGGACGAGACCGTCGAGGTGGCGCGCAGCTACTGCGTGACGATCGGCAAGACGACGGTTCTGTCGCGGGACCGCGCCGGGTTCATCGTGAACACGTTGCTGATCCCCTACCTGAACGACGCCATCCGCATGCTCGAGGACGGCTTCGCCACTCGCGAGGACGTGGATACGGCGATCCACCTCGGGCTGAACCACCCGATGGGTCCGCTGCGCCTGGCCGACCTGATCGGGCTCGACACGTGCCTGCAGATCGCCGAGGTCCTCTACGACGAGTTCCGTGAGGCCCGGTTCGCGCCACCGCCCCTGCTGCGTCGCATGGTCACCGCCGGCCGACTCGGCCGGAAGACCGGCCGGGGCTTCTACGACTACGACTGAGGGTCGGTTCGGTCAGGCCGCGCCGCACTCCTGCTCGAAGTACGTGTTGACGCGCTGGGCGGCCTCCTGGAACTCCGCGGTGTCGAGCGCCTCCGCCGCCGCCGAGAGCGCGGCGATGGTTCCGGCGTCCGGGATCTCCCCGCTCGTGGGGTCGAAGCCGGCGTCGGCCATGGCCTGGGCCACGCTGGCGTATCCCTCGTACACCGTGCGGAGGTCGTCTCGGATCTCCTCGGGGGCCGCGTTCGCGAACGCTTCGAGTTGGGCGATCGAGTCCTCAAGCCCGCCGGCGTCGCCGCTCATGGTCTGCGGGACTGCCGCCGCCGCGGCCGCCATGGCCTGCACGACCTCGGCGCAGCGAACTTCGTCGAACACCGCGCCGGCCCCGCCGTCGCCTCCGATATCGGACCCGCCGCCTCCGTCACCGTCCCCCCCGCCGCACGCGGCAAGGAGCAGGGATCCGACCGCAAGGAACATCGCGATCCGTCGGAACATGTGGTACCTCCCTCGTCGTGGCGCCGTCCGGTCGCCGACGGTCACGGACTCTATCGGCGCTCCGCCGGCCCGGACCGAGCCGACAGGCCCGAGAGGTACCCGGCCATCTTCGCCAGGTCCACCGTCGCCATGAGGACCGGGACGGCGAGCATCGCGGCCGCTCGCGACGCCGGGTCCTCGAACCGCGTCCACGCCCGGCGAAGGGGCCGGCCCGCGTACGCGGCGGCCCCGACGAGGGTGGCGGCCTTCCGAAGCGCCCCCCGAGACCCCCAGGCGTAGGCCGCGGCCCCGTACACCCCGAACCGGATGGCGTGGCGTTCGGGATGCATCCCGGCGACCGCATCGCCTCGGGCGTACCGGAAGTACTGGAGCCACGTCTCGCGCAGAGACGGCCGGAGGCGCCACCGCACGATCGCGGCGGGCGCGAACCGCAGGTCGAGCCCGAGCTCGCGCCACCGGCGCGCCACGAACATGTCCTCTCCGATCTCGAGCCACTCCGGGTAGCCGCCGGCGGCCTCGATGGCCTCGCGCCGGAACGCCACCGACCGCGCCGACGGCAGGAACCGCGCCGGGTCGATCTCGTCGGCCGGCGGGAGGTTGATCGAGGCCATACACGCCTGGAGGAACCCGTCGCCGATGGGTTCGTAGAAGCCCATCGCGACGTCGGCGCCGGCCTCCATCGGCTCGAGCAGGCGCTCCAGCCAGGCCGGGTCGAGCACGCAGTCGGCGTCGGTCGCGGCGATGACGTCGTGGGTGGCCGCGGCGATCGCCGCATTGCGTCCCCGGGCGATGTTCGCCCCCGGCTCCTCGATCAGCGTGACTCCGTCGGCCCGGCGGAGCACTTCGGGCGTCCCGTCGGTGGACCCGCCGTCGACCACGATCACCTCGTCCGGCGCACGGGTCTGGGCGGCGAGCGACTCGAGGAACGGGCCGGCGGCCTCGGCGGCGTCTTTGACCGTGGTGATCAGCGAGACCTTCACTTGGCCCCCAGCACGCGTTCGTAGACCTCGAGCGTCCGTCTGGCCGTCTCGTCCCAGGAGAAACGTTCGGCCTGGGCACGCCCCCTGGCGGCGCACCGCTCCGCCAGCTCCACGTCCGTGAGCAGGGACTCGATGGCGTGGGCGAGCTCGGGGACCGATCGGGGGTCGACCCCGAGGGCGGCGTCGCCGGCGACCTCGGGGATCGAGGACGTGGCCGAGGCCACCGTGGGGACGCCCCTGGCCATGGCCTCGGCCACCGGGAGCCCGAACCCCTCGTACAGCGACGGGTAGGCGAACACGTCCGCGGCGCGGTACAACGCGTCGACCTCCTCGCCGGACAAGGGGCCGGTCATGACGATCTCGCCCGGCCCCTCCAGCGCGAGCTCGCGCATCAATGCCTCGTGGTGCCAGCCGAGCGGACCCGCCAGCACCAGGGCGTGGGGCAGCCCGTTCGCCGCCACGCGCCGATAGGCGCGGACCAGGCGGACCAGGTTCTTCCGAGGCTCGAGCGTCCCGACGAACAGAACGAACCGGCTCGGCACCTTGAGGCGGGACAGGGTCTCGTCCACGTCGAGCGGGCCGGAGGGAAGCGCGGGGGCGAGCGGGACCACGTGCAGGCGGGCGGGATCGACGCCGGTGCGCGACAGGAGGTCCTCGGCCGTGTTCCGCGAGGGCGTGAGGATCGCGGTGGCCCGGCGTACCGCGGCTCGCAGGCCGAGCCGGTACAGCAGGCGCCAGGAGCGGGGGAACAGCCGCGGGAACCGTTCGACCGCCAGGTCGTGCACGGTCACGACCAGCCGCTGTCCCTCGGCGGCCGGCGGCACGGCCGCATGGTTCACGGCGTGCAGGATCTCGGCGCCGCGCAGCGACGCGGGAAGGGCCGGGCGCCCCAGCAGGGCCCAGCGCGGGTACAGGCTCCGGATCGACGCCGGGAGCTCCTCGACCCAGTGCTCCCGCATCCATCGCTCCGGGGCCTGGGCCGGCGCGAAGCGGGCGTGGAACAAGACGATCTCGAGCGCGGGATCGCGCCGGCCCATCGCCGGGACGAGGTTCCGCAGGTACGTGCCGATCCCGCCGGGTGCCGGGAAGAACAGCTGGTCGACGTGGACGGCCACCTTCACCGCGAGGCCTCCACACACTGGCACCCCTCCGGGCCGACCGTGGCGGCATGATCGGTCCCGGGCCCGAGGTCGAGACGATCGCCGGGTCGAAGGACGACGTCGTCGCCCTCGACGTGGAACGTGATCGACCCCTGCAGGCAGAACAGGACCTTGTAGTAGGCGTGGGAGTGGCGCCCGTACCCGTCGCCGGGTCCGTTGCCCCACGAACGCGGCGACGAGCACCCCTCGGCCCGGAAGGCGTCGAGCGCGTGACCGCGCGTGGGGGCGGCTCCCTCGGTCTTCACGGCGGTCATGACGGCCTTATGGTCCCGCATCGACCGGGTATCGACACCGCGTCGTCGGCGCGGCTACGAACCGGAGAAGACCACGGCGATCCAGACGACGCCGTCCGCCTCGACCATCCCGGCGGCGAGGCGATCGAACCCTTCCTTCAGGACGTTGTCCCGGTGGGACGGGCTCGCCATGAACGCGCGCCGGACGGTCTCGACCGACCGGCCGACGCCCACGTTCTCGCCCCCGACGGCCCAGGAGCGGGTCCCGAGGGCGCGGCGCAGCTGCTCGTCGCGAGAGTGGAACAGGTAGCCGAACCCCCGCGGGCGATTCGAACGATGCCCATCCTCGATCCTCCGAGGTCTGGGTCCCGGCGGGGCCGAGCCGGGGGGCTCGGGTCCTTCGGCGGCTCGGCCACCTCCTGCTGGGCCGGGGGCTGCGTTCCAGTGCCCCCGTGCCCCCGGGTGCAGCCGGGGAGGCCCGGAGCTTTGCGTCCCGCCGTCACCGGCGGTTTGCCTTTGTCGGGACCGTTCCTTCGTTCATCCCAAGTATCGGGTACGCAGGCGTACCGTCCGTATGTAGGGCGCCACATACCTGGAGCGAGGGGTTTTTCCCGTCCGTCGGCCTGGGGAAGCCCGAACGACCGAATCAGGCCACGTCGGCTCGCCCGCGCACGGCGGGAACGCCGCGACGGGCGAACGGCGCGTACGTGCCGACCTGCCACGGGACGTCCGTGTACCGGCGGGCCTGGAGCGCCCCGAGCCCGGCCGCGGCCACCCGGCCGGCCAGCACCCAGGGTTCCGGGTGCGGGCTCTCGCGAGCGAAGTAGCGCTCGAGGGCCCGGATGATCGCCCGCTCCTCCTCGGGCGAGAGCCCATCGGGGAGCTCGAACCGGCGGTCGTCGCTCATTGGCGCCTCACAGCGGGATGTTCCCGTGTTTACGGGCCGGGATGGCCTCGCGTTTGGTCGCCAGCATCCGCATCGCGCGGATCAACCGCCGGCGCGTCTGGGACGGCTCGATCACGTCGTCGATGAACCCACGTTCGGCGGCGATGTAGGGCGTGGCGAACTTCTGCTGGTACTGCTGGATGAGCTCCTCGCGTGCGACCGTGGGGTCCTCGGCCTTCTCGATCTGTTTGCGGAACACGACGTTCACGGCGCCCTCCGGCCCCATCACGGCGATCTCGGCGGTGGGCCAGGCGAAGGAGACATCGGCCCGCAGGTGTTTCGAGTTCATCACGAGGTACGCCCCGCCGTAGGCCTTTCGCGTGATCACCGTGAGCCTCGGGACCGTGGCCTCGGCGAACGCGTAGAGCAGCTTCGCGCCGTGCCGGATGATGCCGCTGAACTCCTGTTCGGTACCCGGGAGGAACCCGGGCACGTCGACGAACGTGACGATCGGGGTGTTGAACGCATCGCAGAACCGGACGAACCGCGACGCCTTCTCGCTCGATTCGATGTCGAGCGTCCCGGCGAGCACCTTCGGCTGGTTGGCCACGACGCCGACGCTGCGCCCGTCCAACCGGGCGAACCCCGTGACGACGTTCATCGCCCAATACGGGAAGACCTCGAAGAAGTCGCCGTCGTCCACGACGCGGCGAACGACCTCGTGCATGTCGTATGCCTCCTTGGCCGAGTCCGGGACGAGGCGGGTGAGGCCGTCGTCCTCGCGTTCGGGGTCGTCCACCGGCGCGTACGACGGGGGGTCCTCGACGTTGTTCGGCGGCAGGTAGGAAAGGAGGTGGCGGACCATGGCCAGGCACTCGGCCTCGTCCTGGGCCACGAACGAGGCCACACCGGACTTGCTGGCGTGCGTCATCGCGCCACCGAGCTCCTCGAACGTCACCTCCTCGCCGGTCACGGTCTTGATGACGTCGGGTCCGGTGATGAACATGTGCGAGGTCTCGCGCACCATGAACGTGAAGTCGGTGATGGCGGGGGAGTACACGGCCCCGCCGGCGCACGGGCCCATGATGACGCTGATCTGGGGGATGACGCCCGAAGCTCGGACGTTGCGCTCGAAGACGTAGCCGTATCCGGCGAGGCTCGCCGCCCCTTCCTGGATCCTGGCGCCGCCCGAGTCGTTGATGGCGATGAACGGGGCGCCCGTGGACATCGCGAGGTCCATCACCTTGCAGATCTTCTGCGCGTGCACCTCGCCCAGGGACCCGCCGAACACGGTGAAGTCCTGGCTGGCCACGAACGCCCGTCGGCCGTCGATCGTCCCGTAGCCCGTCACCACGCCGTCTCCGGGCGGGCGGTTCCGCTCCATGCCGAGGTCGTGGCTGCGGTGCACCGCGAACGGATCGGTCTCCTGGAACGTGTCCCGGTCCAGGAGCAGGTCGATCCGCTCGCGGGCGGTGAGCTTGCCCTTCTCGTGCTGCTTGCGAACGGCCTCTTTGCGGGCCGAATCGGCAAGCTGAGCCCGGCGTTTGCGGAGCTCCTCGATGCGTTCCTCGATGCTCGGCCCGGGGGGCCCGGCGGCGGGTCGTTCCTCGGTGGTGGCCACGGTCCGCCGAGCATACGGCCAGCGACACGTCCGGGTCACCCCGCGGAGGACAGTCCCTTGTCGCTGACCTACCTGGTGATCATGGCGATCGCCGGCTTCGTCGCCTCGATCGGCGTCTACGATGACCAGCCGGTGCTGATCGTCGGCGCGATGGCCCTCAGTCCGGACCTGACTCCGCTATCGGCTCTCTCCGCCGGCCTGGTGGCCCGGCGACTCCAGATCGCCGGCAGGGGCGCCGCAACCCTGCTCATCGGGCTCGGCGTCGCGGCGGCGGTGGGGGCGATCACGATCGCCGTGGCCGAGGAGGTCGGTCACGACCCGTTCGGAGGTGGGTTCGGCCGGGGCGTGCTCCACGACGTTCATCACGAACCCCGGCGCGGCCGGGGCCGCCGTGGCATTGGCCGGAGGTGTCGCCGCGATGTTGTCGTTCGAGCGCCGGAGCGCCGGCGCGGTGGTGGGGTGGCGATCTCGGTCACGACGATCCCGGCCGCGGCCGGCCTGGGGGTGGCCATCGGCCTGATGGATCTCGATCGTGCCCTCGGGGCCCTGGCCGTGCTGGCGGTCAACCTGTCGTGCCTGACCGCCGGGGCCGTGGTGACGGCTGCCCTTCAGCGCCGGCTGGGCCGGGACGTCCCGGGCCCGAGGCGCCTCAGCAGTCGCCGACCCCGTCCCAGTGACCCCAGCCGTTCGCGTTCACCATCCGGATCGTGACGATCGTGTTGGTGCGGGCGTTGCGCGGGCGATCGTCGAGCCGCCACCGGCGCTTCGTCCACTCCCGGTACCGATCGGGCCACGCGTCGGCGGCGTGCTGGAACAGGCCCACATACGTGCCGTCCGGCGAGGTCGCCTTCGGATTGAGGCCGCTCTCGGCCCTCGCGATGCAGATCGCCTGTTTGGCTCCGCCGACGACCGGCCACTCATCGGTGGCGCATCGGATCAGCCTTCGGGCCCATCGGCGGGGACCTTCACCCTCCGCCCGTTCCAGCGCACACGGCCCCGGCAGGTGCTCCGCGGCCGCGGGCGTCTGCGGCGACAGGATGGCGAGCGCGAGGAAGAGGAGGACGACCGTCCTGGCGGGGCCACGCACGGCCGTGACCCTAGCAGCAGACCACCGCCGAACGTGTTGCGCCGGAGGGCATCGGGGTCGCGAGCGTTCAGACGTCGACGCGGCCGCCGGTTCGCCAGTATTCGCCGCGTTCGCGAGACAACAAGCCCTCGTCCACGAGGTACCGGCGGATCGCCGCGTGGTCGTTGAAGAACCTGCCCACGATCGCGTTCACGGTGCGTTCGTCGTACCGGACCCCCGGCTCGAACTCGAGCGAGATGCGTTCGAGCACGATTCGCCGTTTGGACTCCTTCGCCGGGATCTCGGTCAGGCGTCCGTTGCGGAAGAACGTCCGCAGGACCGTCTCCTCGTCTTCGGTGGCCGCCCCGAGCGCCAGCCCGGCCTCGCGCGGCGGCCCGACCTGCGCCGCCGCCCAGCGCAGCGTCTCCCGGTCGAGCCGGTAGGTCCGGCGGTCGTCGCCGAGGCGGACCACGCCGGTGGACGTGAGCCGGTTCAGGTGCCGGCGCACCCGGGTCAGGGGGAGATCGAGCGCCTCGGACAGGCCGGCCGCCGTCGCGTCGGCGCGGGCGAGGGCGCCGGCGAGGGCGAGCCGCTCCGCGTCGGCCAGCGCGCGGAGGATGTCGTCGGGCGTCTCCGGCATGTCGGTGGCTAGTCCTACCATCCACGCGTGGATGCCACCCTCGAGCGCGCGGTCGAGCTGACGGCCCCGCAGCGCCGCACGCTCGAGGGGCTGATCGGGACGGGCGAGCGGCCGCTGGTGCCGGGCGACCTGGTGCCGAAGATCCGCGACCGGATCGAAGACGCCGCCCGCGGGTTCGAGCTGGCCGAGCCGCTGTGGCTGGGCAAGTCCAACCTGAACGACCTGGGCCGCTGCCCGGGGTTGTTCGACGCCGTCCGGTCCGGGGAACGCGCTCCCTTCTCGTTCACGCCCAGGTTCGCCGCCGGACGCCTCGCGCACAAGTCCATCGAGCTCGAGGTGGCGGGCCGCGCGGACCGGGACGCCCACGGGCTGGTGGCCGAAGCGGCCGACCGTCTCATCGAAGACGACGGCTTCCGGGCCTACTGGGACGCCCTCGATCCGCTCCGGCGGGACGAGACGTTGATGGAGGCGGCCAAGACCCTCGAGCTGTTCCGGGCCACGCTCCCGCCGCTCCGTCCGCTCCGGCGCCATCTCGCCCCCTCCACCGAGTGGCACGTCCGGGCCGAGCTGCTCGGCGGCGCGCTGGTGCTCTCGGGACAGCTCGACCTCGTGCTCGGTGCGGCCTCGCCGGCGGAGCCCAATCGGGCCACGCGGCTGGCGATCGACCTGAAGACCGGGCGGGCCTGGCCGGAGCACGCCGAGGACATGCGGTTCTACGCGCTCGTGCTCGCGCTGCGGTTCGGGGTTCCGCCGTACCGGGTGGCCACGTTGTACCTCGACTCGGGCCAGTGGCAGGCCGAAGACGTGGACACCCGGGTGCTCGGTCGCGCCGCCGATCGCGTGATCGATGCGGTTCGCGCCGCGGCCGCGGCCCAGGCAGGGCATCCGCTTGCGTTGCGGCCCGGCCCGTTTTGCACGTGGTGCCCACGGGTGGCGACGTGCCCCTCGGCTTTGTCGCCGTCTCCGGCACCGGGATAGGCTCCGGCCACTCACGCCGTTCCCGGAGGCCGACCACCATGGGCAAGGACGTCTACGACCTCGGCGAGCTCCCGCCGCTCGGCGAGGTGCCACCCCGGATGCACGCTCAGTTGGTTCGCCCCGACCGGTTCGGGGAGCCGGTCGATGCGGTCCGGGACGAGGTGATCGACGTCCCCGAGGTCGGGCCGGACGAGGCGCTCGTCTTCGTGATGGCGGCCGGGGTCAACTTCAACAACGTGTGGGCGGCCCGCGGAGTTCCGGTGGACGTGACGAAGACCCAGGCCCGCTGGGGCGAACCCACCGAGTTCCACATCGTGGGCTCGGACGCCTCGGGGATCGTGGCGGCCGTGGGCGACCGGGTGACGAACGTGAAGGTCGGCGATCACGTCGTCGTACACGCGGGGCAGTGGGACCTCGACGACCCCTGGGTGGGCGCCGGGAACGACCCGGGGCTCGCGCCGAGCTTTCGGGTGTGGGGCTACGACACGTGTTGGGGTTCGTTCGCGCAGTACACGAAGGTGCAGGCCCACCAGTGCCTGCCGAGGGCCGAACACCTGACGTGGGAGGAGGCGGCCGCGCCGACGCTGACGGGTTCGACGGCGTACCGGATGCTCCACGGATGGCCGCCCCACACGGTTCGCGAAGGGGACGTGGTGCTGGTCTGGGGTGGCTCGGGGGGCCTGGGGTCGCTGGCGATCCAGCTCGTGGCGCTGGCCGGCGGCCGCGCGGTGGCGGTGGTCTCGAGCGACGAACGCGGCGACTACAGCAAGAGTCTCGGCGCCGTCGGCTACGTGGACCGGTCGAAGTTCTCGCACTGGGGCGTGCCGCCCCCGTGGAACGACCCGGCCTGGAAAGGTTGGTTCGAGGGCGCGAAGGCGTTCGGCAAGGCGATCTGGGACGTGCTCGGCGAACGAACCAACCCGCGCATCGTGTTCGAACATCCCGGGCAGGACACCATCCCCACGTCGAACTTCGTGTGCGACCGCGGCGGGATGATCGTGATCTGCGCCGGGACGTCCGGCTACGACACGGTGATCGACGTCCGGTACCTCTGGTACCTCCAGAAGCGGTACCAGGGGTCTCACCTGTTCAACGACGAGCAGGCCGCCGCGTTCAACGACCTGGTCCGCGCGGGTCGCATCCAGACCACCCTCGGGGGAGTGTTCGAGTACCACGAGGCCGGGAAGGCGCACCAGCTCATGGCCGACGGCGAGCTGCCCCAGGGGAACGTCTCGGTCCTGGTGGGGGCGCCTCGCCGAGGGCTGACCGGCCTGCCGTAGCCCGAGCCACTCGCCACCGGACGTTCGCGAGAGCCTTCGCTACAGTGCCGCCTTTGGGCCGCCGAGTGGTTGAGCAGGGCAAGCGGAGGAGCGCCCCCCTGAAGATGCAGCGGAGCCGTCAGTGGGCGATCGGCCTCGGCCTCCTCGGGGCCGGCGCCGGCCTGGTCGTGTTCAACCTCGGCGTGGCCGGCCCGCCGTGGCCGCTCCCGCTCCGGGCCATGGTCGCGGGAGCCGGGGTCGGGCTGGGGTGGTTCCTGGTGGGGCGGATGGCGCTCGCCGGCGTCCAGGTCCGGGAGGAGGGGCTGCTCGTCCGGAACCCGTTCGCCCGCCGTCTGCTGCCCTGGGCCGAGATCCAGGGATTCTCCCTCGGTCGCTACGCCGTGTTCACGGGCCTCGGCCTGGCGACGCTCCGCGACGGCTCGAGGATCCCGCTGTTCGGGATCCGGGCGGTCGAGTCCGCCCTCAACCCCGGGGATCGTCAGGCCCAGCGCCTGGTCGAGAGCCTCAACACGACCCTCGCCGCGCGCGCCCGTTAGCGGCCGGCCTCCACCAGCTCGACCAACACTCCGCCCATCCCGCTCGGGTGGACGAACGCGACCGACGTTCCGCGGGAGCCCCGGCGGGGGGACTCGTCCACCAGCCGGACCCCGGCCGACCGGAGCCGCTCGAGGGCGGCGGCCACGTCGTCCACCGCGTACCCCACGTGATGAAGGCCGGGACCGCGCCGGGCCAGGAAGCGGCCCACCGGGGTCTCGGGGCCGAGCGATCCGAGCAGCTGGACGTAGCCGTCACCGACGGCAAACAGGACCTCGTCGACGCCCTGGTCTTCCACCCGCTCGCGGTGGATCGGCTCCAGGCCGACCGATCGGCGGTAGTGCTCGATCGACGCCTCGAGATCGTCCACGGCGATCCCGATGTGGTCGATCCGGGTGAACATCAGCGTGCCGGGCGGCGGCTCGGGGCGAGATCGGGCTGGAGCCGCTCCATCAGCTCCTGGGCCCGTCTGACGTGGTAGACGGGCAGCCCGAGCGCACGGGCGATCGCGGCCACGGCCAGCGCCCGAAGATCCTCCACATTCTTGGCGCCGTCGGTGGCGACGGGGTGGATGGCGTAGAACTCCACGAGCTCGAGAAACTGCTGGAGCGAGGGCGTCAGCGCGCCGCGCTCGTACGCGTAGATGGTCTGGCGGGCGGCCGGGAACCCGGAGGCCGAGGCCGCGTCCTGGACGGCCCGGTACCCGGCGGCCCGCCGGAGCCCTCGAAGGAGGGCGCCGATGGTCCTGGCGTCCTCGCGGGCCACGGGCGGCAGCTTCTTCCTGGCCACGAGCCCGCACGATAGCCGGTTCGCCGGCCGCGGGAGCGCCGGCCTTCGGGCTCGCTTTAGGCCGAACGCCGGATGCGGCCATCCTCCGGGTCACCTAAGGTGGGCCGGGCGTGGGGGATCCGCGCGAGGAGGTGCGTGCCCGTGGAGGAGAGGAACCGCTCGACCGCCGCGGTCCTGCACGGGTCCGAGGTGTTCGAGAAGGGCCGCGCCGACGTCTTCCGGATCCGCGAACGGACCCGCCGCCGGCGGATCCTCCGCCTGGTCCTGATCCTGGGACTGATCGACGGCTACCTCTGGTACCGCTACTTCACGAACAACCCCTTCGAGCTGCCCACCTTCGGACCCGAATGGGTGATCTGGGCTCCGCTCATGCTCCTGGTGGTGCTGCTGTTCCTCGTCATGCTCATGCCGATGTTCAGCGGCCGGTCGCCCCATGCGGTCGTCCGGCCGGAGGAGATCGAGGTCGGGCTGGACGAGGTCCAGGGGCTCGGGTCCCAGGTGGACGAGGTCACCCGCACGCTCGACGTCTTCCTCGGATACGCCACGTTCCGAAAGGAGCTGGGGGGCAACCCGCGACGGGGCATCCTGTTCGAGGGGCCGCCGGGGACCGGCAAGACGTACCTGGCAAAAGCCATGGCCAAGCAGGCCGGGGTCCCCTTCCTGTTCATCTCGGCCCCCGCCTTCCAGTCGATGTGGTTCGGCATGACCGGCTCCCGCATCCGCGCCTTCTTCCGGATCCTCCGCAAGCTCGCGCGCAAGGAGGGAGGCGCCATCGGGTTCATCGAGGAGATCGACGCCATCGGAGGGGATCGCGGCGGCCTCAACGCGAGCCCGGACCCCACCGGCCTGGGGCGGGTCACCTCGAGGTTCGTCGGTCCGGGAGGAACCGGCATGGTGAACGAGCTGCTGATCCAGATGCAGTCGTTCGACCAGCCGCCGCGGGGCGCGCGCGTGAAGGCTCGGTTCATCGAGTGGATCAACGGCTTCCTCCCACCCGACAAGCGGATCCCGGCCACCAAGCCGAGCTACTCCAACATCCTGCTGATCGCGGCCACGAACCGTGCCGACAACCTCGACACTGCCTTGCTGCGGCCGGGGCGGTTCGACCGCCGGCTCTACTTCGACCTGCCCACGAAGAGCGGCCGGCGCGAGCTGATCGACTTCTTCCTCGAGCGCAAGGCCCACCATTCGCAGCTCGACGGGGATGAGGCCCGAGAGCGACTGGCGCACGACTCCTTCGGCTACACCCCCGTGATGCTCGAGCACCTCTTCGACGAGTCGCTCCTCGTGGCCCTGCGCCACGGCCGCAAGGAGATGAACCTCGACGACGTGCACGAGGCGAAGCTGACGGAGGAGCTCGGCTTCAAACAGCCGGTCACCTACACGGAGTCCGATCGGGTGGCCGTGGCCACGCACGAGGCCGGGCACGCCACCGTGGCGTATTTCCTGGGCCGTGGCCGGCGGCTCGAGGTCCTGTCGATCATCAAACGGCGGCAGGCGCTCGGGCTGCTCGCGCACGGCGACACCGAGGAGCGGTTCACCCGCACCAGAACCGAGCTCCAGGCGGCGATCGCCATCGCCCTCGGCGGGCTCGCCGCCGAGGAGGTCTTCTTCGGCGAGAGTGGTACCGGCCCGGCCTCGGATCTCCAGAGCGCCACCACGCTCGCCGCCCAGATGGTGGGGTCGTTCGGAATGGCGGGGTCCCTCGTCTCCTACGACGCCATCGCCGAAGGGCCCATCGGCTCGAAGAACCTCGTCGGCAAGGTGCTGGCGGACGCCGAGGGCAAGGAGCGGGTCGAGGAGATTCTCACGGCCCAGCGCGAGCGGGTGGCCGCGCTGCTCGAAGAGAACCGGGACGTCGTCGTGGCGCTCCGAGACGCGCTGATCGCCCGGGACGAGCTCGTGGGCGAGCAGATCCTGCGCGTCATCGAGCTCGCGCTCTCGGCCCGCGACGACGTGGTAGTGGTCCCGGAGGCCGCGCCGGAGCGCGATCCCGTGGCGCCGGACGACTCCGCCGCTCGCTGACGCCAACCGACGGAGCGGAGACGACCCGGACGATCAGCCGCCGGGCCGCCGGAGCTCGGGCAGGACCTCGGTGCCGAGGAGCTCCATCTGCTCGTCCCGGCGCCCGCCGACCATGAGGTTCAGGACCGTGAAGCCGAGGTCGAGGATGGCGGAGAGCTGCTCGACCACCTGAGCGAGTTCGCCGGCCAGGCGACGGTCGGGGTCCTCCGCCGGTGATCCGCCCACCCGCACCTGGACGTTGTAGGCGTAGTCGAGCCCGTCGGGGTCCCGTCCCGAGCGTTCGGCCGCGATCCGGACGCGATCCATGGCCTCTTTGACCCGCGTGACGGGGAGGAATCCCATCGAGGGGATCCAGCCGCCGGCGAGCCGGCCGGTGAGCTCGAGCATCCGCGGGCCGTACGCGCCGAGCCAGATCGGGATCGGCCGGGCCGGCTTGGGCTCCACGAGTGCTTCGTCGTTGCGGTAATACGCGCCGTCGTACGTGAACGCGGGTTCGGTCCACACGCCACGGATGACCTCGACCGCCTCCTCGAGCGCATCGACCTTCTCGTCGGGCGGGAGGGTCGGTGCTCCGAAGCCAGCGAGCTCGGTATCGCTTCCTCCGGCTCCCAGGCCGAGGATCAGCCGCCCCCCCGAGAGCCGGTCGAGGCTCTCGGCCATCTTGGCGACGAGCGCCGGGAGCCGGAACGGCATCCCGAGCACGTTCGAGGCGATCCGGATCCGGCTGGTGTTCGCGGCGACCCAGGTCATGAACGTCCAGGTCTCGAACGAGGGGTGTTCGCCGTGCGGGTGGTCCCACACGGCGACGAGGTCGAACCCGAGCTCCTCGGCGCGTTTGGCTTCGGCGACGGGGTCCGACCGCCCCGACGCCGAGGGGATGAGCGTCACGCCGAACCTCGTCTCCGCCACCGGTCCTCCTTCGTCTCCTCGACCTCCATCGAGGATGGCACAGTCGACGCGACCGGTCGCCACGGGGTGTGCGGCGACCCGACGGTAGACTGGGCCGAACGACCGACGAGCGGTGGGAGGCCATGGCGTCGTCCGTGATCCTCGGTGGTGCCCGAACCCCGGTCGGCAAGTTCCAGGGGGTGCTCTCCGAGCAATCCGCGGTCGACCTGGGGGCGATCGCGATCCGCGAGGCGCTGGCGCGCTCGGGGGTGGCGCCAGAACAGGTCGACTACGTGATCATGGGGCAGGTCCTCCGGGCGGGGACCGGACAGATCACGGCTCGCCAGGCCGCCGTGGCCGCCGGGATCCCCAAAGAGGTCCCGGCCCTCAACGTCGACAAGGTCTGCCTCTCGGGCATCAACGCGATCGCCCTGGCCGATCAGCTCATCCGCGCCGGCGAGGTGGACGTGGTCGTGGCCGGCGGCATGGAGTCCATGAGCCGGGCTCCCCACCTCCTGCCGAGCGCGCGGTCCGGGACGCGCCTCGGCCACACCCAGATGATCGACTCCATGGTCCAGGACGGCCTCTGGTCGAGCTTCCGCCAGGAACACATGGGGGCCTCCTCGGACGAGGTCAACGCCGAGCTCGGGATCACCCGCGAGGCGCAGGACCTCTGGGCGGCCCGGTCGCACCGGCGGGTGCACGACGGGTGGGAGTCGGGGCGTCTGTCGGACGAGGCCGTCCCCGTCGAGATCCCCCAGCGACGGGGCGACCCGATCGTGGTCGAACGCGACGAGGGCATCCGGGCCGACTCCACGCCCGAGGTCCTCGCCACACTGCCTCCCGCCTTCACCGAGAACGGCACGATCACGGCGGGGAACGCGGCCCAGATCAGCGACGGCGCAGCGGCCGTCGTGGTGGCGCGCCGAGAGGCGGCCGAACGGCTCGGGCTCTCGCCGATGGTCGAGATCGTGGCGCACGGGATGTCCGCCGAACGCTACACGTACCTGCACACGGTTCCTGCGCTGGCACTCCAGCACGCGCTGAAGAAGGCGCAGCTGGACGTGCACGACCTCGGCTTGCTCGAGGTGAACGAGGCCTTCGCGGCGGTGTCCCTGAACGTGACCCGCACGCTGGGATTCGACGAGGAGCTCACGAACGTGAACGGCGGCGCGGTCGCGCTCGGGCACCCCATCGGGATGAGCGGGGCGAGGATCGTGCTCACGCTCGCGTACGAGATGCGCCGGCGTGGGGTGGAGCTCGGCGGCGCGACGATCTGCGGGGGTGGCGGCCAGGGCGACGCCCTCCTCCTGCGCCGAGTGTGAGCATGGACCTGGAGCGCTTCGCGCTGCCCCCGGAGCTCGAGGAGTTCCGAGCCCTGGTCCGGCAGATCGCCGAAGAGAAGATCGCTCCTCGCGCCGACGAGATCGATCGCACCGACGAATGGCCCGAGGACCTGTTCCGGGTCCTCGTCGACAACGAGCTCACAGGGGTGGGGTACCCCGAGGAGTACGGCGGATCGGGCGGCGGGTCGCTCGCGTTCGGCGTCCTGGTGGAGGAGCTGTCGCGCGTGGCCGCGGGGCTCGCGCTCGCGCCGGCGGTGAGCAAGCTCGGCGTGATCCCGCTCGCCCTGGCCGGGACCGAGGAGCAGCGCCGGAGCATGATCGAAGGCATCGTGCGCGGGGACATCTTGATGTCGTACGCGCTCACCGAGCCCGGGGCCGGGTCGGACGCCGCGGCGCTGTCGACGCGGTACGCGCGCGACGGCGATGAGTTCGTGCTCGACGGCACGAAGCGGTTCATCACCGGCGCCGGGGTGAGCCACGCCTACGTGGTCTTCGCCACGCGCGATCCGGCCGAACGGGCCAAAGGCATCAGCGCGTTCCTCGCCATGAAGGACGACCCGGGCGTCTCGTTCGGGCGGAAGGAAGACAAGATGGGCATCCGAGGTTCCCCGACGCGCGAGGTGATCCTCTCGGGGGCTCGCCTGCCGGGCGACCGGCTGATCGGGGAGGAGGGGCAGGGCTTCCGCATCGCGCTGGAGACGCTCGACTACTCGCGCCCGCTGATCGGCGCCCAGGCCCTCGGCATCGCCCAGGGGGCGTTCGACTTCGCGGCGCGGTACGCCGGCGAGCGCGAGCAGTTCGGCAAGCCGATCTCCGAGTTCCAGGGCGTCTCGTTCATGCTCGCCGACATGGCGATGCAGCTCGAGGCGTCCCGCCTCCTCGTGTACAAGGCGCTCGCCCTGTGCGACGCGGGCGACGAACGGATGACCTACTTCTCCAGCGTGGCGAAGTGTTTCGCCTCCGACGCGGCCATGCGGATCACCACGGACGCCGTGCAGGTGCTCGGCGGGTACGGCTACGTGCGCGAGTACCCGGTCGAGCGCCTGATGCGCGACGCGAAGGTCACGCAGATCTACGAGGGGACGAACCAGATCCAGCGGGTCGTGATCGCACGCGAGCTCCTCCAGGCGCTCCGATAACCGCTCGGCCCGGAGACGTGAACGGCTCGGGCCATGCGGTGCCGCCTGCCCCGGATCCGATCCCGCCGCTCCTCGGCATCCGCATGGGCCAGCGCCCTGGCCAGGGCGGCCGCTCGTTCCTGGTAGCTCTCGCGCTGCCGCAGGGCGTTGTTCTCGAGCTCGGCCTCGTGGAGCCGCTGAGCCTGGTCGCGGATCTGATCGCGCGTCGCCGGCGGTCGCCGTCGTGCGTGTCGTGGGGCTTCTCGTTCACGGCCAGGCGGGCCTCGAGCTCCTGGACCTGGGCCAGGGCCTCCTTCAGCCGCTTCTGGAGGGCGTGGAAGTTCTCTTCGACGATGTGGACCTTCCGTTCGGCAGCCTCACGTTGCTGCTCGAGCACGGCCCGATGGCCTCGGACTGGAGCGATCCGAGCGGCTGGGACAGCTCCGCCACCGCGACCGGACCGCCGGGGGTCAGCCACACCGGGACGTACGTCAGGAGCTTCCCGCCCCGGACGAGCCTCTGGACGTCCCCGCCCGCCACCCGGAACGTGAGATCGCGAAGGTACGAGGGCCGCGTGCCCATCACCTTCGACTGCTCGGCGTAGAGGATCCGGCCCAGGGGCGAGAACAACCGGACCCCGTCCACCGGGCCGGAGGTGATGATCGACTCGCCGATGGCCGCCGAGAGCTGTCCGGCCCGATCACCGGTCGCCGGGGAGTTGAGGTCGCGCGGCTGGAGAAGGGGAGCCAGCTCGGTGCGGGCGATGAGCTCGGCGCGGGCCGAGGGCGGCCTCGACGGCCTCGGCGCGATCGCGGACGGCGAACCACGCGCTGGCCGCGATGTCGGCCACGGGGAGCACGGCGAGCGTTCCCCAGACGGGGCGTCGCTCCCGACGTGCCAACCATGCCATCGCGTGGTCCCCCTCGAGCCGGGGCGTGCAGGGTCGTCCGTGGCTTCAGGGGTCGTATCGGCGCCGACACACGAGCGGCGTAGTCCCCCCGTTGGGGGAAGTGGCCCGGATTGACTAGCCGGAACGCCCGACTCCGCGTTCTCCCAGGTCGCAGGCCTGTTCGCCGCACGTGCCCGGGGGCGTCGGAAGCGTCCGGTACCCTTCGGCCGTGGTTGCGCTCCGCGCCGATCCGTGGACGCCGGATCACGGCATGGGCTTCGAAGCCAGGTTGGACGAGACCCCGGCGAGCGCGGACCCGGGCGTGGAGACCGACGACTGGAGCCGTCCCATCGTCTCCGCCGACGTCCCGACGTGCCCGGTGTGGTTCGTGGACGGCGTCCGCCGGGTCGAGCTCCGGGTGCTCGCCGACGACGACGGCCGGCGGGCGGCGGGGCTGTTCGGCTCGTGGGCGGTGGGGGCGGTGCGCTGCGACGGCCGCGCGGTGTTCGCCGACCATGCGGTCGGCCGCTCGGTGGTGGTCGGCGGCGGGGTGCGACCGCTCCGGGTGGAGATCGACGCCGGCCCGCACCGGCTGCGGTACGAACCGCGCAGCGAGGCCGGGACCGATCCCGACACCCCGCTCATCGGCCTCCAGTCGAAGATGCGCGACGAAGAGGCCGGGCTCGCGGCCGGGATGGCGGCGAACTCCGGCTGCCTTGTGCTGGCCGACGGCCCCCTGAAGAGCCTCCGCGAAGAAACCGTCTCGCCGGTGATCGGCGTGGTGAAGCGGTTCGCGCGCGCCTACCTCGACGAGGGGCACGATGCCCTGCTCGCTCGGCTCGCTCCGGGGGAGCGGACGCCGCTGTTCGCGCTCGCCTACGAGGGCCGGGCGTCCGAACGGTATGCCTGGTACACGCGGCTGGTGCCCTCGCGCCCGGCCTGGCACGATCACGCCGGGCTGATCCGATGCGAGGTGCGTGCCGGCGCGGGGCTTGAGCAGGCACGCTCGCTGGCCGACCGGGTGAGCGCGCTGCTGCCCGGGTTCGCCGGCCGGCACAGCGATCCGCGGTACCCGCAGAACCTCGCGCCGGTGGGCGGGCTCGAGGGATGGTTGCAGCACCGGATGGGCCATCGAGGGTTGATCCGCCGGGCGCTGCTGGCCTGGCTGAGCGCCGGGGGAGGCTGACGTGATCGAGGGGACCTCCGAACCGGTCGGCATGGTCCTCGGCACCGAAGACGCCACGCCGCTGACGTTCTGGGTGGGCGTCGCGCCGGACGCGTACCTCCAGCTCGACGACGCCGTGATCGTCGAGACCGAGGTTCCCGGGCGCGGATCGCTTCGGATCTCCGGCATCGTCCAGGACGTCCGGGCCCGGCACGAGGGGGTGCAGTTCGACACCGACGTCTTCCTGGTCGACCGGGGGGTCCTCCCCGTCGACACGGCCGTGGCCGCGCAGGTCGTCGCCACCCGGTTCGAGCCCGAGGTCTTCGTGCCGCCCATGCCCGGCCTGCCGGCGGTGCGGGCACGGGGCAAGGACCGCGACGAGGCCTTGTACTTCGACCAGATGGAGCGGCGCGTCGCCGCCGGGCTCACCCGCGACGGTGAGCCCGTGTTCCTCGACCTGGACTTCCTCGACGGCTCCCGCGGCGCCCACGTCAACATCAGCGGGGTCTCCGGCGTCGCGACGAAGACCACCTACGCCCTGTTCCTGCTCTACGCCTTGTTCCACTCGGACGTGCTCGGACGGTACGCGCCGAACACGAAGGCCCTCGTCTTCAACGTCAAGGGCGAGGACCTGATGTGGCTCGACCGGCCGAACGCCCGACTCACCCAAGACGACCGCGAGGACTACGCCCGGCTCGGGTTGCCCGCGGGACCGTTCGAGAGCGTGGGCCTCTGGGCGCCGATCCGACCCGACGCCGGCGGCCGGGCCATCCCGCAGGTCGAGGGCCGTTCCGAGGGGGTCACGGCCTATTCGTGGACCGTGCGCGAGTTCGTCCGCGAGCGGTTCCTGCGGTTCATGTTCGCCGAGGCGGACGACGAGCGCTCGCAGATCGCCGACCTCGTGGCGCGGGTCGAGGCCGCGCTCGACCGCGAGTGCGAGGACGACCCCGACAACGACGCCACCGTGACGTTCGCGGGCTCCCCCGTGTCCGACTTCGGCCAGCTGTGCGACCTCGTCGCGACCGAGGTGGACACCGACGGCTCCCCGTGGCGCGGACGGGTCAGCGACGCCACCGTGAGCGCGTTCGTGCGCCGCCTCGACGCGGCGCGCTTCCGCATGGGGCATCTCATCGTGGGCCGGGAGGCCGAACATCCCGAGCGCCACCGGATCGACTGGGAGGCGAACCAGGTCACGGTGGTGGACATCCACAACCTGCACGACCGCGCGAAGCGGTTCGTGACCGGCGTGGTGATCAAGCGGCTGTTCGAGCACAAGGAGCGGATGGGCCGCCGGGAGCCGCTCGCCTTCCTGGTCCTGGACGAGCTGAACCGCTACGCCCCGCGCGACGGCTGGAGCCCCATCAAGGAGGTCCTCCTCGACGTGGCCGAGCGCGGCCGTTCGCTCGGCATGATCCTCGTGGGCGCCGAGCAGACCGCCTCCGAGGTCGAGCGGCGCGTGATCTCGAACAGCGCGTTCCGGGTGGTGGGGCGGCTCGACACGGCCGAGGCCGCGCGCAGCGAATACGGCTTCCTCCCGGCCGTCACCCGGGCGCGGGCGTCGATCCTCAAACCCGGATCCATGATCCTCCAGCAGCCGCATATCCCGGTGCCGCTGCAGATCCGCTTCCCGTTCCCGTCGTGGGCGACCCGCGCCGACGAGGCCGAGCCGGCCGGCGAGGGTGCCAAGGTGTTCGACCGCTTCGAGGGCGAGTAGTGCGGTTCCTGCATACCGGAGACTGGCACGTCGGCAAGACCATCCGCGGGCGCTCTCGGGCCGAGGAGTTCTCCGCGGCACTGGACGAGGCGGTGGGCATCGCCGTCGACGAAGGCGTCGACTGCATCCTGATCGCCGGCGACCTGTACGAACATCGCGCCCCCGCGCCGGAGGCCGACGGCCTCGTGTTCGACGCGTTCCTGCGGCTGCACGACGCCGGGATCCGCGTGGTGGCGATCCCGGGCAACCACGACTCGCCGCTGCGGTTGGCGGCGTTCGGGAAGGTCCTGCGGCCGCTGGGGATCGAGATCGTGCCGAAGGTGGCGCCGCCGGACGCCGGCGGCGTGGTCGTCGTCCCGAGCCGCGATGGGGAGCACGAGGCCGAGATCGCCGCCGTCCCCTTCGTGCCCGAGCGCCGGTTCGGCGACGCCGCGGCCCTGTTCGACGCCGGCGAGGCCTGGTATCAGGGTTACGCGCAGGGGATGGGGGAGCTCCTCGGCGCGATGGCGTCCGGGTTCACGCCGGGGCGGATCCCGATCCTGCTCGGCCATCTGTTCACCGACGGCGCGCTCGTGACGCCGGGCGGCGGCGAACGCGAGCTCACGATCGGGATCGCGTACGCGGTCCCTCCGTCGCGGCTGCCGGCCGAGGCGGCGTACGTCGCGCTCGGCCACGTGCACCTGCCGCAGGCCGTCAAGGGGTCGCCGGCGCCGGCCCGGTTCGCCGGGTCGCTGCTCCAGCTCGACTTCGGCGAGGCCGGCCAGCGCAAGAGCGTCACCGTCGTCGACGCCGCACCCGGGAAGCCGGCCAGGGTGACCGAGGTGCGGCTGTCGAGCGGGCGGCCGCTGAAGGACCTCCGGGGCACCCTCGACGAGGTCCTGGCCCAGGGGGCCGGCGCGGGCGATGCCTGGCTCCGCGTGTTCGTCCAGTCCGAGGGGCCGGTCCCGGGCATCGCCGACCGGATCCGCGACGAGCTGCCGAACGTCCTCGACGTGCACCTGGTCTACGAGCGGGGCGAGGGAGACGGCGGCGGCGGCGAGCCGCTGTCCTCGCTCGCCCCGCGCGACCAGTTCGTGGCGTACCACGAGGCCCACCACGGCGCGCCGCCGCCGGAGGCCCTGCTCGAGGCGTTCGACGAGGTGCTCGAGCTCGAGTCGGAGGGCGCCGCATGAGACCGATCCGGCTCGAGGTCAAGAGCTTCACCGCCTACCGCGACACCCAGACCATCGACTTCGAGGGGCACGAGCTCGATCTGTTCGCGATCAGCGGCCCGACCGGCTCGGGCAAGTCGTCGATCCTGGACGCGGTCACGTACGCCCTCTTCGGGCGGGTCGAGCGCATCGGCAAGCAGGGCCTGCACCAGCTCATCAGCCAGGGCCAGCCGACCATGGCGGTGATCTTCGAGTTCGCCGTGGACGACGCGCGATACCGCGTGGCGCGCCGGACCTCGGCGAAAGGCGCGACGCAGGTACTGCTGGAGCGCGGCGAAGGCGACGGGTGGGTGCAGGCCGGCGAGGGGGCCGACCGGGTCGGCACGGCCAACCAGATGATCGAACGCGCCGTCGGCCTCGACTACGAGGCCTTCACCCGGACGGTCCTGTTGCCCCAGGGACGCTTCGCCGAGTTCCTCGTGGGTGAGGCCCGGCAGCGGCGCGACATCCTCACCGATCTCCTCGGGCTCGAGCTGTTCGAGCGCCTGGGCAGACGGGCCGGGGAGGTCAAACGTCAGGCCGAGGCGGACGTCCGGGCGAAGTCGTCCGTGCTCGAGACCGAATACGCGGGCGTCTCCCCGGACGCGGTGGCCGAGGCGGAGGCGGTGGCGAAGGCGGCGGCGCACCGGGAGGAGGCGCTGGCGGCAGCCGAGACGACCGTGCGGGAGGTGCACGACCGCTGGTCGGAGAGCGCCCGCGCCATCGCCGACCTGGAGGCGTGCGAACGCGACCTCCGCGACGCGCGGGGCGTCGCGGCCGGGGTGGCGGACGCGCTCGGGGACCTCGCGGCCCGGACCGCCTCGATCGCGGCCGAGGTCGACGAGCGGAAGAAGGCCGTCGTCGCGCGGGAGCGGGCCGCGGCGAAGGCGACGGCAGCCCGCGAGAAGGCCGAGTCGGCCTGGGGGCGCACGGTCGAGCTGGTCGCCGTGCGCGTGAAGGCGGAGACGTTCGTCGACGCCCGTGTCGCGCTCGCCGAGGCCGAGGAGGAGCTCGCCGCCGCGGAGCAGGCCATCCCGGCGCTGCGGGCCGCCTCGGCGGCGACCGAGGCGGCCGTCACCGTCGCCGTGGCCGACGCCGAGGCGGCGATCGACGCGTTCGAGGGCGCCCGGTCCGCGCTGGACGAGGCGCAACACGCGAACCTCGTCGCCGCGGTGCGCGCCGGGGTGCACGTCGGCGACGCCTGCCCCGTCTGCGGGGCGAAGATCGCCACGCTCCCCAAGGCGCCGAAGGCGCCCTCGCTGGACCGGGCGCGGGTCGCGCTCGACCGGGCGAGCGCCGCGGCGAAGAGGGCCCAGCAGGCGCTCGCCGAGGCCGAACGCGCCCGTGACCGAGCCGCCGCGGCCGTGGAGGCGGCCGAACAGGAGGCCGAGCGGTGCGCGAAGGCGGCGGCCAGGGCGCGGACCGACGTGGCGCGGCTCGAGGCCGACCTGGCCACGGCCCTCGGGCCGAAGCTCCCGGCGGACCCGCTCGCGACCATCGACGAACGCCTCGAGCGGCTGGAGGAGCTCGAGGCGGCCCAGGGGGAGGCGGAGGGGGACCTCGAGGAGCTACGGCGCGAGCTCGCCGAGGCCGAACGCGAGCGGGACGGGCTCGCCACCGAGCTCGCCGAGGCGCGCGGGCGGATCGGCGGGCTCGCCGTCGCGGGGCTGCTGGAGCGTGCGCGGTCGCTCGCCGACGGCGTCGAGGACGCGCCGCCGCCGCTCACCGGGAAGGAGGACGCCGCCGCGCTCGCGGTTGCGTCCGGAGCGCTGGCGTCCCTGTTCGAGCGGTCGGCCGACACCCTCGCCCGGGCCGCGGCGGACCGTATCGCCGGCGAGCGAGAGGTGGCGCTCGAGGCCGCCGGCCACCTCGATGGGTTCGTCGATGCTGACCTCGACGGCCTCACCGTGGCCGAGGTCCTGGAGCTCGCGTCGGCCACCCGGACCGCCGCGGCGCGCGAGGCCGCCACGGCCGCCGACCGGGCCGCGGCCGCCGCCGAGAAGCTCGCCAACGCGGAGGCGATCGTGGAGCAGATCACCGGGGCCCGGACGCGCGCCGAGGTCTTCGACGCCCTGGCCCGCGAGCTCCGTCAGGACCGGCTGATCGCGTTCCTCCAGGTGGAGGCCCTCCAGGTGCTCGCCGCGGCGGGCTCGGAGCGCCTGTCGGCGTTGTCCCAGGGGCGGTACCGCCTCGAATACGCCGACGACGAGTTCTCCGTCGTCGACACGTGGAACGGCGAGGAGCGCCGGAGCGCCAGGACGCTCTCGGGCGGGGAGACGTTCCTCGCGTCGCTCGCGCTCGCGCTCGCCCTCTCGGAGCAGGTGCGGTCGCTCGCCGTGACCGAGAAGGCCCGGCTGGACTCGCTGTTCCTCGACGAAGGATTCGGCACCCTCGACCACGAGTCGCTCGAGGTCGTGGTCGAGGCCATCGAGCAGCTCGGCGGCGACGGGCGCATGGTCGGGGTCATCACCCACGTCCAGGAGCTGGCCATCCGGCTCCCCGCCCGCGTCGAGATCGAGAAGTCGCCCCGGGGGAGCTCGGTCCGCGTCGTGAGGTGAGGGCGCCTGGTGAGGGCGCCGCCGGCGCGGCGGCTACTCGTCCTCGTCGAGTTCCGGCTGTTCCTCGAACCGGCTGTCGGTCTTGACGAAGCGACTGCCGTCCCACTCGAGCGTCGTGAACCGGTGGCCTCGGGGGCAGCAGTGGGGGTCGTCGGGACCGTACACGGCCTGCTGGAGCTCCAGGAACCCGTCGCGAACGTGGAGCGCGGCGTCACACGTTTGGCGCTTCAGGATCTGCTCGGCGCCGCCGTCTGCGACGGCGAGGGTCTTCCAGGTGCCGCAGGCGCCGGTGCCGCCCCGCTCCTCGAACGTGACGACGTCCGGGATGCCGTCGCCGGTGACGTCGCCCGCGGACAGCCGGATGCCGAGGACCTCGCGCCGTGGCTGGTTCGTGAAGGCGTAGGTCGCGCGCCACGGCGGGTTGTCGGCGAACCGCTGCCACAACACGAACCCCGTCTCCGCCGCCAGCGGATCGGTGCCCCGTCGCCACGTCAGGGCCACCAGGTCGAGCGGGTCGTCCGGCCTGGCCCGGACCACGGCGTCGGTGACGAAGGCGTCCGGCGGCACGAAGACCTGGATGTTCCCGCTGCCCTCGATCAGCGTCGGGAGGTCCTCGGGGATCCTGGCCAGGTCCTCGGGGTCGCTCAGGCTCGTCGGGGCGTCGTCGGGGACGTTCACGTCCGGCCCCGGCGCCGACGGGGGGCCCTGCGGCCTGGTGGGGGTCCCGGTCGGGGCGGGGGAGTCCGGCTCGGGCGTCGCCGTGCCCTGCGCGCGGCCTGGACGGCTGGGGCGATCGGGGGAGGCCCCGTCCTGGCAGGACGCGAGCACGAGGACGAGGGCAAGCAGGAGCGGGAGGCGGCGCACCGACTTCATGCTACCGAGCCAGTCGTTACCATCCGCCCCATGTCCGACGGCAAGGCGGTGACGGTGTCCCAGACGACGCTCGCCCAGCTCATGGAGATCGCCCACGCCAACATCGCCGGGATCGTGCACGGCGGCGAGGTCATGAAGCTCGTGGACACGGCGGCCGGGATCGTCGCCATCAAACACGCCGGCGGCATGTGCGTGACGGTCTCGATCGACGAGATGTCGTTCCTGCATCCGGTGCACGTCGGCGACCTGGTGACCGTCCGGGCCTCCGTCAACGACGTGGGCACCACGTCGCTCGAGGTCGGGGTCCGGGTCGAGGTCGAAGACGTGATCTCCGGCGAACGCCGGCACACCTCGAGCGCCTATCTCGTGTTCGTGGCCCTCGACGAGGACGGCAAGCCGCGACCCATCCCGCCGCTGATCGCCGAGACCGACGTGCAGCGACGCCGCATGCGTGAGGCGAAGATGCGGCGCCGGACGCGGCTCGCGCACCGGCAGGCCATCCTCGACCACCGCCGCGAGGCCGAGCGCGGCGAGTCTGGGACGATGGAAGGGAACCCGTCCGGCGCGGGAGGTTTGACATGAACTCGGGACTCGCGGGCGCGAAGGGACGACTGCAGGCCGGCGGCGGTGCGGTCGATCTGTTCCGGCTCTCCTGGCTGGGAGAGCAGGGGCATGGGAACCTCGATCGGCTCCCCCACACGATCCGGATCCTGCTGGAGAACCTCCTGCGCCGAGCCGGGACCCGCGACGTGGCCGACGACGACGTGCTCGCGCTCGCGTCCTGGCCCGAGGTTGCCGCGGAGGCCAAGCTCGCGTTCATGCCCAGCCGGGTCCTCATGCAGGACTTCACGGGCGTCCCCGCCGTGGTGGACCTGGCCGCGATGCGCTCGGCCATGGCGCGGGCCGGCGGCGACCCGGCGCGGGTGAATCCGCTCGTCGACGTCGACCTCATCATCGACCACTCGGTGCAGGTGGACCTGTTCCGCTCGCCCGCCGCGTACGAGGCCAACATCGAGTGGGAGTACCGCCGTAACGGCGAGCGCTACGCGCTGCTGCGATGGGCGCAGCAGGCGTTCGACGGCATGCGGGTCGTCCCGCCAGGCGCCGGGATCTGCCACCAGGTCAATCTCGAGCACCTGGGGAAGGTGGTCGCCGAGCGAGACGGCGTGGCCATGCCCGACACGCTGGTCGGGACCGACTCGCACACCACGATGATCAACGGCCTGGGAGTGCTCGGCTGGGGGGTCGGCGGCATCGAGGCCGAGGCCGCCATGCTGGGCCAGCCGATGTTCCTGCCCCGGCCCGTCGTGATCGGCGTTCGCGTCTCGGGAGCGCTGCCGGCGGGGACGACGGCGACGGACCTCGTGTTGACGCTCACCCAGATGCTCCGGGCGCACGGCGTGGTGGGCACGTTCGTCGAGTTCTTCGGGGACGGCCTGTCCACCCTGGAGCTCGCCGACCGGGCCACGCTCTCGAACATGTGTCCCGAATACGGCGCCACGGCCGCGTTCTTCCCGGTGGACGACGAGACCCTTCGGTACCTGCGGTTCACCGGCCGGGAGGACCGCGTCGACCTGGTCGAGCGGTACACCAAGGAGCAGGGCCTGTTCCGCCGCGACGGGGATCGCGAGCCGGACTTCAGCGAGGTCCTCGACCTGGACCTGTCGGCGATCGAGCCGTCGGTGGCGGGCCCGAAGCGCCCGCAGGACCGGGTCCCGCTTCCGAACGTGTGGGGCTCGTTCGTCGAGGCGTTCCAGGAGCGCCTGGGCCCGGACGCCCCGGCGCTCCAGGTGTCCGACTTCTTCGAGGAGGGAGGCGGCCAGACCGGCCCGGTCGAGCCGATCGTCGACACCGACCGAACGGTGGAGGTGACGGATTCCCGAGTCCCGAACCAGGGCCCGGTGCGCCACGGCTCGGTGGTCATCGCGGCCATCACGAGCTGCACGAACACGTCGAACCCCACCGTGATGCTCGCCGCCGGCCTGCTGGCCAAGAAGGCGGTCGAGGCCGGGCTCGAGTCCAAGCCGTGGGTCAAGACCTCGCTCGCCCCCGGCTCGCGGGTCGTCACCGAATACCTTGACGCCGCCGGGCTCCAGCCGTACCTGGACAAGCTGGGGTTCTCGCTGGTCGGCTTCGGGTGCACGACGTGCATCGGGAACTCGGGGCCGCTGCCCGACGAGGTGGCACACGCCGTGGCCGAGGAGGACCTGGCGGTGGTGGCGGTGCTCTCGGGCAATCGGAACTTCGAGGGTCGGATCCACCCGCTGGTCCGGGCCAGCTACCTGGCCTCGCCGCCGCTGTGCGTGGCCTATGCGCTCGCGGGTCACGTGGGCGTGGACGTCACCACCGAGCCCCTCGGGTACGCCCCGGGCGGCGAGCCGGTCTACCTCCGCGACCTGTGGCCGAGCGCCGACGAGGTCCGAGAGGCCGTCGCGGCGTCGGTGGATCCCGGCCAGTTCCGCCGGGAGTACGGCAGGATCTTCGAGGGCGACGAACGTTGGAACGCCCTGCCGTCGCCGACCGGCCCCCTGTACGAGTGGGATCCGGGCTCGACCTACGTCCAGGAGCCGCCGTTCTTCTCCGCGCTCGCCCCCGAGCCGCCCGAGCCCGGCGACGTCGTCGACGCCCGGTGCCTGGTCAAGGTGGGCGACTCCATCACCACCGACCACATCTCTCCGGCCGGGTCGATCAAGCCGGAGTCACCGGCGGGCCGCTTCCTGATCGAGCGGGGCGTGGCCCAGCGCGACTTCAACAGCTACGGGGCGCGCCGCGGCAACCACCACGTGATGATGCGAGGCACGTTCGCCAACGTGCGGCTGCGCAACGAGCTCGCGCCGGGGGCCGAGGGGCCGTGGACGACCATGTTCCCGTCCGGGAACCAGGTCGAGATCTACGACGCGGCGTTGCGGTACCGGGACCTCGGCGTGCCGCTGGTGGTCTTCGCGGGGAAGGAGTACGGCAGCGGCTCCTCGCGGGACTGGGCGGCCAAGGGGCCGTCGCTCCTCGGCGTCCGGGCCGTCCTGGCCGAGAGCTTCGAGCGGATCCACCGGAGCAACCTGGTCGGCATGGGAGTCCTGCCGCTCCAGTACGCCGACGGCGAGAACGCCAAGACGCTCGGCCTCTCGGGCACCGAGCGATTCACGATCACCGCGCTCGAGGGCGGGGTCACGCCCGGCCAGGAGGTCGACGTGGTGGCGGCGCGCGAGGACGGCGGCCAGACCCGGTTCCGCGCTCTCGTGCGGATCGACGGCGCGGCCGAGGTCGACTACTACCGCCACGGCGGCATCCTCCAGATGGTGCTCCGCCAGATGCTGGCGGAGAAGCCGCCGTCCTGACCTAACCGGCGAGCCCGCCCGGCAGGCCGTTCGCGGCTGAGCCGCTACGCCTGCACGCTACCCGGGATCTCGCGCCAGTCGTACGGGCTCGAGTAGTTGACCAGCATCTCCATGTAGTTCGCTCGCGCGAACGCGGAAGGGTCGGCCACGTTCATCTGGCTGACGCTGCCCTTGAGCTGCTCGACCGACTCGTAGCCGTACTCGTCCAACCAGGTCCGCAGGCCGGTCAGGACGGTCTGAAGGTGTTCGGGGCCGTGCCGGAACAGAGCGGATGCCATCATCGTCACGTCCGCGCCGGCCAGCAGGAGCTTGACCGCGTCCTCCCACGTGTGCACGCCGGTGGTCGCGGCGAGCGAGCAGTTCACCCGCCCGAACAAGATGGCGATCCACCGCAACGGGAGTCGGACCTCCTCCGACGTCGACAGGTGCAACGCGGGATCGACCTCGAGTGACTCGAGGTCGATGTCCGGCTGAAGGAACCGGTTGAACAACACGAGTCCGTCGGCCCCGGCGTCGACGAGCTGACGGGCCACGTTGCCGACCGAGGAGAAGTACGGTCCGATCTTCACGGCGAGCGGGATCGTGACGGTTTGGCGGACCGCCGAGACCAGGTCGACGTACCGCCGCTCGATCTCCGAGCCGCTCACCCCGGGGTCGGCGGCGATCACGTACACGTTCAGCTCGAGCGCGTCCGCGCCGGCCTCCTGGATCATCCTCGCGTACCGGAGCCAGCCGCCCTCGCTGGAGCCGTTCAGCGAGCCGATCACGGGGATGGTCAGCTCCTTCTTGCAGGCCTCGAGATGCCGCAGGTACTCGTCCGGGCCCGTGTTGTAATCGCCGAGGTCTGGGACGTGCGTCAACGCCTCGGGGAAGCTGTCCACGCCGGTCTCGAGCATCCGATGGATCTGGATCTCCTCGTGCTCGATCTGCTCCTCGAACAAGGACTGCATGACGACCGCCGACGCCCCGGCCGCCTCCAGGCGCTTCAGGTTGTCGATGCGGGAGGACAGGGTCGATGCCGACGGCACGACGGGGTTGGACAGCTCGAGCCCCAGGTACCTGGTCCGCAGGTTCGCGGTCATCCCTCCACCTCCTTCGGCTCGGCAGCTCGATGCCCGTTCCCTTCGGCCTGGCCGGGCACCTGCCGTTCGATGCCGGCGAGCTGCTCGTACAGACGCCGCCGCTCGTGGGCGTCCGCCTGCGCGAGCTCCTGGAGCCGCGCGTGGGTGGCCGGGCGCGACCGGGCCAACATGGCGAACCGCGCCTCCTTGGCCTGGAAGTCGGCCAGTGGCAGGGTCGGGGCCTTGCTGTCGAGCTGCATCGGCCGCTGCCCCTCCACGGCCAGGCGCGGGTCGTACCTCCACAGGGGCCAGAACCCGCTCTTGACGGCGTCGGCTTGGTGGGTCATCGAGGTGGCCATGTCGATGCCGTGTTCGATGCAGGTCGAGTAGGCGATGATCAGCGACGGTCCGTCCCACGCCTCGGCCTCGGCGATCGCCTTGACGGTCTGGGCGTTGTCGGCTCCGAGCGCGATCTGCGCGACGTACACGTTGCCGTACGCGGCGGCGATCATGCCGAGGTCCTTCCGGCCGATCGGTTTCCCGGCCGCAGCGAACTTCGCCACGGCGCCGCGCGGGGTGGCCTTCGAGGCCTGGCCGCCGGTGTTCGAGTAGACCTGCGTGTCCAGGACCAGGATGTTGACGTTCCGGCCGGTCGCCAGGACGTGGTCCAGGCCGCCGAACCCGATGTCGTAGGCCCACCCGTCGCCGCCGACGATCCACACGCTCTTGTGGACGAGCGCGTCGGCCACGGCCAGGAGGTTTCGCGCCTCGGCGTCCTCTCGGCCCCCGAGGATCACCTTCAGCTCCGCCACGCGGGATCGCTGGTCGGCCAGCTCGGTCTCGTCGCGTTGCGGGGCGTCCAGGATGGCCCGGGCCAGCTCCTCGCCGACGCTCGGCGCGAGCCGTTCCACAAGCGAGCGGGCGAACGCCACCTGGTGGTCGAGGGACAGCCGCATCCCCAGGCCGAACTCCGCGTTGTCCTCGAACAGCGAGTTCGACCAGGCGGGGCCGCGGCCGTTCTCGTCCTTCGACCAGGGCGTCGTCGGCAGGTTGCCGCCGTAGATCGACGAGCAGCCCGTCGCGTTCGCCACCAGGATGCGGTCGCCGAACATCTGCGAGAGCACCTTGAGGTACGGCGTCTCGCCGCACCCGGCGCACGCCCCGGAGTACTGGAACAACGGCTCGAGCATCTGCGAACCCTTGATGGAGGCCACCTTGACCTCTCGCCGGTCCAGCGGCGGGATGGTCGAGAAGAAGGCGAACTGCTCGCGCTCGGCCTCCAGGTGCTCGTCCTTGGGGAGCATGTCGATCGACTTGTGTTTGACGACCTCCTTGGACTTGGCCGGGCAGACGTCCACGCACACGCCGCAGCCCGTGCAGTCATCGGGCGCCACCTGGATGGTCATCCACATGCCCGGGCGCTCCCGGTCGCGCCACTCCTTGTGTTTGAAGCCCGCCGGGGCGCCCTCGAGCGCCTCGGGCTCGAACACCTTCATCCGGATGGCCGCGTGCGGGCACACGAGGGCGCACTTGGCGCAGTCGATGCAGATGGAGGGATCCCACACGGGGATCTCCCGGGCGATGGAGCGTTTCTCCCACTGCGTCGTGTCTGTCGGGAAGGTGCCGTCGACCGGCAGCGCCGAGACGGGGAGGAGGTCGCCCTGCCCGGCGATCATCTTCGCCGTCACCCGCTGGACGAAGTCCGGGGCCTCCTCGGGGACGGGCGGGAGCCGGCGGAGGTCGCCCGAGACCTCGTCGGGCACGGAGACCTCCTGCAGCCCGCCGAGCGCGGCGTCCACGGCGGCGTAGTTCTGCTCCACGACCGATCGACCACGTTTGCCGTAGCTCTTCTCGATGGCCGTCTTGATCCGAGCCACGGCCTCCTTCTGCTCGAGCACGCCCGCGAGCGCGAAGAAGCAGGTCTGGAGGATGGTGTTGACCCGCGACCCGAGGCCCACCTCCGTGGCCACCTTCTGCGCGTCCACGACGTAGAAGCGCAGGCCCTTGTCGAGGACCGTCCGCTGGGTCTCGACCGGCAGGTGCCGCCAGACGGCGTCCGCGCCGAAGGGGCTGTTCAGGAGGAACGTCGCGCCGGGGGCGGCGACGTCGAGCACGTCGGTGCGCTCGAGGAAGTTGAACTGGTGGCACGCCACGAAGTTGGCCTGCCCCGACCCGATCAGGTACGAGGAGCGGATGGGGTGGGGGCCGAACCGCAGGTGCGAGGTCGTCATCGCCCCCGACTTCTTCGAGTCGTAGACGAAGTATCCCTGGGCGTACAGGTCCGTGCCCTCGCCGATGATCTTCACCGAGTTCTTGTTCGCCCCGACGGTCCCGTCGGCGCCGAGCCCGTAGAAGACGGCGCGGACGACGTCGTCGGCCTCGGTGGTGAAGGACCGGTCGACCTCGAGCGACGTGTGCGAGACGTCGTCCACGATCCCCACCGTGAAGTGCGTCTTCGGGTCCTCCTCGACCAGCTCGTCGAACACCGCCTTGGCCATGGCCGGGTTGAACTCCTTGGACGACAGGCCGTACCGGCCGCCGATGACGCGCGGCATGGATGGGCGAGCGCCGGCGGCCACCGACTCGGACAGGGCGGTGACCACGTCTTGGTAGAGCGGCTCCCCGATCGAGCCCGGCTCCTTCGTCCGGTCGAGCACCGCGATCGATCGGACCGTCTCCGGCAGAGCGGCGAGGAAGGACTCGGTGGAGAAGGGACGGTACAGACGGACGTTGACGACGCCGACCGGTTCGTCGCCGTCGACCAGCGCGTCCACCGTCTCCTCGACCGCGCCGTTGCCGGACCCCATGAGCACGACGACGCGCTCGGCGTCGGGCGCCCCCCGGTAGTCGAACAGGTGGTACGCGCGGCCGGTGAGCTCGGCGAACCGATCCATCGTCCACTGCACCACCTGCGGCACGATGGCGTGGAAGGGGTTCGAGGCCTCCCGGGCCTGGAAGAACACGTCGGGGTTCTGGGCGGAGCCGCGCAGGACCGGCCGGTCCGGCGAGAGAGCCCGCTCGCGGTGGGCGCGGATCAGCTGTTCGTCCACGAGCTCGCGCAGCACGGCGTCGTCGAGCTCGGTCACGACGTTGACCTCGTGGGAAGTACGGAAGCCGTCGAAGAAGTGCAGGAAGGGAACGCGGGTCTCGAGCGTGGCGGCGTGGGAGACCGCCGCGAGATCCTGGGCGGCCTGCACGTCGGACGAGGCGAGCATGGCCCAGCCGGTCTGGCGCACCGCCATGACGTCGCTGTGGTCGCCGAAGATCGACAGCGCGTGGGTGGCGAGCGTCCGCGCAGCCACGTGGATCACCGCCGGCGTGAGCTCGCCGGCGATCTTGTACATGTTCGGGATCATCAGCAGGAGCCCCTGCGAGGCGGTGAACGTGGTGCAGAGCGCTCCGGCCTGGAGCGCCCCGTGGAGCGCCCCGGCGGCGCCGGCCTCGCTCTGCATCTCGATGACCTGGGGGACGGCCCCCCACAGGTTCGTCCGCCCCGCAGCGGACAACGCGTCCGCGTGTTCGCCCATCGGCGAGGACGGCGTGATCGGGTAGATCGCGATGACCTCCGACAAGCGGTGGGCGACCCTCGCCGCCGCCTCGTTGCCGTCGACCGTGATCAACGTTCCGTTCGTGTCCATCGGCTCACCCCACGCCAGGCCAAGATCGGCAGGTTCCGGAACCATGCTTTCGCGTGGGCGAGCCCCGGGCCGGGGTCGTTCGGCCCCCCTCGGGGGGTTCCGCCGGCCCGCTCAGCCCTGCGTGCCGGGAGTGGTGGTGTGCCGCGCCAGGTACGCGGCGGCCTCGGCCCGGCGGGCCACCTCGAGCTTGGACAGGATGCTCGAGACGTAGTTCTTGACGGTCTTCTCGGCCAGGTTCAGCTCGTCGCCGATCTCCTTGTTGGTCTTGCCGTCGGCGACCAGGGACAGGATCCGCTCCTCCTGGGGCGACAGCCGGGCCAGCTTCTCGTCCTTGAGCAGGTGTTTGCCCCGCCGCAGCCGGTCCAGCACGGCGTTGGTCACGGCCGGGTCGAGCAGGCTCTCGCCTTTCCCGATGGTCCGGATGGCCCGCACCAACTCGCCGCCTTTGACCTGCTTGAGCACGTAGCCGGACGCGCCGGCCATGATGGAGGCGAAGAGGGCCTCGTCGTCGGCGAACGAGGTCAACATCACCACCTGGGTCTTGGGGTGCCGGGCCCGGATCTCCCGGGTGGCCTCGATGCCGCTGCCGTCGGCCAGCCGGACATCCATGACCACGACGTCGGGGCGGGTGCGATCGGCCTCGTCCACCGCCTCGCGGATCGAGCCTGCCTCGGCGGTCACGACGATGTCCTCGGTGGACTGCAACAGTGCCTTCACGCCGCTGCGAACCACCTCGTGGTCGTCGACCAGCAGCACGCGCAGCGGCGGCGTCTTGGTGGCCTTCTCGGTCACGGGCGCATCCTACCGCTCAGGCGGTGGTGGTCTCGTGAGCGATCAGACGTTCCCCCACGCGGTCCAGGAAGTCTTTGACGGTCGCCTCGGCGACCCGGTGCAGGAGGGCCCGGTCCAGGGTGCGGCCCAGGGCGCCCATGGGCGGTCGGTACCGGGCGCTGATCGAGAGCTGGGTCCGGGCGGGCCCGAGGGTGGCCACCTCGAGATCGGCGTCGAGCTGCGGGAACAGTCGCTCCAGGCCGGTGGCTCGCCACGTCATCGGCAGCAGAGTCTTCGAGGGCGTGTGATAGACCGAGCCCAGCCGGATCACGACCTGCTTGTCGATGCGCCCCGGCTCGACGTCGAACCCCACCTCGGCCAGCAGGTGTTGCCCGCGATCTTCGGCGGCCCGAAGCAACCCGGGGACCCAGGCGTCCGGATGGTCGAGCAGCGCCTTCTCGACCGTCCCCGCCGGAACGGGCAGCTCCAGGAAGTAGCGAACGAACATGCGGCCAGGATGCGTGAGCGTTCGAAGAGGTCCTCAGGGCCGAACGACCCCACGGGGTTGGGACTTGGAGCCTGGGACCCGGGCCGGGTGGTCGGCGCATCCTGAACCCGATGACCATGGGGGCAGGCGAGGACACCGTCCTCGTCGTGGAGGCCGACCAGTTCGAGCGGGCCCGGTTGGGTTCGTGGTTGGAACGCGCCGGTTACCAGGTCGCGGAGTGCCCGGGTCCGACCGAACCCGACTACACGTGTGTCGGCGCGCGAGGAGGGGCGTGCCCCCTCGCGGCCGAGAGTCAGGTCGTGGTCCTGGACATGAGCCTCGACAGCGAGTCGGTGGTGATGGGAACGGCGGCGGAGGAGCTGCTCGGCCTGTACCTGATGGGCGGCCACCGCGTGGTCGTGCTCGGCTCCCACCCCGGTGGTGAGGTGCCCGGTCAGCTGGTGCGGCTGCGGCGCCATCCCGACCGCGACGAGCTCCTGACCGCCGTCCGGCGGCTGACCCCGGGGTCCGGGACTTCCGGGTAGCCGGCGGCGGGACTTCCGGCCTGGTCGCGCCTTGGCCGGTCCCGTTCCATGCAGCCTTGTCATCGGTGCGCATGGACACCCGACAGGAGGGATGGCAATGACCACGCGTGTTCCTGGGGCGGCCCTGGCCGTCGCCCTGCTCGCGCTGACGGTGCTCGCGGCCGCCTGTGGCGGCGGCGCCGAGGCGTCGGGCGGAGGGGGAGACGGCGACCAGGCCGCCGCGGCGGCGCTCTCCGTGACCCTCACCGAGTTCGCGATCACCCCGGACGTCATCGAGGCGCCCGCCGGGGAGGAGCTCACGTTCACGGTGAGCAACGAGGGCTCGGCCCCCCACGACCTCTCCGTGGACACCGGCGGCGGCGTCGAGACCACCGGCGACATCCAGGCCGGCGAAACCCGGACGCTGCTGGTACCGTCGCTCGAGCCGGGCTCGTACCGCATCTTCTGCTCGATCTCCGGTCACGCCGACCTCGGCATGGACGGCGAGCTGAACGTCGGTGCGTCCGGAGACGTCGCGGCCGGGGCGAGCGGCGCGACCGGTGGCCACGGGTCCCACGGCGCCGTCTCCGTCCAGGAGATGCTGGACGGGCACCGCGAAGGCGTCGAGGCGTTCCCCGCCGAGACCGAGGCGCTCGGCAACCAGCTGCTGGAGCCCACCGTCGAGGGCGGGGTGCAGGTGTTCGAGCTCACCGCCGAAGAGGTGCGCTGGGAGACCAAGCCCGGGACGTTCGTGGAGGCGATGGGCTTCAACGGCACCGTCCCGGGTCCGGAGATCCGCGTGAACCAGGGAGATACGGTCCGGATCGTCCTGCGCAACGAGATGTCCGAGCCCACCACGATGCACCTGCACGGCGTCACGCTCCCCAACGGGATGGACGGCGTCCCGTACATCACGCAGGACCCCATCATGCCGGGCGGGTTCTTCACCTACGAGTTCGAGGTCGTGGACCCGCCGGGAATGTACGTCTACCACTCGCACTTCAACTCGACGGAGCAGGTGGGCAAGGGCCTGTACGGCGCCTTCTACGTGCAGCCAGACCACGACGACTGGGGCGAGCTGTACGGGCGCCCCGTGGACGTCGAGGCCACGCTGTTCCTCGGGGACGGTCCGACTGGGTACGTGCTCAACGGCAAGGAGTTCCCGGCGACCCAGCCGATCGTGGCCGAGCAGGGCGATGGCGTCCTCATCCACCTGTCAAACGACGGGGCCCAGCTCCACCCCATGCACCTGCACGGCTACCACTTCGAGGTCGTGGCGGTCGACGGCTTCGCCCTTCGACCGTCGCAGCGGTACCTCTCCGACACGTTGACGGTGGCGCCCGGCCAGCGCTTCGACGTGTACCTGAAGGCCGACTACCCGGGGGTGTGGGCCTACCACTGCCACATCCTGCCGCACGTCGAGGGGCCGCAGGGCATGTACGGGATGGTGACCGCCCTGGTGGTCCAGTAGCGCCGGTTACAGGGGGAGCCGGACCCGCACCGTGGTTCCCTGGGTGGGGACGGACTCGATCGAGGCCTCGCCGCCCAGGGCCACGGCCCGTTCCTCGAGGTTCCTGAGCCCCTCGCCACGCCGGGCGGTGGCCGTGTCGAACCCGCCGCCGTCGTCGTCCACCTCAAGGAGGGCGAACCCGTCGGTCTGGGTCAGCGAAACCCGGCAGGTCGAGGCCTTCGCGTGCCGGCCGACATTCGACAACGCCTCGCGGGTGAGCTGGACCACGTCGGCGGCCACGGTCGAGAGCTCCGAGGCGATCGTCTCGTCCAGCTCGATGATCGTCACCACCCCGCTGCGGCTCTGGAACTCCTCCACCAGGGCCCGCAGCGCCTTGTCGAGCTGCCGGTCGGCGAGGATCCCGGGCCGCAGGCCGAAGATGTAGTTGCGCAGATCGCGGATCACGCGATCGAGCTCGGCAACGGCGCCCTCGACCCGGGCCGAGAGCTCCTCGTCGGCCGACATGAGCGCCGTCCCCTGCAGCCCCATCCCGACGGCGAACAACGCCTGGATGACCCCGTCGTGCAGCTCCTTGGCGATCCGCTCGCGGTCCTCCAGCACCGCCAGGCGTTCGATCTCCTGCTGGGCCCGCGCGTATTCGAGCGCGATGGCGGCCTGATCGGCGAACGATCCGAGCAGGCGGATCGCCTCTTCGTCGAACGGGCGCCCTCCGGGCTCCCGGGCCGCGGCCAACGTGCCGAACGCCCGCCCGTGCGCCGTCAGCGGCACGTAGACGGCCGGACCGATCTTGCCAGCGTCGATGAGCGGCCGGAACGCGCGCTCGTCCTGCCTCGCGTCTTCGAGGGCGAGGGGACTCCCCGTGCGTACCACCTCGCCCGAGATCGAGTCCTCAAGCGGAAGCGGCAGGCCGAGGATCGTCTCGGCGGCGTCGCCCTCCGCGAATGCCACCCGCAGCGGACCGGCCGCCTCCGGCGTCACGATCCAGGTGAGGTCGGCCGCCAGGAGCTCGCGCGCCCGGGCGCCCACGAGCGCCAGCGCCTCGTCCGGTTGGGACCCGGAGAGGATGGCGTTGGCGATCTCCGTGGAGGCCTCGAGCCACCGCTGCCGGCTGCGAGATTCCTCGTACAGCCTGGCGTTCGCGACCGCCACGCCCGCCTGCGCCGCCAGGACGACGAGGGCCTCCTCGTCCTCGGAGCTGAACTCCTCGGCCCCTTGTTTGTTGGTCAGGTACAGGTTCCCGTACACCTTTCCCCGCGCGGTGACCGGCGCGCCGAGGAACGAGATCATGGGGGGATGGTTCGGTGGGAATCCGTACGAAAGTGGATGGTCCGCGATCCGGCGGATCCGTACCGCCCTCGCATCCGAGATCAGGAGACCGAGGATCCCGTGTCCGGTGGGGGGGTCCCCGATCTTCTCCCGTTGCTCGGGAGTGATCCCCGTCGTCACGAACTCGGCGATCCCACCGTCCGCCCCGAGCACCCCAAGGGCCCCGTATTGGGCGTCCGTGAGCTCGGCGGCGGCCTCGACGAGACGCTGCAGGACGGCCTCCAGGCTGAGGTCCGAGTGCAGCGTCATCCCGGCGCGGATGAGACGGTCCCTCCGATCCACGATCGGAGGGTAACGCGCCCGAGGAGGCCTCGACGGGGTCGGTCCAACCGGCCCATCCGGCGCTGGGTGAGGGCCCGTTCGCGTCCGGGACGTCCGGCCGTGGGGAGCCGCGGTGTCCTCGCCTAGGTTGGCGGCGTTGGGGGCACGTGCACCTGCCGGACCGGAAGGAGAGACGGACGATGAAGCGGGCGGTGTCGGATGTGATGACCCGGGCCGTCGTGTCCGTGAACGCCTTCACGCCGTTCAAGGACATCGTGCGGCTGATGCAGGAGCACCGGGTGAGCGCCGTCCCCGTCGTGGACGAGGACGACCACGTGCTCGGGCTCGTGTCGGAGGGGGACTTGATCCTCAAGGAGGACCCCGACCTGGACGGTGATCCTCGCCTGTTCGAGAGCGTTCACCGCCGGCACGATCGTTCGAAAGCCGCCGGGCTGATCGCCTCAGAGCTCATGACCGTGCCGGTGATCACCGTAGGACCGAATGCCTCGCTCGCTGAGGCGGCGCGCCTGATGCACCAGCGAACCGTCAAGCGACTCCCGGTGGTCGATCCCGAAGCCGGCACCATCCTCGGCATCGTCTCGCGCACGGACCTGTTGAAGGTGTTCCTGCGCGACGACGCCGAGATCGCCACCGAGATCCGAGACGACGTCATCCGCCGGACGTTGTGGATCGATCCCGATACGATCCGCGTCGTGGTCCGCGACGGCGTCGTCACGATCCAAGGACAGGTGGAGCGCCGGAGCCTGATCCCGGTGATCGAGCGGCTCGTGCTCTCGATCGAAGGCGTGGTCGCCTTCGAACACGAGCTTTCCTACGTGGCCGACGACAGAGCACCGTCCACGGGCCTCCCATTGCCCTGGACGGCGCTCGCGCCGAAGGCCCGTCGTTGACGTTCGGCGATCATCACCTCGAACGGATCCTCGCCGGGGCCGACGGCTCCGAGCGTTCCATGGAAGCCGTCCGCCAGGCCGCCCGGCTGGCGTCGATCACCGGGGCGGGCCTCGAGATCGCCTATGTCATGGACACCGGCCGAGCGCACGCGGACGACGTCGAGCGAGAGGCCGAGGAGGTGCTCTCCCGGGCCGCGGGGCGGGCGGCCGAGCTCGACGTCCGGGCGGAGACCCGCATCCTGGCCGGGGATCCCGGCGCGGTGCTCGTGGGGGAGGCCGCCGAGGAGGAGGTGGACCTGCTCTGCCTGGGTCCGGACGCCGGCCTGATCGGCGGGGCGCTCCGGATCGGACAGGTGGCCGCGCACGTCCTGCGGGAGGCGCTGTGCTCGGTCCTGGTCGCCCGGCCCGACGGGGCCGGCTTCCCGCGCAGGATCACCTGCGGCGTGGACGGGTCCGATGCCTCGGCGGACACGGCCGCGTTCGCCGCCGGCCTTGCGACCGCGGCGGGGGGCGATCTCCGGGTGCTCCACGTCGTCCCGGTGTTCCGGGGCCACGACCGGGACTGGACCCTTCGGGAGGACGAGCCGAACCCGCCCGAGCTCGAACCGGCGGTGGCCGCCGCCACCGCGCTCGGCGCCGATCCCATTCGCGAGATGGCCATGGGACGTCCCGAACACGCGCTCGTGGCGGCGGTGGGGCGCACCGAGACCGACCTGCTGGTGGTGGGGCACCGGGGGGTCTCGGGCGTCCGGCGGGTGCTGCTGGGCAGCGTGAGCGAATACTGCGCGCACCACGCCCCCTGCTCCGTGCTCGTGGCCAGGCTGGGTTCGACCGATCGGTGAGGCCTGCGGTCCTCAGCCGGCGGCCGCGCGGGCCGCGAGCGGCTTGATCTGAGGCGCCTCCTGAACGCGCACCCGGGCGTCGACGATCATCGCCCCGTGCGGCAGGACCATCACGGGGTTGCAGTCCATCTCGGCGACCGAGGGGTGGTTGTCGACCAGGGCCCCCACCCGGAGGATCACCTCCTCCAGGGCCGACACATCGACCTTGGGCGCCCCCCGGAACCCTTCCAGGAGCGGGAACGTTCGGAGCGAGCGGACCATCTCGCCCGCGTCGAGCTCGGTGATCGGCGTGACGCGCACGGCGACGTCGCGCACCAGCTCGACTGTCGTCCCCCCCGCGCTGCACGCGACCACGGGCCCGAACAGGGGGTCGTGTGCCACGCCCACCAGCATCTCCACGCCTTCGCGAACCATCTCCTGCACGAGGAACCCCTCGAGCGTGAGCCCGGCGGCGGCCACCCGGTCGGCCATCTCCCGGGCTGCCGTCGTCGTCTCGGCGGGCCCCTCCAGGCCGAGGGCCACGGCGCCCACCTCCGTCTTGTGGACGATGTCGGGCCCGAACGCCTTGATCGCCACCGCCGAGCCGATCTTGGCCGCCGCGTTCCCTGCCTCTTCGGGTGAGGCGGCTCGCTCGGATCGCGCCGTGCGCAGGCCGTAACACGCCAGCAGGTGCTCGACCTCCTCCGCGGTGAGCCAACCCCTGCCCTCGCGCCCCATCGCTTCGGCCAGGACGGCCGTTGCCTCGTCGGGCTTCGTGTCGTGGAACCGCGGGATCGTGCCGACGGGCTGGTCGCGCCACCGGCCGTACCGGGCTGCGTGGGCCATCGCGATCGCCGCCTGCTCGGGGTAGGAGAACGACGGGATCCGCGTGCCGGCCTCCTGGAGCTCCTGGGGCAGGCCACGGGTGGACATCCACGTCGTGGCCACCGGGATCCGCCCACCGACCTCGTTGATGGCACGCACGATGGCGTGCCCGATCTCGGCGGCCTTGGTCGCCTGGGGCGGGATGTAGATCACGATCATCGCGTCGATCTCGGGGTCGGCGGCGACCGTCCGGATGGCCCGTTCGTAGTCCTCCGCCGCGGCCGAGGCGATCATGTCCACCGGGTTGCCCACCGAGGCCTCGGCGGGGAGGAACCCGCGCAGCGCCTCGGCGGTCCCCCCGGACAGCGGGGGCACCGTGAGCCCGTTGGCCTCACACGTGTCGGCGCACAGGATTCCCAGCCCGCCCGCGTTGGTCACGATGGCCACCCGGTCGCCTTTCGGCGGGGGTTGGTACGCCAGGATCGTGGCCACGTCGAACATCTCCTCCAACGTGTCGGTGCGGATCACGCCGGCCTGCCGGAACAAGGCGTCGACCGTGACGTCGGATGAGGCCAGGAGGGCGCCCGTATGCGACGCCGCCGCTCGGGCGCCCGCCGCGCTTCGCCCCGACTTCACGGCGACGATCGGCTTGCGACGACTCACCTCCCGCGCCAGACGCGCGAAGCGACGTGGGTTGCCGAAGGACTCGAGGTACAGGAGCACGACGTCCGTGTTCGGGTCCTCGTTCCAATAGGCGACGAGGTCGTTGCCCGAGATGTCGGCCTTGTTGCCGATCGAGACGAACGAGGAGAGGCCCAGGCCGAGCTCGGTGGCGTACTGCATCACCGCCAGGCCCAGGGCGCCCGATTGCGACAGGAACCCCACGCGTCCTGGCGGCGGGTACACCGTGGCGAACGTGCCGTTCAGACGGATCTCGGGGGCGGTGTTCACGATGCCCATGCAGTTCGGGCCGATGATCCGCATCCCGAACGCCCGGCTGATCTCCACCAGCTCGTCCTGGCGGGCCTCGCCCTCGCCGCCCACCTCGCTGAAGCCCGAGGAGATCACCACCAACCCGCGTACTCCCTTCTCCCCGCATTCGCGGACGACCTGCGCCACGTAGGGGGCCGGGACGACGATGAAGGCGGTTTCCACGTCCCCGGGGACGTCTTTGACCGAGGGGTGGGCCACCACGCCGTGCACCACCTCGGCCTTCGGGTTCACCGGATACACGGGACCGTGGAACTCCGTCGTCAGGAGGTTGTGGAAGAGCTGGCCGCCGATGGTCGAGGAGTCCCGCGACGCGCCGATCACGGCGACCGAGCGAGGGGAAAGGAGCGTTCGCATGGCGTTGACGGCGGCCTCGGTCTCGCGCTGCTCGAAGTGCTCCACGGCCTCGTCGGTCAGCAGGATCGGGAACTCCACCTCGATCAGCCCGGGCGTGGCCCGGATGGACACGGTGAAGCCGCTGGCGCGGAAGACGTTGACCATCGTGTGGTTCTCGGGAAGCACCTCGGCCACGAACGTGGTGACGCCGTGACGCGCGGCCTCCTGCGCCATCTGTCCCAGGAGGATGGAGCCGATCCCACGACCCTGGAAGTCGTCGGCCGCCGACAGGCTGACCTCGGCGCGGCCGCCCTCGATCCGGATGTACTGGGCGCCGCCGATCATGCGGCCTTCGTCGCCGCCCTGCAGGACGAGGAGCGTTAGGTGGTCGGCGTAGTCGACGTCGACGATCTTGCGCGCCAGCTCCCTGACGTCGATGGCCTGCGACCAGAAACGCAGGCGGCGGGTCTCCGGCGACAGGTCGATCAGGTAGTCCTCGACCCGGGTGACGTCGGTCGCTCGCGCCGGCCGGACCCGGACCGTGGAGCCGTCTCGAAGGACGACGTCCGAGACCAGATGGGCGGGGAAGGCCGTCGTGGCCATGTGCTCCTCATCCTAGTGGGTCACCTCCTCCACCCGGTGGCGGTCGGCCCGGTCGGGAAGGCCCGGACGGCCCTCGCCCGTCGGCGACGGCCGGGGTCATGCTCGTCGGAGAGAGGTGGTCACGATGTTCGAGCGGATCCTCCTCGCCGTCGACGGCTCCGAGCACAGCCGAAGGGCCGTCCCCGTGGCGGCGGAGCTCGCGTTCCGCCACGGTGGCGAGGTCCTCGTGTTCCACGTCCGCGAGCACGAGGCGGCGCTCGGCGTGGACGTGGACGCCGAGACTCCCCGGGAGGCGTTGGATCTCGTGGACGGGGTCGTTCGTGAGCTGAAGGACCTCGGGGTGGGCGTGCGCGGAGAGATCGTTCGCGTACCGCTCGGCCAGACCCCGCGAGCGATCCTCGACGCCGCGACGGACGAGGGGATGGACCTCATCGTGCTCGGCACCCGCGGCCTCTCAGACTGGAGCCGGCTCCTCGTGGGCAGCGTGGCGCACAAGGTGGTCCACCTGGCGCACATCCCGGTGCTCGTCGTCCGTTAACGCCCGGGCGAGGAGCCGGATCGGTCGGAGCGACGAGCACGCTTGTTCGCGTACATCTCGTCGTCGGCCTCGCTCAGCAGTCGCGAGAGAGAGTGTCGGTCCCCGTGCGAGGACACGGCGGTCCCGACGGACAGCGAAAGCGTGTAGGGGCCGCACGACGCCGAGTTGGTTCGGGCGATCACATCGTTCAACCGCCCGACGACGTTCTCGGCGGCGGTCCGTCCGCCCACCAGCAGGACGGCGAACTCGTCGCCGCCCACTCGGGCCGGCACGTCGCACTGTCGGATCGCCGAGCGAATGGCGTCGGCCGCATCGATCAGCAGGCGCGACCCCATGGCGTGTCCCAGCTCGTCGCTGACCTGTTTGAGGCAGCGTCCAGGATCTCCACCGAGATGTCCTCGAGCCGATCGACTCGGGTCGCGAATGCCTCGGTCAGGTGGGTGAACACCGTGTCCTCGGCGAGCGCCGCGACGAGGTCCGCCTTGGCCGCGGGCGGCCGCCGACGATGCGGAAATACGGCTCGAGGAACAGGTCGTCTTTGGTCAGGAGGTAGCCGCGCAGCCCGGCTTCCGCCGCCGACAGGTGATTCGTCAGCCGGTCCACGGCGGTGGACACGCGCCCTCCTCGTACGCCTGCGCGCTGCGGTCGGCCACCGTCGAGGCCACGCCGAACACGGCGGTGACCGCCAACAGGGCCACCACCGGGAAGGCGACCACGATGATGCCCTTCCACCGTAGGGACCGGTCGTTCCACCACTCCGCCAGCGTCCTGGCCATACGAACACGGGATCGACGAGGTGGGGCAGGTGGTGGAGGGGGGATTGCCACAGGCTCCTGCGGTTCGGGAAACCCGACGGTGACAGGATCACCATCTCGCGGCCCGTACCGGGACCGACCCCGACGGGTACCCTTCGCGTCGAACGCCTATGCCTGAGGGCTCGATCACGCCTGCCCGCGGACGGTCGAATCTTCGCGGACCGTTCCTTGCCGTCACCGCCGGCGTGGCCGCCCTTGTGACGCTCCTGGCCTCGTTCGGCATGGGGGCCTACGTCTGGGCCGACCGGCAACGGACGACGCTCTCGATCGACACGCTCGAGCCCGCTCCCGGCGATGAGCCGGCGGTGGCCCCCGACATCCTGGGGCGCTGCGCCCGGCGGGCCTGCAATTACCTGCTTCTGGGCAGCGACTCGCGCCAGGGTCTGTCCCCCGAGGAGCAGGAGGCGTTCGGCACGGACGAAGACATCGGCGGCGAGAACCGCTCGGACACCATCATCCTGGTGCACACGCGGCCGAGCCAGAAGCAGGCGCTGTTCGTGTCGTTCCCCCGCGACCTCTGGGTGGACATCCCCGGTATGGGCGAGGGGCGGATCAACTCGGCCTTCGAGGGAGGCGTCGAGGGCAACGGGCCGGCCAGGGTGGCGAGGACGGTGAAGGAGCTGACCGGGATGCCGATCCACCACGTCCTGTACGTGTCTCTCGCCGGGTTCCAGGGCCTGGTCGACGCGTTGGGCGGGGTGGACCTGTGCATCCCGTACCCGATGACGGACGAGCTGACCGGGCTCGACGTCGACGCCGGCTGCCAGCGCCTGGACGGCGCCATGGCCCTCGCCTTCGTGCGGACGCGCCACCAGCCCTGCGACCGCGTCCCGGACTTCGCCCGCATCGGCCGGCAGCAGCAGTTCCTGCGGGCCGTGGTCTCGGCCCTGCTGTCGCCGGGACGGCTCGTCGATCTCCCCAGCCTGGTGCCCCGGCTGCTGGACAACCTCGTGGTGGACGAGGGGTTGAACGTCGCGGACCTGGTGTACCTGGCCGGAACCCTCGAAGACGTGGGGACCGGCGCCGCCGACTTCCGCTCCGTACCGACGCACCCCGTCGGCATCACCGTCGACGGGCGGTACCTCTCCGTGGTCGACGAGATCGAACCCGACGCCGGCGAGCTCTTCGAGCGGATCCGCAACGGGCAGCCGCTGGGCGACCTCGGCACCGAGCTCGAGCAGACGCCGCCGTCGCCCGCGACCATCGTCGCCGCGGTCTACGACCGGGGGAACGCCGAGGTTGCCGGGGAGGTGTTCGAGATCCTCACCGAGGGCGGGTTCAACACGGAGCCCGGCCTGCTGCCCGGGACGGCCATCGACCCGCCGCGGACGGGCCCGGCGATCCTGTTCCGCGAGGGGTCGGAGGCGATGGCGAAGGTAGTTGGGACATACTTCGGCAACATGGAGCTCGTGCCGGTCCCTCCGCGCCTGCTGCCCAACGGTGAAGACGTCGCCGTGGTCGTGACGGGCGACTACCGGTTGCCCGAACCGCCCGCCGAGGGTGACCAGGTGGAGTGCCCCACGTGAGAGCGCTGGTCCTATCCGGTGGCGAGGGGTCCCGGCTCCGGCCGATCACGCACACGAACGCGAAACAGCTGATCCCCGTGGCGAACGTCCCGATCCTGTTCCACGTCCTGTCGGCCATCGCCGAGGCCGGGATCTCGGAGGTCGGCATCGTGGTCGGCCAGACCGGTGACGAGGTTCGGGCGGCCGTCGGCGACGGGTCGGCGTGGGGCCTCCGGGTGACGTACATCCCGCAGGAGGCGCCGCTCGGCCTGGCCCACGCCGTGACCACGGCCGCCGACTTCGTGCGCGGCCAGCCGTTCGTGATGTACCTCGGCGACAACGTGTTGATGGGCGGGATCGAGCGGTTCGTCGCCGAGTTCGAGCGCCACCGCCCCAACGCGCAGATCTTCCTCGCCCGCGTGCCCGAGCCCGAACAGTTCGGGGTCGCCGTGCTCGAGGGCGACCGCGTGGTGCGGCTCGTCGAGAAACCGAAGGAGTTCCTGTCCGACCTCGCGCTCGTCGGCGTGTACCTGTTCGACGACTCGATCCTAGAGGCGGCGTCCACGCTCGAGCCGTCCTGGCGGGGCGAATACGAGATCACCGAGGCGATCCAGTGGCTGATCGACCACGGCCGGTCGGTTCGCGCCGAGATGGTCAGCGGGTACTGGAAGGACACCGGGCGGCCGGAGGACCTCCTGGAGGCCAACCGGCAGATGCTCTCCGTGCTTCGGCCGTCGGTCGAGGGTGAGGTCGACGAGGCGTCCCGGCTCGAGGGGCTGGTGGTGGTCGAGGCGGGGGCGAAGGTGGTCCGCTCGCGGATCGTGGGCCCCGTCATCGTGGGGGCGGGCGCGCTCGTGGAGGACTCCGAGCTGGGGCCCGACGTCGCGCTCTCGCCGTCGTGTGTGGTGACCTCGAGCGCGGTCCGGGACTCGATCGTGATGGAGGGCTCGCGGATCGAAGGGATGGCCACGGTCAGCGGGTCGATCCTCGGCCGCAATGCCGAGCTGCGCCGGTCCGGGACGGGCGGCGTCCACCGCCTCGTGCTCGGCGACCAGAGTCGCGTCGAGGTCGACTGAGCGCCGTGCGCATCGCGATCGACGCGCGCCCCGCGCTCGACCCCCGCCGGACCGGGGTGGGGGAGTACACGCGGCGGATCCTGCGCCACCTTCCCGCGGCCGACCCGTTGCCGGAATACGTGGCGTGGTACCTGCACGCGCGAGGCCTGTTCCGCCGGCGCCGGCTCCTCGGCGAGGCCCCGCCCAACCTGACCGAACACCCCACGCGCCTGCCCGCCCGGGTGTTCCAGCCCCTGTCGTGGCGGCTGGGAGTTCCCCGGCTGGAGTGGCTGGGTGTGGACGTCGACGCGTTCCTGGCCACGAACTTCCTCCCGCCGGCCACCAGGATCCGCGGCGTCGTCCTGGTCGTGCACGACCTGGCGTACGAGCGGTTCCCGGAGACCGCGCCGCAGATGGACGCTCGGTGGCGGCGGGTCTTCCGTCGGTGGCTGCGGCGGGCCGGGGGGGTGATCGTCCCCTCCCGAAGCGCCGAACGCGACCTGCTCGCCCACCACGACGTGGACCCGGCGCGCGTGCACGTCGTCCCGCACGGCGTCGAGCCCTTCGAGGCCCCGGATCGCTCCGAGGTGGTGGCGGCGTCCGAGCGGTTCGGGATCGGAGGGCGGTACGTGCTGTTCGTTGGTGGGATCGAGCCCCGCAAGAACCTGCACCGGCTGATCGAGGCGTTCCGGCGGGCGCAGACCGACGCCTGGCTGGTCCTGGCCGGCGGGCGGACGAACTGGATCCCCGGGGAGGCAGGGCGTCTCGACCATCTGGTGGCGGCCCTGCCGCCCGAGGTGCGCGATCGGGTGGTGCTGACCGGGTACGTCTCCGAGCGCCACAAACGGGCCCTGCTGGCCGGGGCCGAGGCGCTGGCGTATCCGTCGCTGTACGAAGGGTTCGGCCTGCCCGTGCTCGAGGCGTTCGCGGCGGACGTTCCGGTGTTGACGTCGGACGCCTCGTCGCTGCCGGAGGTGGCCGGCGACGCCGCGCTGCTCGTGGACCCGCGGGACGTGGATGCCATGACGCACGGGCTCGAACGGCTTCTCGGCGACGACGGTCTGCGGGAAGGGCTGCGCCGGGCGGGGCGAGAGCGCGCCCGGGCCTTCCGTTGGGAGACGACCGCCCGCAAGACGGCCGAGGTCCTCCGGGCGGCGGCCGGGCTCTGAGCCGCACGCGGCCCGGCCGGTAGACTCGCGCACGCCATGGCCGACCGGAGCGAGCGGTTCCTCGTCACGGGCGGGGCGGGCTTCATCGGGTCCCATCTCGTCGACGCGCTGCTCGAGCGTCCGGAGGCCGAGGTCGTGGTGTTGGACCGCCTCTCCGTGGGCGGGCGGCGGGAGAACGTGGCACACCACGAGGATGACCCGAGGTTCACGTTCCAGCTCGGCGACGTGAACGACGCCGACACCGTGGGCCGGCTGGTCCGGGAGGTCGACGTCGTGGTGCACTGCGCCGCGGAGTCCCACGTCGACCGCAGCATCGCCGGGCCGAGGGAGTTCCTGGTGACCAACGTGCTCGGCACCCACACCGTGCTGGACGCCTGCCGCGAGCACGGTCGGCGCCTGCTCATGGTCTCGACCGACGAGGTCTACGGGGCGAACGAACCGGCCGGCGCATCGTTCCCGGAGGATGCGGCGTTGGCGCCGAGGAGCCCGTACGCGGCGAGCAAGGCTGGCGCCGACCTGCTCTGCCGCGCCTACCACGTCACCTACGGCGTGGAGGTGGTCGTGATCCGCGGGACGAACGCGTTCGGCCCCCGCCAGCTGGAGCGGGTCGTCCCGACCTATTCGCTCGCCGCCCTCCGCGGGCTCCCGGTCCCAGTGTACGGCCGCGGCGAGCAGCGTCGCGAGTTCCTGCACGTCGAGGACTGGGTGCGGGCGACGTGTCTGGTGCTCGATCGCGGCGAGGCCGGGGTCGTGTACAACGTCGGCGACGGGTTCGAGCTCCCCAACCTGGAGCTCGCCAGGAGGATCTGCGCGCTGGCCGGGGCGCCGGAGTCGCTGATCACGTTCGTCGAGGACCGGCCGGGACACGACTTCCGCTACGGCGTGCGCGCCGACCGCCTGCGCGCGCTCGGATGGTCGCCGGAGATCCCGTTCGACGACGGGCTCGCCTCCACGGTCGAGTGGTATCGCACGCACGTCGCCGAGGTCCTCGAGGCCACACCCGCCACGACATGAAGATCGTCCTGACCGGGGCCGGTGGAGGGCTCGGCCGGGCCTTCGCCGAGACATGCCCGGGGCACCACGACCTGGTCCCGCTCTCGCACCGGGACCTCGACATCGGGGACCACGACGCCGTGATGCGGACGGTCGTGCCGCTCGAGCCCGACCTGATCGTGAACGCCGCGGCCTTCACCGACGTGGACGCGTGCGAGTCCGAGCCCGACCGCGCGGCGCGGGACAACGCGCTCGGCCCCCAGCTGCTTGCACTCGCGGCGCGCCGGTGCGGCGCGGTCCTTCTCCACGTGTCGACCGACTACGTCTTCGACGGCGAGAAGGAGTCGCCCTACGACGAGCTGGACCGGCCGAACCCCCTGAGCGTCTACGCGCGCACCAAGCTGGCCGGGGAGGAGCACGTCCGGTCGGCGCTCCCGGACCACTTCGTCGTCCGGACCGGCTACCTCTTCGGCGGCGTCCGGGACTACGCGACCGGGGCGATCCGCCGGCTGGCGGTGGGCGAGCCGGCGGGCGGGCTCGCCGATCGCACCGGCACCCCCACGTACGTCCCGCACCTGGCCGAGCGCCTCCTTCCGCTCGTCCTGACGGGCCGCTACGGCACCTACCACCTGGCCGGGCCCGAGGCCACCACGTGGTTCGACGTGCTGACCAGGGCGAAAGGACTGGGCGGCCTGCCCGGCCGGGTGCATCCGCAGCGGGCCGACGACCTCGGCCGTCCGGCGCCGCGTCCGCGGCACAGCGGCCTCACCAGCGCCTACCTGCCCCACCTGGGCGTTCCGCCGGTTCCCTCGCTGGACCACGCGATCCGCGACCTGCTCGCCTCGTTGTGATCTCCCGCGACGCCGGGACCGGTCGATCGACGACCGCGGACCGGGCGGAGGCCGATGTTACGCTCCGAGGGTTCATGACCAGCGACAACGACCTGCGCGAGGCGCTCGAACGCGAGCTGTACTGGGCCGAGGAGGCCACGCCGCGCTCGAGGATGGACACGGGCCAGGTGCGCGACGCGCTCCACGACTTCGCCGCGGCGATGCGCGAGGACGAGAAGGCGATCATCCCCCGCGGCGAGCCGAACCTGGCCTCGACCCGGCGGTGGCGCCGGCGGCTGAAGGTCCGTCTGTTCCGCCTGTTCCGCCCGAT
>DASUTU010000056.1:0-2811 GCA_036374435.1 Actinomycetota bacterium | reverse complement strand
CGGGGGGGTTTCCCCGGGTGAAAGCCGGTCGATATGGTCCCCCCGGGCCCGATCGGTAGGCGGAGCCCATCGCGTGCGCCCTCTTCCGCATCGCTGGTAGCGTCCGCTCGGGGTGGGAAGGTCCGAGGGGTGGGTCGCGCTCGTGACCGGTGCCGGGAGTCCGGACGGTATCGGGTTCGCGGCGGCTCGCTTGTTCGGCGAGGACGGTGCCCGTGTCGCACTCACGGCCACGACGGATCGCGTCGAGAAGCGCGCGGCGCGCCTGCGGGGGGAGGGGATCGACGCGGCGGCGTTCATCGCGGACCTCACCGACGAGGGTCAGGCGCGGACGCTCGTGGAAGCCGTGCTCAGGCGCTTCGGCCAGCTCGACGTCCTCGTGAACAACGCTGGCATGGTGCAGACGGGGCTCGAGGATAAGAGCGGGCGCTTCGTCGAGCTCGAGGCCTCGGCCTTCGAGCAGGACCTTGCTCTCAACTTGTGGACCGCGTTCCACGTCACCCGGGCTGCGCTGCCGAGGATGATCGAGCGCGGGCGGGGACGGATCGTCATGGTGAGCTCGGTCACGGGGCCCGTGGCCACCAACCCCGCGAACGCCGGCTACGGAGCCGCGAAGGCTGCGATGGACGGCCTGATGCGCTCGATCGCGCTGGAGACGGCGCGCCGTGGCGTAACGTGCAATTCGGTGCAGCCCGGGTGGATCCGCACGGGGTCCCAGCTTCCCGAGGAAGAGGTGGCCGGGCGGCACACGCCTGTCGGTCGCAGCGGCACTCCCCAGGAGGTCGCGGAGGCGATCGCGTTCCTCGCGTCTCCGGGCGCGAGCTACATCACCGGCCAGACGCTTATCGTCGATGGCGGCAATGCGATCCAGGAGTACAAGGGACCGCCGCCGGACTGGTACTGACCTACGCGGCGGGCCAGTTGGCGGGAAAACGGTTTCCTCCTCTAGCCCGACCCTGCGCTGTGTGGCCTTAGTGCCTGTGAGTCATTGACGTCGTTAGCCTCCCCCGAGTCCCACCAATGCGTAAGGAAGCCTAAGCCGCCGGCGGGCCCAGCGACTTGAGCCCTGCTGGCCGACTCGGTGCCGCCCGATCCGCCAGCCCGGTCCGGATGCCCGATCGGCGGCGTCGGAGCCGCCGCGGCAACTCGACGCAGACTCCAATGTTGTCCACTCCAGATCTGGACCCAAACGAGGTCCAGGGTGTCAAGCGGTGGAGCTGGCGATCAGGAGTGCGTTTCAGCAGGTAGGTAACAGCAAAGGAGCCGCCTCTCGGCGCCTCCCTGTCGTCGCGGGGACGGGATTTGAACCCGTGACCTCTGGGTTATGAGCCCAGCGAGCTACCGGACTGCTCCACCCCGCAGACCGATGATACCGACCACGCCGCCAGGGCGCCAAACTCCTCAGGCGTGCCGGCGTTGCGCTCGCGGAGCTCCACGCGGCGGATCTTGCCGCTCACGGTCTTGGGGAGCTCGTCCACGAACTCGATCTCGCGTGGGTACTTGTAGGGGGCGGTCAGGCGTTTGACGTGGTCCTGGAGCTCTCGCGCGAGCTCGGGGCCCGCCTCGAACCCCGGCTTCAGCGCAACGAACGCCTTCACGATCTCGCCGCGGAGCTCGTCGGGTTTGCCGACCACGGCCGCCTCGGCGACGGCGCGGTGTTCGACCAGCGCCGACTCGACCTCGAATGGGCCGATCCGGTAGGCGCTCGAGGTGATCACGTCGTCGGCCCGCCCCACGAACCACAGGTACCCGTCCTCGTCCGTCCACGCCAGATCGCCGGTGTCGTAGAAGTCCCCGATCCGGCTGTTCTCGGTGGCCTTGGGGTCGCGCCAGTATTCGCGGAACAGCCCCACGGGGCGCTCTGGCGAGATCCGCACGCCGATGTGGCCGGTCTCGCCCGGGCCGAGCACGTTCCCCAGGTGATCCACGACCTGCACGTCGAAGCCCGGCGTCGGTTTGCCCATCGAGCCATCGCGAATGGGCACCGTCCGGTAGTTGGCCACCAGGTTCACGGTCTCGGTCTGGCCGTACCCGTCGTGGATCGGCAGGCCGGTCGCTGCCGTCCACCCTTTGATCACCTCGGGGTTCAGCGGCTCCCCCGCCGACACCACGTGCCGGAGCGAGCTCCAATCGAACCGTCCGAGGTCGCCCTGCACCACCGACCGGAACACCGTCGGCGGCGCGCAGAACGTGGTCACGCCGTGTTCGCCGATCAATGACAGGAGCTTGTCGAAGTCCGGCTTGCCCCGCTGGTCCCACAGGAAGACGGTCGCGCCGAGCCGCCACTGGCCGAACAGCAGGCCCCACGCGGCCTTGGCCCAACCCGTGTCCGAAACCGTCCAGTGCACGTCGCCTTCGTGCAGGTCCATCCAGAACCGTGCCGTGATCTCGTGGCCGATGCCGTACGAGGCGTGGGTGTGCAGGACCATCTTCGGGTAGCCGGTCGTCCCCGACGTGAAGTACAGGATCATCGGGTCGTTCGCGGCGGTGGGTTCGGCGTCCGGCGCGGCCTCGGAGGCGCGATCGAGCAGCGATCGCCAGTCCAGCCATGCTCCGTCCGGCCGCTCGTCGTCGATACAGATCAGGGTCTTCAGGCTCGGACACTCCGCCACCACTGCGGCAACCTTCTCCGCCCCCTCGGCGTCGGTGATCGCGGCCGAGGCCTCGGCGGCGCCGATCCGGTAGGCCAGGTCGCGCGGCGTCAGCAGCGGCGTGCCGGGCATCGGCACAGCTCCAAGCTTCAGGCAGCCGAGAATCGCCAGATGCCATTCCGAGACCTTCGGCAACATCACGAACACGCGGTCGCCGTGGCCG
>DASUTU010000055.1:0-10427 GCA_036374435.1 Actinomycetota bacterium | reverse complement strand
GGATGCATTCTTCGCGGCCGCCGTCGCGAACGGCGCGACCGTCCGCGGCGAGCCCGGGGTCTGGACGCAGTACTCCGAGCGGTATTACGCGGCATTCGTCAACGACTTGCATCAGAACAACGTCGAGGCCGTGTGGCATGCACCCGAGCCGGTCGTCGACGCGCCTCGCCGTCCCGGCGTTCCCTGATTCGTACGGTCCAAGGTACATTGACGTTCCCTGGTGCATCACGGCGTTCCTTGGTTTCCGGCAAAGGGTAGACTGCGAAGCGTGGTCGGGCGCAGACTTGCTTCTTCTGCATCGAGTAGGGGCCGTGGACGTCCAGGTTTCCACCGAGGTTGATCGACCGGTCGCCGACGTTTGGCGCTTCTATGCCGTAGAGCACGTCCGCAACCACCCCCGCTGGGATCCCGATATGCGCCTCGAGCAGCTGTCCGGCGGGCCCATCGCGCTCGGTACGAGGATCCGGCGGGTGAACACCCGGTGGGGCACGCCCGTGGAAGGCGAAATGGAGGTCGTGGAGTTCGATCCAGAACGCGCCTTCGCCGTCTCGATCCACGACCAGAACATGGACGCCCGGGGGCGGACCACGTTCGAGGCACGGGGGCCAGCTTGCACCCTCGTCAAGGTCACCACGGGGATCGAGGGGATGGACGATCCGGAGAAGCTCGAGTTCCTCACAAGCATGATGCAGCGGAGCGTCGACAACGTGAAGCGCCTAATCGAAACCGAGACCGCAATCTAGGGAAAGCACTAGGTCTGCAGCCTCTAACGGGCGCAGGCCCATCGGCGCGGCGCTCGTCTCGCACACCTCGCCCCGGCTCGAAGTTCTCGATGTGGCCGAGGATCAAGGGCACGAGCGTGGTGGGGCGTTCGCTCCAACGCGATCTCGTGATGTCGATCTCGCCGACGCCGCGCATGCCGTACGTGTCGAGCCAGGCTCGGATGGCGTCTCGCGCTTCCCGCCCGCCCGCGAGCTCGGGTAGCTCGTCCAGGAAGCCCGTCGTCCTCGACGTGCTGCAGGAACGCCACCATGTCCGGAGACGGGCGGATCGCGTCCGCGACGTCCAGGAGCGCCAGCCCCATCTCCGACGTGACGTTGTGGGGAGCGGACCGCGTGAGCGTGTCGGCCGCGTTCTTCTCGCCGAGCCACTCCTCCAAACATGAGCCGGGAGAACGCGGCGGTGAACACCGAGGCGTGACACACGCGCCCGGTCTCCGGGTCGGTAAGCAGCCCCCATCCGGCCGAAGTCGACCTGCAACTCGGAGCCCGGCTCGGGATCGTCGATGCGCATGGTGGTCCGGCGGGCCGCGGTGCCGCACTCGGTCTCGCAGAACCGGTAGAGCGTGCGAGAGGGAACCTCCACGCCTTTGTGACGGGCCAGATCCGAACCGATTCGGACGACGGTCTGACTCTTGTCCAGGCGCTCGGTGGTGAAAGCCTTGTGCTCGAGGAGGACCTGCCAGCTCTCCAGGCGGTCCGGACGGACGTCCGGGCGGGCAGGTGGCAGCGACGATAACCACGCTTGTATTCGCGGATCGGAAACCCCACGTCACAGGCCGCGCCCAGCAGGAAGAACGGGACTCTTCCTAGTCCCTCAAGGCGGCTGAGAGCTTGCCGATACCTCTCTCGGCGAGACCATTTCGACCTCGGGAGGCCGGACGGGTGATGCAGGAGACCTGGAAGACCTCGACAGCTCCTCAGCCTGCGACCCCTGCCGCAGGGGTTGGCGAACGGCCCACGCCCTCCTCGATGGCGGACGCGAAAGAGACCGATCCTTTCGCAGAGGCGGGGTCGCAGATCGCCGAGCTCACGCAGCGGTTCGTCGACGAGGTCGGGGCTGTGAGACGCGACGCCCAAGTCGCGGCCGACTCGGCCCGGACGGCGCACGCCGACGCTGAACGCATCAAGCAAGAGGCCGTCAAGCTCCGCGCAGATGCCGAGGCGGAGGCGAGCCGTATAATCGACGGCGCACGCGCTGAAGCGGACCGGATCCGCCAGGAAGCAGAGACGCAGGCCGCCGACGCGAAGCGTATTTGCCGCGGGATCGTCGACGATCTGGAACGGGGGCAGGAGAGCCTCGCCGCAGCTATCGGTGGGATCGGTGCCGACGTCGAGGAGCCGACGGCATCTGAAGAGGGCTTCGTCATTCCGGATGCTCCCGGCGAGGCCGCGGCGGAATCGTAGCCTCGTTTCACGGTTGGTCCTGATCTGGTGAGATCGAAACGCCGCATTCCGAGACTATTCGCCGCGAGGCATGCGCGGTCCCGTAGCGGACGCTCCCGCCGAGACCGTACACCCCGAGGCGCTGGAACCACGCTGGGTCGTACCGGCCGACCCCAGTTGCGCCCCGAGCGCCCGTGCTTGGCGCTCGAAGATGGCCAGGCGTTCGTGGGCGTGGCACTGGATGGCGTCGAAGCACCGAGCGGAGTTGCCGGAGCGGTGGGACACCCCGTTCACCAGCGCTCCCGCCCGCAGCCACGCCCGGAGGAGCTTCAGCATGTCCCGGTCCGACACCCGTTCGGCAACCACGCCGATCAGGGCGTCGTGTGAGATCCGCCCGAGGCAGTCCGTAAGATCGGCGTCAAGCACCCACTCGGCCTCCCGTTGGCTTCGGCCGGGACGGCCTCCAGTGCATCGTGCGCCCGCCGGTTCGGCCGGAACCCGAAGCTTGACGGGAGGAACTGCGCCTCGAAGATTGGCTCGAGGACGATCTTCGCCGCGGTTATGACCACCGATCGCGGACGGTGGGATGGAGGTGGGATGGAGACCGGGTCTTCCCCGGCTGGCCCCGGCATGGGGATCTCCATGAGGTTTCCGTGCGGTGATGATGTGGCCCCTACACGTCCGCACCGGCGTCAAGGTCCATACCTACGACGTCGTTGGCCGTGGAAGCGGTGTCGACGACTACGACGTTGAGCGTCGCCTTCTCGTCGTGGCCTTCTTCCGAGCGGCGGGCTTGCGGGTCGGTCCCGGCCTCTCGGCCCGGGCTGGCTCGGCTTGGTTCTCCTCGGCGCGAGTTTCCGGGACCGGGATCTCCTCGAGAGGAGAAGGCTCCAGAAGAGGAGTGGGCTCCGACCCGACCGTCTCCGTGGGGCCCGGCGGTGACTCGGGAGGGCTGATCGGCGGTTCCGGAGCGGGCGTTTCCTCCGGCCCGGCCGGCTCCCTCTCCGGCTCCCTCTGCATCGCCAGCTCCCTCTCCGCTTGTGCATCTGACTCTGTCTGCACCTCCACCTCGGGCTCCTGCTCCAGCTCCTCGAACGGCTCTCGTCGCTCGTCTCGCATCGCGAACTCCCCCTTCCTCAGCCGCCCTTCCATCCCCTTTCTACGCCCTCCTGATCTCCCAAGCACCCCCCTGTTGAGAACTGGAGTTCGATCAGATCGCCTGGATGTTCTCGTTCGCCGAGTCCTGGGAGCGCCGTTCCTGACGAGTTCCCTCCTTCGCTGCCCTACTCGTCGGTGTCCGATGTCGTGTGGCGTGGGACGTCGCGAGCGCGCCTGCCTCCGGTCGCACGGCGACGTGCCCCACGAGCTCGAGGACGGAGCGCAGGTCTCGGCCCGCGAACGTCGTCGTGCAGGTGATCGACGTCTCCGCGAGCTCCACCATCGACGCGGCGGGGAACCCGTCGCCCGGGGTCGGGTTGACCGGGCCGGGCCGCGCGTACGTCCAGCGTGACGGCCGCATGATCGTGGGTCGCTGGCAGCGCGAGACGCTCGACGACGTGACGACGTTCGTGGCGAAGGGCGGCACCGAGATCACGCCGTCGCCGGGGCGGACGTGGGTGGAGGTGTTCCCGAGCTCGATCGAGGTCGGCGTCGGCGAGCCAGAGGTCTGAGCCGGCTCGTCAGGGCTCGCCAGGATCGGGACCGGGGAGGGCGAGCACCACGTTGCTGATGGCCCGCTCACGGCCGTCCGAGGGGCGGTTCACGACCTCGTCCCCGATCACCATGGTCGAGGACCCGCCGCCGTCGAGGTTGAGGGCGTTCACGGCGCCGAGGTCCTTCATGATCCGCGCGAACTCGTTCATCGTCAGGCCGAGCGACCATCTGGGCCGGCGACCGTCCACGACCACCATCAGGATCCGGCCACGCCTGTTGACGCCGATGCCCGTGCGAGGATGGCGCCCGCACGCGGAGGTGCATTCTCTGACCAGGCGGCCGTCGCGAACGAGCATCGGGGCGCCGCCCACGGCGTCGAGCACACCCGGCAGCCCAACGGTCCAATGCAGACGCATCCGCGTTCCCGGCGTGAGGGTGAGGAGCTGGATCGCCTCGTCCGTCGCGGGCTCCGCCGCGACCACTATCCCGCCGTTTCGCGCCATGGCCTTCTGCCAGCACCCGACCACGTCCACCACATAGTCGCGCTCAACGCCGCTCGGGTTCGCGAGCGTGGGCGCCCCCTCGGGCAGCAGTCGGGCCGCGCACGAGCTTTCCGGAGGTAGCTCCAGCGTGCCGCCGAGAGGCGAATACCCGACGAGCTCGCCGGGTGCCGGCCGTCCTTCGTTCCACCGGGAGATGGAGAACGCCTCTCCGGTGCTTCGGTTCGTGAGGGTGATCGAGACCTCCGGCATCTGGAACAACGCCCGCGACTCGTCGGCGGCGAGTGCGAACAGCGTCCCCCGCTGCCGGGTGGTGTGCAGCAGCTCGCCATCCTGGGCGAGCACGTGCGTCGGCCTGCCCAACCCGCTGTAGTCGCCGTTGATCCCCGCGAGCGCGTCGTGCGCCTGGACCACTCGCGACAGAGGTCGGCGCGCCGGCATGGCGGCCTCGGTCAGGGCGACGTCGAGCGTCACCGCCTTCGCCGGATTCATCACCAGGACGAACGTCCGCTGAGGGATGCGCTTCTGGACGATCTTCCGGAAGACGAGGCCGGGCGCGATCTTCTTCTTCTTCACGATCGCCTTGCGGATCGACCGCCCCTGTGGAGCCCGATCGGCCCCGTCGGTGGCGGACGTCGGAGGGGCGGCTCCGAGGAGGCCGAGGGCCAGGAGCAGGGCGACCAGGCGGACGGGTTTCACGGAGGCACACCCTAACGGGCGACTCTCCCCAGTTCCAGCCCCTTCGGAGGTTCGGCTCCGGTGTGCCGGGGAGAACCGCTCATGCCGAGAACCATGAGGTGAACCCAAAGGCTCCGTTCGCTCGATGCAACGAGTGCCCCTTGATGGATCGCCCCATGGTCCTCGGGGAGAGCCGGCCATCCAGACCGTCCGGGAGCGACGTCACGGATCCCTCAGCGACGAGTACGCAGAGTGGCTCGGGGGGTAGTCGGGGTGCTGAATCGCCGCTGGAACGCCTGGGGGCTCTCGTAGCGGCCGGCGCTCACGAACCGGAACTCCGCATTCGGGACAGGCCCGTGTGGAGCTGCGTGCCGAGATAGCCAGGTATCCCGCGGGTCTCCCAGTAGACCAGGTCTCCCAGTAGACCAGAGCGTGTCTCGGCCATGGGCAGCATCTTCGAGTGGCGTGCCGATCGAGGAGGTGGTGCCGCCGGACAAGTCTCAGCGGCCGCCGGACAAGTCTTCGAGCCGGATCGGCCTCACAGGTCTTTGCACGTTTCTGGGACGGCGTCCGCAGACAAAGACGCTTGTCACACGCCTGAAGGTGGCGCGAGCGTCGGACGTGCCTTCAAAACCGGTGTGGGGGCGAGAGCTCCCAGGCGGGTTCGATTCCCGTCCGCCTCCGCGTGGAGAGAACGAGGAGGGATCGTGGAGAGCGGCCGCGCTCCACGTTCTCTCTCCGCTCTCTCGATCTTGGCTGCGGTCGCACGACCCGGTCACTCGCACGCGCCTTCTCAGACTGGCGACCAGTGGCATCGTCGCCCGCCTAGGCAGCAGCGGAACGACCCGAGGACCGATGGCAACTCCGTCCTACAGTGTTTCGTCCGCCTCCGCGCCAGACCCGCGGCGCGAAGTCCTGCCTCGCATTGCCCGAGCGCAGCGGTTCGCGTACGCTTCGCCAGCCATCGTCCCTTAATGAGGAAGGAGCCACACGTGGAGGCCTTCGCGGTACCGATCAAACCGGGGAAAGAAGAGACCTGGAAGTCCTGGGCGGCCGAGATGAACGGCTCCCGCAAGGCGGAGTTCGACGAGATGAACGAGCGCATGGGGCTCACGACGCACGCGGCCTGGCTCCAGCAGAACCCGGACGGCAGCCAACTCGCGGTCGTCGTTCTCGACGGGCCCGGCGCGCCCGAGTTCCTCGGAAAGCTCGCCACTTCGGATCACGAATTCGACGCAGGGTTCCGGGCGAGTGTCGAGGACATCCATCCGATGGATTTCTCGGCGCCTCCGCCCCCGGCGCCGGTGCGCTTCCTCTAAGCGCCACGCCGGGCCGTCGGCAACTCGAGGGAGCGGAGGCCCCGGAGGTCCTTTGATCTGAGCCCGACTCGGCCCAGTGCCGAGCGTCGACCCAACCCCCCGGCCTGAGGCGCCTCGGTTCTTACAGCGTTCCCCTTCGCCTCCGCGAAGGCCGGGGAAGACCATGTTGCTGATGCCCGCGGAAGTGAGAAGAAACTTGAAGATGTGGTCTCCAGTGGTCAGCGCGCCATCCATCACGCGCTGATGCCCGTTCTTCCTGCCCAGTATTGCCTGACGGGTGAGGCCGAGGAGCCACGCAGCGCGACACTCGCGTCGACCGAGGCTTTCCCGATCCCTCAGCATCGTCCCCGGATTAGCGTCGACTCACTTGAGCCCCGAGTGTGATCCCGGAGAGGGGCGGCGTTCGCCCGTTCCCTATCTCCCAACCCATCAGATGAAGGACCGACTCCTCCCCCTCAAACAGCCCGTCCTCCACATTTCGATCCGCGGACAGAGCTCCTTGTGCGTCCGCTGGCTCGGTCCAGGGACAGGACTCTCGTGCCCTCGGTGAGACCTCACTAGATCGTCACGTTCCCGATCGGCCGACAACGCTCCTTATGCGTACACCTGGCGAAGGAGGGGCCTCATGCGGTGGGCGCGTGGACTGATCGGCTACAGGACTATTCCTCAGGTGCACCCATCGGCGTACAGTCGGCATACCTACGAAAGGGGGAAGACATGGCACGGTTCGTCAGCCTGCTGAACTGGACCGACCAAGGGGCCAAGTCCGCCGCCGACACGGTCAGTCGCGCCGAGGCAGCCCAGAAGGTCGCGGCGGAGATGGGCGGCTCTTTGGAGATCTACTGGACAATGGGCCAGTACGACATGGTCGCGATCACGGAATTCGCCGACGACGAGACCGCAGTGGCGTTCCTAGCGAAGGTCTCCTCGCTCGGGAACGTCCGTTCGCAGACGATGCGCGCGTTCGACGCCGGCGCGGTGAGAAGCATCATGGGCAAGATGTAGCGGCGCAATGGTCGGACCGGGCGCGGGGGACGCCAAGGACTGACACCGTTCGAAGTCGAGCATGGAGGCGGTCCCCCCGGGGCCCACGCGCCGGGGCGCGTGGACTTTCCGCTCTACTGGCGAGTGCGGGACGGCGCCTCCTCGCCCTGAGAAGAGAGATATGGGGTCGGCATGATCGACCCCATATCGATCGCAGAGAACGTCAATTCTCGGTTCGGCTGGCCGCTAGAGGTGATCGAGGTGCAGGCTCGCTCGGCGAGCTTCAGTCGGCAGCGAGCGCGTAGGCGACGAGGCCGCCGGCCTGGTCGGTGCGAACCCGCGGGTCGTCGGCGCCGAAGCCTACGTACAGCCTGCCGCCCGCCACCGAGAACCCTCCACCGAGAGGACTGTCAAGGTCGTCGGTCCAAAGGAGGGACCCGTCGTCTGCGTCGAGGGCCGTAACCGAACCCTCCAGGGTGCCGCGGTAGAGGACGCCGTTCGCGAGCGCCATGCTCCCTCCAGAGATCGGCCCGCCGAGGTCCTCCCGCCAAAGGACCGACCCGTCCTCCGCGTCGAGGGCGAAGATCGTCCCTTGTACCCCCAACTCGTTGGAGCCGACATAGATCACCCCGTCACCGATCGCCGCCGTGGACATCACCCCGCCGCCGGCGCCCCCGGAGGTGAGATGCGTCTTCCAGACCTCTTCCCCCGTGTCCCGGTCGAGCACCACGTAGTCGCCCGACTTGCCCCCGGCCCCGACAACGTCCCGGCCCCCGATTGAGAACAGGTTGGGCGAGGAGCCCACGTCGAGGTCGCGCCCTTCGTCGTGCTCGACCAGCCGGTAGAACCAGGCGACTTTGCCGGTGTCCTGCTCGATGGCCATCACCCCATCGGTCAGCGGCAGATCGAGCGGGGCATCTTCAGCCCCCTCGGCCTGGTTGGTGTTGCCCGTACCGAGGTAGATCAACCCCCGATCCGGGTCGTAGGCGGCCGAGGACCAGATGGATACCCAGTAGCCCGGCTCCTTCCCGGGGTCGGTGTACAGACGCCACCGTTCGCCGCCGTCGTCGAGGTTCACGGCCACCACGCTGGCGCGGAACCCGGGGTCGTTATCCTCGAGTTCCGTATCGGTCATCCCGATCACCACCATGTCGCCGATCACCACCGGCGACGCGAACAGGCTGGCTCCCCGCGGTTCCAGGTTCGTGGACCAGACCGTCTCCCGGGTCCCGCGATCGACGGCGTGCAGGACACCGCCGAGATCGCCGGCGATCACCACCTCATCGGTGACGGCGACCGTCGAGGTGATGGGCATGTCGGTGACCTGAGCCTCCCATTCGGTCGTTCCGTCGATCGCGTCGACCGCATACACCGCGCCGCGCCAATCCCCCAAGTACGCGACGCCATCGGTCACGATCGGGGTACCGGTGACCCCGCCGGTGTCCAGCCTCCATGCTTCAACGAGCTCGGAGACGCTCTCCGCCGAGAGCACGGTCTCTCGCCCGTTATGAACGCTGTTGGACCAGTCGTACCCGTAACTCGGCCAGTCCACCCCGTCCCGGGGTCTCTCGGGAGTGCCGGAGCCGCCAGTTTCGGTGCCAGAGTCTGGAGCGCCGGCGCTGGTTTCAACTCCGGTGCCAGAGCACGACGCGACCATCATGGCGGTTGCCGCCAGGACTATCAGCCGTCCCTGGGGTCGGTGACACCCAACCCTTGGGATCCGGGGATGCTTCCAAGCTCGATGTCCGGGACGAGTCGCTCGGGTTGCTGACCCCGGATCCGTACGGTGTTCCCGCTCCTCGAACGCGGCATGCGGTCTGTTCGCCATATGCTCCGTCCCCCTGGGCAGGCCCTCAGCCGGCCTCGATCTGCAGGGCGCGGGCGTTCATCTGCTCGGCGTTGGCGCGGACCTGCCGCAGGATTCCACGTCGATCCTCCGGAAGGCCCGGCGCGCCGACCGCCATCAGGACCAGGTTGCGGATGCGCCAGATGTAGGCGACGCCGGGCCCCTCCTGCGACCCGACCACCGCCTTCGGGATCAGGACGGCATCCGATCCCAACTCGGGAACGTCCCTCGACCTAGCGTTCTCGTCCCGTCCAAGGAAGTCCCGGACGAGGATCCGGAAGGCCTGGTCGGCGCTCGCGTCCTCTTCGTACAGGGTCACCATCGACGCGAACCACCGCGAGGCGGGAAGGTTCACGTCTCCCTTCTGGAAGTCCACGGTGCGTGCGTCGACGAACCCCGTCCCGGCCCCGGCGAGCTCACCGACCGACAACAGATCCCGGGATTGGGAGACTGGGCCCTGAAGCGCCGACAGCCCGGTCAACGTCGAACGATGTTCCGTTCCCCGAGGCGGTTCTTCGGGTCTCAGGGCGATCCATTCGAGGTCCGCGGGCCTGAAGACGCCTCCCCGCGCGGGCGCACCCGCTGGCCGGGTGCTCCCAGTTCCTCCTCGGAGGAGCGCCCATCCGAGGCCGCCCACTGTCGCCCCCGTGATGAGCAGTGCGACCACCCCGGCCGCGAGGCGCTGGTTCCGGCGCTTCCGCTCGCGGAGACGCTGCAGGTCGGCGATCGAGAAGGGGGCCGGATCGATCCGGGCCATCTCCTGCTCGACGAGAGGTCCATACCGATTCATCCTCTGCCCTCCCGGGACTGCTTCAGCGCCGAGCGCGCCTGGAAGTTCAGAGCTCGTACCGTCGATCCCTTGATCCCGAGCATCCGTCCGGCGTCCTCCGCCGTGTAGCCGAACGCTTCCGTGAGGACGAGCGCCGCGCGCTGACGCGGGCTGAGCGTGGCGAGGGCTCTGCTCACGACCTGTCGGTCCTCGACCACCTCGTACACGTCCTGTGGTGGGGAGAACCCAACCGATCGCCGCAGTGTCGTGAGCGTTCGCCGGTAGCGGTTCCTGAACGTGTTCATCGCCGTCCGGTGCAGGTAGCCGGCCGGGTCCTCCATCGACCCCACCCGATCCCAGCGCTCCCACACCTTGAGGAAGGCCTCCTGGGCCAGGTCCTCGGCCTCGTGACGGCTCCCGGTGATCACGCAGAGCGCACGGAACAGCCGGTCGCGCTCGGCCTGGAAGAAGTCTTCGAAACCGCCCAGTTCGTCCGCCATCGTCGCAGCGGAA
>DASUTU010000054.1:0-22417 GCA_036374435.1 Actinomycetota bacterium | reverse complement strand
GCGGCGGACTCGGGCGTGGGGTAGCGCTCCAGGAACGCCAGGCAGATCTCCGAGCACACATCGGCGAAGATCACCGCAGCTCCGGGCCAGTAGGCCTCCAGACAGGACCGGAGCTGGTTGGAAAGGGCCACCCGCTGGTCCACCAGGTCATCTCGGGCCCGGATCACCGATCGCAGGGCGCGCGTCTGCTCGGCCAGCGGCTCCAGGCGCCGCAGACGGTGGCCGTCGGTGCGCGTCACATCCGCGATCACGTACGCGTCACCGGGATCGGACTTGGCCCCGCCCACGGCGTAGCGGCGCCGGAAGTCCTTCATGGCGAAGGTCGGGACCACCACGATCGGGTAGCCGGCCTCCAAGATGCGGTCGACGAGGCGGCCCTCGGGCCGCTCGATGCCGACCAGGATCTCCCCCTGCTCCGCCCACCTGGCGAGGTGCCTGGCGAGCTCGTCGAAGCCCTCCTGCGAGTGGGCAACGGTTGCCCGCCCGCGGATCTTGCCGGCCGGGTCGACCACGCAGATGTCGTGGGACTCCTTCGCCCAGTCGATGCCGACGAACATCAGACCTCCCTTCGATCGGGGGGCCTACCCGGTGGCGGAAGCGCGTCGCGGTTCATTACTGACTGGCGCTCTGGGCGCGTCTTCCCATCGCCGCTCTGCGCTCCCGGGAGCCGGCGGGGGTGGCGGTATCAGCCTGGCCCTCGAGGGGCGATGCACGCCGGCCTTTCCCCCGCCGGCCACCGAGATGCCCAGAGCATGCACCCCCGGACAGGCCGTTCCTTCGAACCTCACGCAAGAAGGGTGGACCAGTAATGCAGGTCGCGGCGCAGGGACTGGGCAAGGCGACGTCGCGCGGCGGCGAGCGGCTGCTCGGGGCGGCGGCCCTCGGCGCGCTCGGGCTGAGCGCGGTGCTGTCGCTGGTCGTCGCGCCCCCGGACGCGGTCCAGGGCAACGTCCAGCGCCTGATGTACGTGCACGTCCCGGCCGCCTGGCTCGCGTACCTGTCCTTCTTCGTCGTGTTCGTCTCGAGCGTCGCCTATCTGCGCACGACGCGGACCCGCTGGGACCGCGTCGCGGCGGCCTCGGCCGAGATCGGCGTGTTGTTCACGGCGCTCGCGATCGCGCTCGGCGCGTTGTGGGGCAAACCCGTGTGGGGGACGTGGTGGACCTGGGACCCACGGCTCACCACCACCGCCCTCCTCCTGCTGATCTACCTCGGCTACCTCGCCGTGCGGCGGGTCACCGACAACCCGGGCCGCCGGGCGCGGTGGTCGGCCGTGATCGGCATCGTCGGGTTCGTGGACGTCCCGCTCGTGCACGTGTCGGTCCTGTGGTGGCGCTCGCTGCACCAGGGCCCGACCGTGCTGCGCCTCGGCGGCCCCGAGATCGAAGGCGTCATGCTCGTCACGCTGCTGGTGGCCGTGGCCGCGTTCACGGTGACCTACGCGTACCTGATGACGGTGCGGCTCCGGGTGGGCCGGCTCGAGGAGCGCGCCACGCGGGAGGCGCTCTCGCCCCTCGGCGCCTTCCCCGACGAGGATGATCGTTGATGGACGCGAACGCCGGCTACGTGGTGGCGGGGTACGTCCTCACCGTGGTCGCGCTCGGCGGCTACACCGCCCGGCTCCGCGCGCGGGCCCGGTCCGCCCGCCGGCGAGCCGACGACGCGGCCCGGCGCCGCCGTTAACCCTCGTCCGCCAGCGTGTCTTCGGCCTGCGCGATGAGCTCCTCGGCCGTGTCGCGTTCGGCCCCGAACGGCGCCGCCTCAAGGTACGCCTCGAGCGAGGTGATGGCCGCGTCCGGCCGGTCCAGCCCTCGCAGCAGGATCAGCCCCCGGTACAGGAGCGCCTCCGGGTACTCCGGCGCCGACTCGAGGGCCCGGTCCACCTCGGCGAGGGCGTCCTCGGGACGCTCGGTCAGGAACAGGATCAGACCGACGTGGGCGTGGGCCTCCGCGTCGGCCGGGTTCAGCTCGAGCGCCACCGTGTACTGGGCGAGCGCGTCCTCCAGCCGCAGGGCGTCCAGGTACCGGCGGGCCAGGTCGAGCCTCGCCGCGAGGTCCTTCGGATGGTCGCGAACGCGCTCCTCGAAGAAGGCGAACGGGTCGCCGGATCCGGCCGCGGACGCCGGGGGTCCCGCGGCCGGCTCCGCGTTTCGGACCAGGCCGGCCAGGGTGACCGCCCCCACCGTCGCCAGGAGCAGCGTCGCGACCGCCCAGGCGGGAACGCGGCCCGGGGCGCGAACGGGGCGCGGGGAGTCGGCGACGAGACGTTCCCGCCGGTCGTCGATGGCGCGGAGCAGGCGCGCCAGACGCCCTTCGGTCTCCTCGCGCAGGCGTTCGTACTCCGGGGCCTCGAGCGCCCCGCCGGCCCGGGCCTCCTCGAGGTCGGCCAGCGAGCGCAGCAACGTCCGGCGTCGCTCCTCGAGCGGATCCGGCGGCGCCTCGAGCGGGACCGGGGTCCGGCGATACCCGGCGACGACGCCAGCCGCGGCGACCAGCGCCAGGGCGGCCACACCGAGCACGGCGAGCACCGGGCTCACCGCCGGTTCCCTTCGAGCTCGCGGTCCAGGCGGGCCCGGTCGGCCTCGGTGAGCCTCGTCGAGGGCTCCGAGGTCGTGGTGGGGCGGCGCCGGCGCACCAGCGCCCACCAGGACACCCCGCCGACGGCCAGCGCGGCAAGCGGGAACAACAGGGGCAGAAGGTTGAGCCCCGATCCCTCGGGCACCAACAACACCCACCGCCCGTACCGGTCCACGAAGTAGGCGCGGACCGCCTCGTCGGTCTGGCCGGCGCGGAGGCGGCGTTCGATCTCGCGGCGCATCTCGCCGGCGAGCGCGGAGGGCGAGTCGGCCACCGACAGGTTGGCGCAGACGGGGCAACGCAGCCCGGACGCGACGGCCGCGGCCCGATCCCGGATCGTCGTCGGCGCCGGATCACCCGGCGCGACCACCACTACCGCGATGGCCACGACCGCGACCGCAGCGGCGAGCAGCATCACCCGCACCTTCACGCCGACCCACCCCGTCGCAGCGCCGAGTCGATCTCGGTGATCAGCCACTCGTAGCTCACCGCGCCGATCTCCTTGGCCACGATCGTGCCGTCCGGCGCGACGACGAACGTCTCGGGGACGCCGAAGACGCCGAAGTCGATCGCGGTCCGCGACCCCGGGTCGGTGACGAGCGGCCAGTCGCCGCCCTGCTCCTCCGCGTAGGCGAGCGCGGCCTCCTCGGTGTCCTCGAAGTTCACGCCGACGAACACCACCCCACGCTCGCGGTAGCGCTCCCAGGCGCGCAGGAGGGCCGGGTGCTCCTGGCGGCAGGGGATGCACCACGAGGCCCAGAAGTTGACCACCACGACCTGTCCCCGCATCGACGCCGACGTGATCCGCTCGCCTCCGCCGAGCTTCGGCAGCGAGAACGCCGGCGCGGGCGTCGCCGCCACCGGGTCCGGGCGTTCGCTCGGATCGCGCCCCAGACCCGAGGCCAGCAGCAGCGTGAACGCCAGCACCGGGACGAGCACCACGGCGAGCGCGACGGCCCGCCGCGAGTAGGGGTTCGGGGCGCCGGCCGTGCCGCGCTCCTCCCCGAGCTCGTCGCTCACACCCGCACCTCCTCCCGCCGTTCGGAGGGGACCGCCGGGACCGCCGATGGTCCGGCCTTCCGCCGCCCCGGCAGGGCCGCCAGCAGGCCGCCGAGCGCGATGACCACTCCGCCGGCCCACAACAGCCCGATGCCCGGGTTCCCGTAGAAGCGGAACGACGCGGCCGAGCCGTCCGCTTCCACGGACACGAGAGACAGGTAGAGATCGCGCAACCCGTTCCACGGCGTGCCGACGCGCAGGGACGGGGTCCCGATCGGCTCGGAGGAGGCCGGGTACAGGTTCAGCGACGGGTGCAGCAGGGCGATCTCGTCGCCGTCCTCGGCGTCGAACACCGTCACGTGGCTCTCGATGACCCGACGGTGGGCCTCCCGGCGCTCTTCGATCGAGTCCAGCCGGAGCTCGTACGCGCCCACGCGGCCCCGCTCCCCCGTCGCCAGCCCGAGCTCGCCCGATCGGTCCGCGAACGCGGCCCACGAGACGCCCACCAGGGCCACCACCACGCCCAGGTGCGCGACCATCCCGCCGTACAGCCGGGCGTTGCGCCGCACCGCGCCGGCGGCGGCGACTCGCCACGAGGACGCGCCGGCCCGTCGCTGAGCGCGCACCCCGCGGATCATCTCGGCGGTCGTCGCCGCGGCCGCGAACGCCGCCAGCGAGAACACGACGATCGCCGTGGGCCCGCCGCCCCCGACGGCCACGAGCACCGCCGCGCCGGCGGCCGTCCACGCCGGTCCCTGGAGCCGTCGAACCAGCGACGCCGCCGACGCGGCCCGCCACGGGAGCAGCGGCCCGATCCCCATCAGGAACAGGAGCAAGAGAACGACCGGAGCGGTGTTCCGGTTGAAGTAGGGAGCCCCCACCGACACGCGGTCGCTCGTCAGGGCCTCGGCGAGGAGGGGGTAGATGGTGCCCACCAACACGATCAACGTCACCACGACCAGGAGCACGTTGTTGCCCAGGAACGCGGCCTCGCGCGACAGCGGCGTGTCGACCCGAGCTTCGGGCCGCAGCGCGTCCCGCCGCCAGGCGATCAGGCCGAACCCGACGACCAGGACCAGCGCGAGGAACCCCAGGTACATCGGACCCACGATGGACTGCGCGAACGTGTGGACAGAGGCGAGGATGCTGCCGCGCGTCAGGAACGTGGCGAGCACGGTCAACGCGAACGTGGCGACCACGAGCGCGAGGTTCCAGACCTTCAACATCCCGCGCCGCTCCTGGACGATCACCGAGTGCACGAACGCCGTGGCGGTGAGCCACGGGAGCAACGCGACGTTCTCCACCGGGTCCCAGGCCCAGTACCCGCCCCACCCCAACACGCCGTACGACCACAACGCCCCGAGCAGCAGCCCCACCGTCAGGAACACCCAGGCGAGGAGGGTCCAGCGTCGGGTGATCCGCATCCAGTCGTCGCCGAGCCGCCCGGTGGCGAGGGCGGCCACGGCGAAGCCGAACGGGACGGTGAACCCGATGAACCCGAGATACAGGAACGGCGGGTGGGCGGCCATCAACGGATGGTTCTGCAGGAGCGGGAGCGGACCGCGCCCGTCCACCGGCACCGGATCCAGCGTGGCGAACGGCGTCGTCGGGCCCAGGACCAACAGGAGGTAGAAGGCCGCGACCGCGTACATCGCGGCCATCGCCCACGGGAACGTCTCCGGCCGCCGCGCCCGGAAGGTGAAGGCCACCGCGGCCAGGAAGCCCGTCAGCACCAGGTTCCACAACAACAGGGATCCCTCGTCGGCCGACCACAGGGCGAGCACCTTGAAGAACGTCGGCGTGGCGACGCTGGAGTTCTCGGCCACGTACCGGACGCTGAAGTCATCGGAAAGGAGGGCGGCGAACATCGCGGCGTTGGCCGCCGCCGCGAGGGCGAAGACGGAGTAGGCGGTGGTCCTGGCGCTCTCGACCATCGCGGCGTTGCGGGATCGGGCGCCGGCGACCGACGCCACCACGCCGTAGACGGTCAGGCCGAGGGCGATCGCGAGCGCCGCCGTGCCGACGAACGCGCTCACGTCACCCCACCGGCGCCGGCGACGGCGTGTTGCCGGGCGCCGGCGGGCGGTAGTCCTCGGCGTGTTTCGCGAGCATCGTGTCGGAGTGGAAGGCCCCGTCGGGGCCGTAGGTGCCTTCGAGCACCACCCCGGTGCCCGTGCGGAACAGCGCCGGGGTCGAGCCGCGGTGCACCACCGTCATCCGCGTCGTTCCGTCGGTCAGGACGAAGTCCACGCCCTCCTGCAGGTCGAGGATCGAGCCCGGCACCACCCGCCCGCCGAGCCGGAGCCGTTCGCCGGGCGGGGGCTGTTGCTCGAGCAGCTCGGTCGGCGTCAGGTAATACACGAGGTTCCGCGACAACGCGTTCGTGCCGACCCAGGCCAGGCTTCCGACGATGAGCACGAGGAGGACCACGACGCGAACGCGCACGGCTCGACAGTATCTCGCGCTCGTTCGTTCCGTCAGGCCGACGCGCTCCGCGGCCGGCGCGCCGCCCGCTACAGGTGGAACGTCCCCTCGCCCACCACGTGGACGCCGCCGCCGACCCGGACGCGCCAGGTGCCGCCGGTCCGAGCCACCTCGACGTGCAGCTCGCTGGGCCGGCCCACCTGTTCCCCCTGATGGATCATCGCCGAGCCCGGCAGCCCGCCGATCCCACGTTCGGCCAGGTACGCGGCGAGCGGTCCGGCAGCGGAGCCGGTGGCGGGATCCTCGACGATCCCCGGGGTCGGCCCGAAGAACCGAGCGGTCACTCCGCCGTCGTGCACGGCGAAGAGGTAGAGCTCCTCGCCTCCGGACCGTTCACAGGCCCGGGCCACGAGCGGTTGGTCCACCCGGGCCCGGCGGAGCGCGGCGAGATCTCGGACCGGAACCAGGAGCGGCGGCAGCCCGGTCGAGACGACCTGCATCGGCAGCTCGGGGTGCAGGTCGTCCGGCTCCAGCCCGGCCGCGCGTGCCACCAGCTCGCGGTCCTCGAACTCGGGCCCGAACCGGGGCGGCAGCTGCGTCATCCAGGCGGTCCCCGCAGCGACGTCCACCTCCACGGGAATCTCGCCCGCCGCCACGACCTGCGTCGCCGGAGACCGCACCCGGCCCTCCGACACGAGCACGAACGCCGTCCCCACGGTGGGATGGCCGGCGAAGGGGATCTCGTCGTCGGGCGTGAAGATGCGCATGGCGTACCGGTCCCCGCCGGCCTCGGTCACGAACGTGGTCTCGGAGAACCCGATCTCGTTCGCGACGGCCTGCATCCGTTCCTCGTCGAAGGAAACGGGCTCGGGCACCACGCAGAGCTGGTTGCCGGCGAGGGGCCGGGGCGTGAACACGTCCACGATCCGGAACGGGACGTCCACCACGCTCGCTCCCCGGATCACACCACGATCCGGACGGCGTGCGGCGGCGCCGCGATCTGCGGCTCGTAGTCGGCCCATGCGGCCGCGAGCCGTTCCACGCCGTCGCGCATCTCGTCGGGCTCGAGCACGTAGGGCAGCCGGATCCGGTCGGCGAACCGGCCGTCGACCGAGGTCATCGGCCCGGCGACGAGGGCGACCCCGTGGTGCGACGCCACCTGCGAGAAGGACGTCGCGTCGCCCGAGGGGATCCGGACCCACAGGCACAACCCGCCGGCGGGGCGCTCCCAGCTCCAGTCGGGCAGGTGCGCTCGCAGCAGCTCCTCGAGCACGCTCCGGCGCGATCGCACGAGCTCGCACCGCTCCTCGCGGATCGCGTCGAGATCCTCGAGCAGCCGCAGGGCCAGGATCTGGCTGACCACGGATGAGCCGTGGTCCATCACGAGCTTCATCCGCCCGAGGCGCTGGATCACCGGCGCCGGCGCCCGGATCCATCCGATCCGCAGGCCGCCCCACAGGACCTTCGACAACGAGCCGATGGTGAGCACGGGCGTCTCGGCCTGGAACGCGCCGATCGGCGGGGGCGGCTCCTGGTCCAGCGCGAGGTCGGCCACCGTCAGGTCCTCGACGATGGGGATCTGCAGCTCGTCTGCGACGTGTGCGACCTCTCGACGTTCCCGTTCGGGCATCACCGCGCCCGTGGGGTTGTGGAACGTCGGCATCACGTACGCGAACCGCGCCGAGGCGTCCAGCAACGCGTCCCGCAGCCGTTCCGGTCGCAGCCCCTGCACGCCGATCGGGATCGGCAGCAACCGGACGCCGGCGGCCGTGAACACGTCGATCGCCGTGAGGTACGTGGGATCCTCCACCGCCACGACGTCGCCCGGCCGGGCGTACAGCGCGGCGGCCAGCCCGATGGCCTGCTGCGCCCCCGTGGTGACGATCACCTCCTCGCCCGAGGTCGGAAGGCCCCATCGGCGCGTGAGGTGGTGGGCGATGGCGTGCCGGAGCGGGAGATGTCCGGCCGCCTCGTAGCCGATCGCCGTCTTCGCGAACGCGGACAGATCCTCGAACGCGCTCGCCACCGCCGGGCGGTCGAACAGGTCCCCGGCGGGCAGGGCGGCGCAGGTGAACTCGACCGCGTCGCCGGGGCCCTCGATCAACGCCCGGAAGGTCATGGTGGACCGGCCCAGGAACCCCGGACGATCCTCGCCGAACCGGACCACCGAGGCCCGGCGCCGAACCCACGTGCCGCTGCCCTGCCGGCTCTCCAGCCACCCCTCGCCGCGAAGCAGGTCGTAGGCCGCCACGACCGTGCTGCGGCTGACGGACAGCTCGGCGGCGAGCGCTCGTTCCGTGGGAAGGCGGGACCCGCTCGTCAGCTCGCCCCGCCGGATCGCCGCCCGGATGGCCTCGGCCAGCCGCCGATAGAGCGGTCCGGAGCTCGCGCTCGTCCACCCGGCCAGCCTCGGTCCGGTGATCCGAGGGCCGGGGTCTTCCTGCCTGGTGGCGGAGGTCGCCATCTGCGATCCAATCTGGCTCGATTGGCCGTGGAAGTGGACTGCCTGCGCTCCGCATTATCCCCACGGGACGCGCGCGGCACAAGGGGGATTGGTCGGGAGATTGGTCATTGGCCCGGGTGGCAAGGACCGGCCGAAGGGAGGGTGCGATGGGACCGACGATGATCAACGGCGTCGCGAGGCGATGGAGCGCGGCTCCGCCGATGACCCGCGCCGGACTGGGCACGTCCGCGCTCGCCGCCGCTACCCTGCTGGGCTGGGTGGCGGGGTGGGCCTGGCTCGCGGCCACGTCGGCCCTGGCCCTGTTCGCCGTGGCCGCCGCGACCGCGGGCGTCGACTCGAGGGCGCGGGGCGACTGGACGCGCGTCGAGGGCCCGTGAGCTCGGAGGTCGTCATCGAGACGAAGGGATATCGCCACGGCGCCCGGGCCGTGGCGCCGCTCGCCGTCGCCGTGGCCGGGTTCGGCATCTCGTTCGGGGTGCTGGCCCGCACCGCGGGCTTCGGTTCCCTGTCGCCGATCGTGATGTCGGCGACGACGTTCGCCGGCTCCGCGCAGTTCGCGGCGATCTCGGTCCTGACCGAGGGTGGGACAGTCGCCGCCGCCGTCGCGGCGGCCCTCCTGTTGAACGCGCGGTACGGCCCCATCGGCGTCTCGGTCGCGCCGTACCTGGCGGGCGCGCCTCCGTCCCGGCTCCTGCGTTCCCAGCTCGTGGTCGACGAGTCGTGGGCCGTCGCGGCCGAAGGTGATGGGCGATTCGACCCTCGCGTGCTGGTCGGGGCCGGCCTGGTGCTGTACGTGTCCTGGGTCCTCGGGACGGCGATCGGCGCCGTCGGCGGCGAAGGCATCGGCGACCCCGCGGTGCTGGGCCTCGACGCGGCGTTCCCGGCGTTGTTCCTGGCGCTGCTGGTGCCCCAGCTCCGCGGACGGCGCACCGTCCAGGCGGCCCTGCTCGGCGGCGCCATCGCGCTCGTCCTCACGCCGGTGGCTCCCGCCGGCGTGCCGATCGTGGCGGCGAGCGCCGCCTGCCTGCTCGGGGCGCGCCGGTGAGCTCGACCTGGCAGGTCGTGATCCTGGTCGGGGCCGGCACGGTCGCCATCAAGGCCGCCGGCCCGGTGCTCCTCGGCGGACGGCCCCTCCCCCCACGCCTGGCCGGCGTGGTCGAGCTCCTGGCGCCGGCCGTGCTCTCCGCCCTCGTCGTCACGCAGGCGTTCGGGAGCGGTCAGGCGTTGACCGTCGACGAACGCGTGCTCGGGGTCGCCGCCGCGGCGATCGCGTTGTGGCGGAAGGCGCCCCTCCTGCTGGTCGTCGTCGTGGCGGCCGGCACGACCGCGCTGGTTCGCCTGATCACCTGACCGGCGCTCGGCGGGAGCGATCGGGGCCCGTCTCCGGATATCCACCGCGGCCGAATGGCTGCGTCCCCTCCTCGAAGATGGCTCGATCACGACGTGCGGCATCGTCGACCTCGAGGTGCGGTACAGGAGCCGCGATCTCGCCGACTGCGAGGGGGGCCGGCCTGGTCGTTCTGCATTACGACGCCGACTTCGAACGCATCGCCGAGGTTGGTGGCGCCGCCCACGAGTGGGTTGTGCCGCAAGGTTCGCTGTGAGTGACCTGATCAGCCCGCGATGCGGGCGGGCTCGCGCGGTCCCCGCAACCACGCGGCGCTCGTCCACAGACGTGAGGGCCACGGCCGCTCGAACTGCACCTCGAGCTCGAAGCGCCGCCCGTCGGGGGACGCCGTAGCAGAACTGCTACACTCCCTGGGTCATGACCGACATACCCGCTCGAGAGCTCCGCAACGACGTCAGCGAGGTCCTTCGGCGAGTCGAAGCCGGCGAGCGCCTCCGAGTGACGGTGAGCGGTCGCCCCGTCGCCGAGCTGGTCCCGCTGCCCGCGCGCCCGCGTTCGATCCGCTGGGACAGCTTCGTGGAAGGGAATGCTGACTGGCGCGCGGATCCGGGCCTGTCGGATGAGCTGGCTGAGCTCCTGCCCGAAACCACCGACGACGCGCCCATCCGATGACCGCCCGCGGGAGGGGCAAGAGCGGCGTCGAGCTGGCGCTTGCCGACACCTCGCTCTTCATCGCGATCGAACAGGAGCGAAGCCTTGCCGACCCACCGCCGGAGCGCATCGCGGTCTCGGTCATCACGATCGGGGAGCTTCGCCTGGGCGTGCTGGCGGCCGTCGACGGCTCCACCAGGGCTCGCCGGCTGGAGACGCTGTCTCGCGCCGAAGCCCTCGACCCACTCCCGATCGACGCAGCGGTGGCTCACGCCTGGGCCGTCCTGCGCCTGGCATTACGCGATGAGGCGAAGCGGATGCCCCTCAACGACTCATGGATCGCTGCAGCCGCGATCGCCAACCACATCCCGGTCGCATCCCAAGACGCCGACTATGACGAGGTGCCGGGACTGCAGGTCATCCACGTCTGACGACGCACCCACGCGGACGTACCCCTCCGGTCAAGCGTGCCGTTCTCCTACGAGCTCTTGGCTACCGGCGTCCGGATGAGACCTCGGTCGGGGATCGGTCGGCGTCGAGCGGGCGACGGGAATCGAACCCGCACCACCAGCTTGGAAGGCTGGAGCTCTACCATTGAGCTACGCCCGCGGGGCAGGTAGGAAGCCTAGCAGCGGCACCCGCCGCGGCGGCTCAGGTCGACTTCTGACCCGTCCGCAGGTCCATCCAGTTCGTCTCGATCGCCGAATACCGGGCCCAGACGCTCGCCCAGCCATCGTCCGTGCGCGGGAACCGCTCGACGGCCTGTTGTGGGGCGTTCCGGTCCCAGATGCCGAAGTAGTCACCGCCGTACCCGAGCAGGTACCGGGTCCCGGTGTGGGTGAAATCGATCTTCGCGTCCTGGGCGGCAGCCGGCGTTGCTTCTGCGGGCGCGGCTTCGGCCGGAGCAGCCTCGGCGGCCATCGGTTCGGTCGGGGCCGGCTCCATGGCCGGCTCCATGGCCGGGGCGGGCTCCTCCATCGCGGCGGGCTCGACGGCCTCGGGGGCCGGCTCCTCCATCATCGCGGCCGGCTCGGCCACCTCGGGCACGCTCACGGCCGCCGGCTCGGCCGCGGCCATGCCGGGCATGGTCTCCGCGCCGACGGGGATCTCTTCCACCAGCCACGTGAGGCACCACCGGCAGCGGATGGCGGCGTCTTGGATCTCCTCGGCGCAGTACGGGCAGGTCTTCATCGAACGCTCCTTTACAGGCGACTGCCGGCGACCCGGACAGCCTACCCCTCGGCCTCGGGGCGCGGCGAGTCTGGGACGCGGTGATCCTTCACCACCTCGCCGCCTTTGACCACCACGGCGACGTCGGTCAGGGCGGCCGCGTCCCGGATCGGATCCTCCTCGACCGCGATCAAGTCGGCGAACCGCCCCGGCTCCAGGGCGCCGACGCGGTCATCCCATCCGATCAGCTCCGCGGCGACGATCGTGGCGCTCCGGACGGCCTGCATCGGCGTCATGCCGTGCTCGACCATGGTCGCGAACTGCCGGGCGTTCATGCCGTGCGGGTACACGCCGCTGTCGGTCCCGAACACCAGCTTGACGCCGGCCTCGACGCATTTGCGGAACCCGACCCGCTGCGCCTCGGTGGTCTCGTCGTTCTTGCGCAGGACCTCCTCGGACCACCCGGCGCGCCGGCCCTGCTCGGCGATCCAGTCCCCCTCCCACACGTCGGCCACCAGGTACGTGTCGGGGCCCGCCAGCATGGCGATGGCTTCGTCGTCCATCAGCGAGCCGTGTTCGATCGACCGAACCCCGGCGCGGATGGCCCGCTTCATTCCTTCGGCCCCGTGGGCGTGGGCGGCCACGTGCGCCCCGTACAACGCCGCCTCCTCGACCGCGGCTCGGAGCTCCGCTTCGGAGTATTCGGGAGCGCCCGGGACCGTCCCTTCGGTCAACACGGCGCCGGTGGCGATGACCTTGATGTGGTCGGCCCCGGCGTGCAGGAGCCGCCGCACGGCCGCCCGGATCTCGTCCGCCGAGTCGGCCACCCCCAACCGGAGCTCGCGCGCCACCGCGAGATCCATGTCAGGAGCCAGACCCGTCACGTCCCCTCCGCCGCTCGAACACGTGACGAACGCGCCGGCGCATCGCATCCGCGGCCCGAGTACGTCCCCCGCGTCGATGGCGTCGCGAAGCGCCACGTCCACCAGCGCCCGGAACGTTCCGACGTCGCGCACCGTCGTGAAGCCCGCCAGCAGGGTGTCGCGGGCGTTCCGAACTCCGGCCAGCGCCTCCTGGGCCCCGGTCCGAAGGATCAACGAGGCGTAGCCGTGGCCGGACTCGATCTCGCCGGCCAGATGCGTGTGGCAGTCGATCAGGCCGGGCAGCACGGTGTGGCTCGACAGGTCAAGCACGCGCGCGCCGTCGGGCACGGAGCCGTCGTCGGGGCCGACCGACTCGATCCGGTCGCCGCGCACCACGACCACCTGGGAATCGCGCACCTGCCCGGCAACGACGTCGACCAGCCGTCCGGCACGGACCACCGTGAGCTCGGAGTCGGCCATCGCGCGGGAAGCATATCGGCGGTGTGTCGAGCCCCGAGCTCTGGATGTCGGTGGGACACCGTACCGTCCTCGCGGGCGGCCTCTTCCCGGACCGATGGGGAGGGCTACAGTGCAGGAGGTATGGATATGGAGGCCACGGCAACACCACGCCCGCACCGTTTCACGGTCGCCGACTACTACCGGATGGCCGATGCGGGCATCCTCGGACCCCACGACCGCGTCGAACTGATCGAGGGCGAGATCGTCGAGATGCCCCCCATCGGTCCAGCGCACACGAGCCACGTGAGTCGGTTCCTACCCGTCCTCTCGCGAATGGTCGAAGGGCGGGCCATCGTCTGGCCACCTACGATCGGCAGGTGAACGCCCCGCTCTACGCACGCGCCGGGATCCCCGAGATCTGGATCGTGGATCTGAACCGCCGACTCGTCGAGGTGTGCCGGAGCCCGGCGGGCGAGGACTATCGCGAGCGCGAGGAGGCCGGCCCGGACGGTGAGCTCGGACCCGCCGCCCTTCCGGAGGTCCGGTTCCCGGCGAGCGAGATCCTCCGAGCTTGACCCTCACTCCTAAGGCAGGCGGAACGACGGGTCGCCCGAGACGTCGAGGACGTCCATCTGCGCCTTCTGGAGCCGCCCGCTGTAGTCCCAGTTCATGGCCTGCCACCGCGTGAACTGCTCGAGCACCCACACCCCCGATTGACGGGAGCCGTTCCCGCTGCGCCCGTTGCCGCCGAACGGGAGGTGCGCCTCCGCGCCCGAGGTCGAGTTGTTCACGCTCACCATCCCGGCCGAGATGCCCTCGCGGAACCGGAACACGGCCTTCGGGTCGTTCGTGTAGATCGAGGAGGTCAGGCCGTAGCCGTGGCCGTTCGCGATCGTCAGCGCCTCGTCCAGGTCCTCGAAGGTCGCCACACCCACGATCGGCCCGAACGTCTCCTGCTTGTACAGGTCGTCGTCCATCGTCACGCCGTCGACGATCGTCGGGTGGCAGTACAGGCCGGCGTCGGGATCGCCGACGAACCCGGCGCGCGGGTTCTCCAAGGTGATCCGCCCGGTGCCCGACGACCCCAGGACCCGGTGGTGCGGCCGGATCCAGTCGAGCCAGCCCAGGAACCGGTCGCAGAAGCGGGCGCTGATCATCGGCCCGTACAGGACGTCCTCGAACGGGTCGCCGATCGGCGCCTCCTCCACCGCGCGGGCGAACCGGGCCAGGAACTCGTCGTGCACCGACGCCTGCACGACGACCGTGCCGAGGGAGGTACACCGCTGCCCGGCCGTCCCGAACCCGCTGAACAACGCCCCGTCCACGGCCAGGTCGAGGTCGGCGTCGGGCATCACGACGAGCGGGTTCTTGCCGCCGAGCTCGAGGCAGGCCGACTGGAGGTGGCGGCCGCAGAGCTCGCCGATCCGGCGGCCCACCTCCGTGGAGCCGGTGAACCCCACCTTGTCGATGACTCCTTCGGTGAGGCCGCGCTCGAGCCCCTCGAAGGCCGTCGGCCCGTCGGCCAGCACCAGGTTGAACACGCCCGGCGGGAACCCGGCGTGTTCGAACAGCCGGGCGAGCGCCTCCGAGGTCGCCGGGGCGTATTCGGCCGGTTTCCACACGACGCCGTTGCCGCAGAGCAGGGCCGGCACGAGGTACCACGACGGCACCGCCACCGGGAAGTTGCCGGCGGTGACGATCGCGGCCACGCCGACCGGGTTGCGGAACGTGAAGAGCTGCTTGTCGGGGAGCTCACTGGGCACGGTCATGCCGTAGAGGCGCCGGCCCTCCGAGACGAAGAAGTTGCAGGTGTCCACGACCTCCTGCACCGAGCCGCGGGCCTCGCGGATCGGTTTGCCGATCTCCCGGCTGATCGTGCGCGCGAGCGCCTCGGCGTTGTCCTCCACCAGGCGCCCGAGCTGCTGGATGGCTCGTCCGCGGACGGGCGCCGGCACGCGAGCCCAGTCGCGCTGCGCCTCGCGCGCCGCGCGGCAGGCTTCGACGAACGTGGTCGAGTCGGCCAGGCGGGCCACGGCCACGGTCTCGTCGAGCCGCGCCGGGTTCGGGGCCCGGAGCTCACCGCCCGGCGCGTCCTCGCGCCACGCGCCGCCGATGAACGAGGACACCGTCCGCATGCGAACGATTCTAGGCGGGCTCCTCGAGTCGCAGGAGCTGGAACGAGTGCGCCACCAGGTTCACCGTGGCGCCACGGACGGCCCGCGAGCCGGGCTGGGCCGTGTTGATCAACATCGTCCAGGTCCCCGTCCCGTCGCCGACCCTGGGCAGGGTGAACGGCCTGGACCGCCCACCGCCGTTGAACAACATCAGGATCGTCTTGCCGAAGATCGGGCGGCCGCGCTCGTCGACCTCGTCGGTGGCCCGGCCGTGCAGCAACATCCCGAGGATGTGGTTGCCGACGTTCTGCCAGTCCTCGTCGGCCATCTCGCGGCCGTCCGGCCGGAGCCAGGAGAGGTCCTTGGCCCCGCCGTCCCCGATGGTCCTCCCGGTCAGGAACGTCCGCCGTCGCAACACCGCGTTGGACCGGAAGATCTCGAGGACCTCGCGCGTGAACTGCAGGAGCTGCCGGTCGGCGGGCGACAGGCTCCAGTCCACCCAGGACATCTCGTTGTCCTGGCAGTAGGCGTTGTTGTTGCCGGCCTGGGTCCGGCCCATCTCGTCGCCGCCCAGGATCATCGACACGCCCTGGGACAGCACGAGCGTGGCCAGGAAGTTGCGCTTCATGCGCTCGCGGATCGCGTTGACGCGGGTGGACTCCGTGGGGCCTTCGGTCCCCCAGTTGCGGCTGAGGTTCTGGTCGGAGCCGTCGATGTTGCCGTGACCGTTGGCCTCGTTGTGTTTGCGTTCGTATGAGACGAGGTCGTGCAGGGTGAACCCGTCGTGCGCGGTGACGAAGTTGACGCTCGCGTACGTCCGGCGGCCGCTCCGCTCGTACAGGTCGCTCGACCCGGACAGGCGCGAGGCGAGCTCGGGGACCTGCCCGGTGTCCCCGCGCCAGAAGTGGCGGACGCAGTCGCGGTACTTCCCGTTCCACTCCGCCCAGCCCGTGGGGAAGTTCCCGACCTGATAGCCACCCTCGCCGAGGTCCCACGGCTCGGCGATCAGCTTGGCCTGGCTGATCACGGGGTCCTGCTGGATGATGTCGAAGAACGTCCCCAGCCGGTTCACCTCGTACAGCTCTCGGGCCAGCACCGGCGCCAGGTCGAACCGGAAGCCGTCGACGTGCATCTCGGTGATCCAGTAGCGGAGGCTGTCCATGATCAGCTGCATGGTCCGGGAATGGAGCATGTTCAGGCTGTTGCCGGTCCCGGTGAAATCCATGTAATGGCGAGGATCGTCGGGGTTCAGGCGGTAATACGAGGCGTTGTCGATCCCGCGGAGCGAGAGCGTCGGCCCGAGGCGGTTCCCCTCGCCCGTGTGGTTGTAGACGACGTCGAGGATCACCTCGATCCCGGCCCCGTGCAGCGCCTTCACCATGGACTTGAACTCGTCCACCTGCTGTCCGCCCCAACCCGTGGCGTAGGCGACGTGCGGCGCGAAGAAGGCGATCGAGTTGTAGCCCCAGTAGTTGTGCAGATCCCGGTCCACCAGGTCGCGTTCGTCGACGAACTGGTGGACGGGGAGGAGCTCCACGGCGGTGACGCCGAGGGACAGCAGGTGGTCCAGGATGGGATCGGAGGCCATCCCGAGGTACGTGCCCCGCAGCTCGGGCGGCACGCCGGGATGGCGTTTGGTCAGCCCCTTGACGTGGCACTCGTAGATGACGGTCCGGTTCCACGGGGTCGCCGGGGGCCGGTCGTCTCCCCAGGTGAAGGCGGTGTCCACCACCACGGCCTTGGGCACGCTGCGAGCGCTGTTGCGTTCGTCGAAGGAGAGGTCCTCCTCGGGGTGGCCGATCGTGTAGCCGTAGACCTCGTCGCTCCACGTGACCGTTCCCGTGACCGCTTTCGCGTACGGGTCCAGGAGGACCTTGTTCGGGTTGAACCGGTGGCCTTCGGCGGGCGAGTACGGCCCGTACACCCGGTAGCCGTAGCGGGCTCCCGGCCGCACGTCGGGCAGGTACAGGTGCCAGACGAGATCCGTGCGTTCGCGCACCGGGATGCGATGCCCCTCGCGTCCCCCGTCTGCGCCCTCGAACAGGCACAGATCGACGCCGGTGGCGTGTTCGGAGAACAGGGCGAAGTTCACGCCTTCGCCGTCCCAGGTCGCGCCGAGCGGGTACGGCGCTCCGGGCCAGACCCTCATAGGGGGATCAGCCCGCCTCTGGAGCCAGCAGGACGGCGGCCAGCGGCGGCAGGACCAGCGCGACCGACCGGTCGCGGCCGTGCATGCCGATCTCGTCCGCCTCCAACCCGCCGTAGTTGCCCTGGCCGCTGCCGCCGTAGACCTCGGCGTCGGTGTTCAGCAACTCCACCCATCGGCCGCCCGCCGGGACCCCGACCCGGTAGCGGTGGCGCGGCACCGGCGTGAAGTTCGCCACGAACAACACCGGCCGCCCGGAGCGCCCGACCCGCAGGAACGACAGGACGCTGGCCGCCCGGTCGGAGGCGTCGACCCACTGGAACCCGGCGGGCGAATGGTCGAGCTCGTGCAGGGCCGGCTCGCTCCGGTGCAGGCCCGCCAGGTCCGAGACCAGCCGCCGCACCCCTTCGTGGGGCGCGTATTGCAGGAGGCTCCAGTCGAGCCCGACCTCGTGGCTCCATTCGGACCACTGGGCCAGCTCGGACCCCATGAACAGCAGCTTCTTGCCCGGCAGGGCGAACTGGTAGGCGAACAGCATCCGCAGGTTGGCGAATCGCTGCCAGTCATCGCCGGGCATCTTGGCCAGCAGCGATCCCTTGCCGTGCACCACCTCGTCGTGGGAGAGAGGCAGGACGAAGTTCTCGTCGAACGCGTAGAGCATCCGGAACGTGATCGTGTCGTGCTGGTGGGCGCGGTAGACGGGATCCTTCGACAGGTACAGCAACGTGTCGTGCATCCACCCCATGTCCCACTTCATCCCGAAGCCCAGGCCGCCGGCGTCCACCGGCCGGGACACGCTGGGCCACGCCGTGGACTCCTCGGCGATGATCTGCACGTCCGGATGCGCCGTGTAGATCGCCGAGTTCAGGCCCTGGAGGAACTCGACCGCCCGGAGGTTCTCGCGGCCTCCGAGCTCGTTGGGGATCCACTCGCCCCGGCGGCGCGAGTAATCGAGATAGAGCATCGACGCGACCGCGTCCACCCGGAGCCCGTCGGCGTGATACCGGTCCAGCCAGTGCATCGCCGAGGACAGCAGGAAGCTGCGGACCTCGTTCCGGCCGTAGTTGAAGATGTAGCTCCCCCAGTCCGGATGGTACCCCTGTCGCGGGTCGGCGTGTTCGAACAGGTGCGTCCCGTCGAAGAACGCCAGCCCGTGTTCGTCCGAGGCGAAGTGCGAGGGGACCCAGTCCAGGATCACGCCGATGCCCTCGCGGTGCAGGAGGTCGATCAGCGCCATGAGGTCCTGCGGCGTTCCGTACCGGCTGGTCGGCGCGAAGTAGCCGGTGGACTGGTACCCCCACGACCCGTAGAACGGGTGCTCCATCACCGGCAGCAGCTGCACGTGGGTGAAGTTCATCTTCCGGACGTGGTCGGCCAGCCGCGGGGCGAGATCCCGGTACGTGGGAAACCCGGCGTCGTCCCGCATCCACGATCCGAGATGGACCTCGTAGACGCTCATCGGCGCGTCGAGCGCATTGGCGGCGCCGCGGGCGCGGATCCACTCGGCGTCGTCCCATTCGTACGTCGGATCCCACACCACGCTGCTCGTCTTGGGCGGGACCTCCGCATACACGGCGAACGGGTCCGCTTTGTCCACGCGGTAGCCGCCCTCACGAGACCCGATGTGCAGCTTGTACAGCGCCCCGACGCCGACGCCGGGGACGAACCCCTCCCAGATGCCGCTGTCGCCGCGGGGCCGGAGGGGTTCGGCCCCGAGGGTCCACCCGTTGAAGTCCCCGATCACCGAGACCTCCTTGGCGTTCGGCGCCCACACGCCGAACAGGGTGCCCGGCTCTCCGTCCACCTCCAGCGGATGAGCGCCGAGGCGCTCGTACAGGCGCCCGTGGGTGCCCTCGTTGAACAGGTAGAGGTCCTGATCCGACAACAGCGTGACGTCGTGGCGGACGGGGCTCATGCCTGCCTCCTCGCGATCACGGTGGCGACTCCAAGAGCTCGAGGACCCCCGTGGCGGGGATCGGAAGCCAGTCGGGCCGGTTGTTCACCTCGTACGCGATCTCGTACAGCGCCTTCTCCAACAGGAAGATCTGCAAGAGCACGCGGGTCTCCTCCCGCGTCTGGGCGTGGAACGGCGCCCCCTTGACCTCCTCCAGGTACGAACGCAGGAAGGCTCCCGCGGCGGAGACGTACCACAGGCGGACCCACGGCGCGATGGGCGCGGCACGTTCGGGTTCGACCAGGTCGCCCTGGCGCGCCACCGAGTTCACCGCGTAGTGGAAGGACCGGACCATCCGGGCCGCGTCCACCAGCGCCAGCCGTTTGATCCGGCGCTCGCCGAGCGGCCGCGCCGGCTCCCCTTCGAAGTCGATGATGACGAAGTCCCGCCCCGTGTAGAGGACCTGGCCCAGGTGGAAGTCCCCATGGATCCGCAGCCGGGACCCCGTGATGCGGATGTCCAACACGGACCGGAAACGGTCGAGGATCGCGTCCTGGACCCCGAGCACCAGGTCCGCTCCCGGCAGGCTGGCCCGTCCCCGCAGGAGCTGGAAGGTGCCGTTGGCGGAGGCGCGCAATGACTGGAAGAGCGATCGTTGGTACAGGGCCGTGACGCGTTCGGGCGCGAAGGCCTGGTCGTCCGGATCGCTCGCCAGGGCACGGTGCATCTCGGCGGTGCGTTGTCCGAGCAGGCGGGCGGACTCCAGGAACTCGCCCATGGTCTCGACGGCCAGCTCCGGCGGCCCGTCGTCGACCACGTCGAACACCGACAGCAGCGGCACCTCGATCTCCGGGCGCGCCGTGGCGCGGGCCAGGGCGGACTCCAAGTAGTCGCGGGCCCGGTCGGTGGCGTAGGACCAGGCGTCTCCCTCGTTGGGCACGAAGCCGTGCACGATGCCGATCGTGGTCGGCTGGCCCGGTCCCCGGCGCAACTCCAGGCCGCCGGCGACCGGCGCGATGTGCTCGAACCCGGCGCGGTCGGTCAGGAACCGCCCAAGCTCCAGGTCGGGGTTGAGACCGCGCTCGATCCGCCGGTACAGCTTCAGCACCAGGCGGTCGCCGAACACGACCGAGCTGTTGCTCTGCTCAGCGAGCAGGAGACGGGGCTCCCCGAGCTCGTCCGGCGGACCGGCCAGGCGGCGGAACGCCTTCGTCGGGTTGGCCTCCAGCCGGAGGCCGTCGGCCCCCAGGCGGCGCCTCCGGCGCACGGCCTCGAGCAACGCGATCGGGAGCTCGGGCTCGCCGACGGCGTCGTGGAGCGCCCGCTCCCCCTCCCGCATCCGGAGTCTCGCCACGACGGCGCGGGGGTTGTATTCGAGGAGCTCCGCGGTCCGTTCGAGCGTTGAGCATCCCAGCGGCAACACGTAGGTCTCGGGATCCCCTTCCACGTAGTCCACCACGACGATCGCGATCACGGCCGCCACGCGCGTGCCGTTCCCACTGACGGGGATCGTCTCCACGATCTCGGTGGACTTGATCCGCCGGCCTTTGCCGCCGAACCAGCGCGCTCGCCGCAGGAACCCCGGCAGGACCTCCTCGAGCGCGACCCGGTTCCGTTTGGAGAAGACGTTCTGCCAGGAGCCGGCGACGTCGATCGCGGGCGGCCGTCGAGGGGCGGTCAGGTCGGCCTCGACCGTCTGGGGCTCCAGCCGGAACCAGTAGAAGGAAAACGGGCCGAGCGTGAGGAAATACGGGAGGTCGCCGATCGGCGGGAACACCGTCCCGCCGAACAGCTCGTGCGGGACGAGCTCCTTGAACCTCGACAGGTCCAGCTCCGCGTACTGGACCGACCGGGCCAGGTTCACGACCACCAGGATCCGTTCGTCTTCGAGCTGGCGCAGGAGCACCAGGATCTTGCGGTTCTCGGGGAACAGGAACTCCAGCGAGCCTCGGGACAACGCTGCCGACCGCTTGCGGAGTGCGATGAGCCGCTTCATCCACCACAGCAGCGACCGCGGGTTGTCCTGTTGCGCCTCGACGTTCAGCGACTCGTAGTGGTATTCGGGGCCGATGACGACCGGCAGGTAGAGCTGCTGGGGGTTGGCACGGCTGAAGCCGGCGTTCCGGTCGGCGCTCCACTGCATAGGCGTTCGAACGCTGTTGCGGTCGCCCAGGTAGATGTTGTCGCCCATGCCGATCTCGTCGCCGTAGTAGATGACCGGGGTCCCCGGCAGCGAGAACAGCAGTCCGTTGATGACCTCGATGGTGCGACGGTCGTTCCCGAGGAGCGGCGCCAGGCGCCGGCGGATGCCGAGGTTGATCCGCGCCTGCGGGTCTTCGGCGTACACCCGGTACATGTAGTCGCGCTCCTCGTCGGTCACCATCTCGAGCGTGAGCTCGTCGTGGTTCCTGAGGAAGATCGCCCACTGCGCGGTGTCGGGGATCGCCGGGGTCTGCTGCATGATCTCGACCAGCGGGTGGCGGTCCTCCTGCGCGATCGCCATGTAGATGCGCGGCATGAGCGGGAAGTGGTAGCACATGTGGCACTCGTCGCCGGCCCCGAAATACTCGCTCACGTCCTCGGGCCACTGGTTCGCCTCGGCGAGCAGGATGCGGTTGGCGTAGTTCGCGTCGATCAGCGCGCGGATCTGCTTCAGCACCGCGTGCGTCTCGGGCAGGTTCTCGTTGTTGGTTCCCTCGCGCTCGAAGAGGTAGGGCACCGCGTCCAGGCGCAGGCCGTCCACGCCCACGTCGTCGAGCCAGAAGTCCAGCACCTGGAGCATCGCCTTGCGGACGGCGGGGTTGTCCCAGTTGAGGTCCGGCTGGTGCGAGTAGAACCGGTGCCAGTAGTAGGCCTTGGCCACGTGGTCCCACGTCCAGTTGGAGTGCTCGAAGTCCTGGAAGATGATCCGCGTCCCCGCGTATTTCTCCGGCGAGTCGCTCCACACGTAGAAGTTCCGCGCCGCGCTGCCCGGCTTGGCGTGGCGCGCCCTCTGGAACCAGGGGTGCTGGTCCGAGGTGTGGTTCAAGACGAGCTCGGTGATGACCCGCAGGCCGCGGCGGTGCGCCTCGCGCAGGAAGGCGCGGAAGTCGCGCATGGTCCCGTAGGCGGGGTGGACGTCGGTGTAGTCGGCGGTGTCGTACCCGTCGTCCTTCAGCGGCGAGGGGTAGAAGGGCAGCAGCCAGATCGCGGTGATGCCGAGGTCCTGGAGGTAGTCCAGCCGGCTGGCGAGGCCGGTGAAGTCGCCCGTCCCGTCTCCCAGCGCGTCCTGGAAGGCCCGGACGTGCAGCTCGTAGATGATCGCGTCC
>DASUTU010000053.1:0-27484 GCA_036374435.1 Actinomycetota bacterium | reverse complement strand
GTCTTGTTCGTGTCGTAGATCGGCAGCACGTCCACGGTGGCCCCGGCCGAGCCGCCCTCCACGGCGACCTCGAGCTCGATTCCGAGGGTGGCGAAGCCGCTGCGGACCACCGCCAGCCCGATCTTGCCGAACCGCGGGCTGTCCGTCGGGCTGGTGAGGACGCCGACCTCCTGGCCGTCGGCCGTCACGGCGGCGCCATAGTCGGGCAAGACGTCGCCGTGGACCTTCAGCGTGACGAACCGGTTCGGCGGGTCGGCCGCGATCTCCCGGAGCCGGTCCTTGCCGGCGAACTCGGCCGGCGAGTCCAGCGCGACCAGCCGGTCGAGCCCGAAGTCGTACGGCGAGCGCTGGTGCGGCTCGTAGTCGTAGTCGGTCACGATGAGCCCCGCCTCGATCCGGAGGATCTCGATCGCCGTCGCCCCGAACGGCGTGATCCCGGCTCCCAGCACCACGTTCCACAACGCCTCCGCGTCTTCCGCGTTCGTCAGGAACAGCTCGTACCCCAGCTCGCCGCCGAACCCCGTTCGGGACAGGACGACCTCCACGCCGCCGACCCGCGCGGGGTCGGGCAGGAACCGGAAGTAGCGCAGCGAGGAGAGGTCGGCGTCGGTCAGCGCCTGGACGACCTCGCGGGAGCGCGGCCCGATCACGCCGAGGTGCGGCATGGCCGGCGCGATCCACTCCACGTCCACGTCGAAGCCCTTCAGCATCTCGGTGAAGTAGTCCTGGAGGTCCTTGCCGTTGGTCATGACCCAGCAGTGGTCGGGCCGCGAGGTGTTGAACACCGTCCCGTCGTCGACCATGAACCCGTCCGCGTCGAGGAACGCCCCGTACCGGGCCTGGCCGATCTCCAGCCCCAACACGTCGTTGCTGAACACGTATTGCGCGGCCCGCAGCGCGTCGGGTCCCCGGAAGTCCCACTTGTTCAGCGGAGAAACGTCCCACACGGCCACGTCGTCGCGCACGGCCGCGTACTCCTTGGCCGTGTCGCCGAACCCCTCGAGCCAGTACCAGCCGCCGTCCGCGACGTGGGTGCCGCCCATGGCCTGTGTCACCTCGTGGAACGCCGTCCTGATCGCCTCGTCCTCGCTCACCGGTCCTCCTGGTTTCGCCGTCGCGGATCGAGGCGGCATCCTCTCACGGGTTTGATTCGCCGTTCAACCCGATTCGCCGGGTGCCGTCGCGCACCGGATCACCTCGTCTTCGGTGACGATCACGTCGACGCGCCGATCCATCGGCCCCTCCGGGACCCGGTCCACCAGCTGAACGGCGAAGGCCACGGCGATCGCCGGGACGCCGGCCCGGACCCGTCCCAGGAAGCGATCGTAGAAGCCCCCGCCGTAGCCCACTCGTCCGCCCTGCCGGTCGAAGGCGACCCCCGGCGCGATCACGAGGTCCACCTGGTCGGGCTCCAGGACGTCGGCCCCGGTCGGCTCCATGCCGCCGAACCGCGATGGAGCCATCGCGCCGCCGGGGGAATGGGCCACCGCCACGACCTCGCGGTCCTCCACCCGGGGCAAGGCCACCCGGGCCCCCGCCTCCCGCAGCCGCTCGATCAGCGGGGCCGTCTCCACCTCGGAGCCGAACGACCAGAACACCATGATCGTCCCCGCCTCGAGGACCTCGGGCAGGCCGAGGACCCGGTCGGCGATCCGCCGGCTGCGGTCCGCCCGGTCCTTCGCGTCGAGCTCGTCGCGCCGGGCGATCACCAACCGCCGGAGCGCCCGTTTGTCACGCTTCCGGTGATGGGAAGGGCGGTCTCGGCTCAGGACGGCCCCCCGGAGACCCTGGGCAGGACACGCTCGGCGAGCAGGCCCAACCGTTCCGCACCGCCCGCCACGAGCAGCACCGCCCACGACGCGCCGCCCTCGGCGAGGGCCGAGAGGAACTCCGCAGCCGCCTCCGGATCGCCCACGAACGCGTCGTCGCGGATCCCCCGAGCTCGGCGCCCCGCAGCCCGGCGGTCGGCGTCGTCCCGGTCGTCGCCGATGACCACGGCGCCGCCCCACGTGGCCTCGACGGCGCGACCACCGGATTCGGCGTGGAGCAGGGATGCCCGAGCCGCGAACGTCTCGAGGTCCAGGGCCCAGCCGTTCCACCCGTCTCCCCCTCGGGCGGCCACCCGGACGGCCTCCTCGGAGACCCCACCGATCCAGATGGGCGGACCCCCCGGCGTCCGAGGGCGGGGCAGCACCGGCCCGGCTACCGGCGGGACGTGATCTCCCCCCTCGAACGGACGGTCCGCCAGCAGCGCCCGCAGCGCCGCCACGGTTTCGGCGAGATGGGTCCGCCGGACCTCGGGACCCAAATACGCCAGCCCGAACGCATCGTGTTCGGCTTTGCTGAGGCGGTCTCCGGTGCCGATGCCGAGGACGAACCGGCCGTCGCTCAGGTCGTCCAGCGCCACCACGTGTTTGGCCAGCAGGCCGGCCGAACGCAGCGAGGCCCGCGCCACCAGGGTCCCGATCGACACCCGAGTGGTGACCGCCGCGACCGCCCCCAGCGTGGCCGTGGATTCGAGCGAGGGACGATCCGCCGGCGCCCCGGGCGGGAACAGGTGGTCGAACGCGAACAGACCATCCGCGCCGAGCGCCTCGGCGCGTTGGGCGAACTCGATCACGCCTTCGGGCGCTGCCGAGGCCATCGGCAGGAGGAGCCCGATCCGCATCGGGCTCACGACCGCACGCTGCCGAGCTCCTCGAGGGCCAGCGAGGCCGCGCCCACCGCGCCGGCGTCGTTGCCCAGCACCGCGGCCACGATCGGCACGGGCGGCCGATGGTGGAACCCCTCGACCGAGCTCTGGAAGGCCGCCCTGGCCGGCTCCAGCAGGAGGTCTCCCGCTCGGATGGCGCCGCCGCCGACCACGACGATCTGGGGGTCGAGCACGTTGACCAGGCCGGCGATCCCCTCGCCGAGCCGGCGCCCCACCTGGGCGAGGACCTCGAGGGCGGGCGGGTCCCCGCGTCTGGCCGCCTTCGTGACGTCCGCGCCGGTGACGTCGTCGGGGTTCCCCGACGCGGACCGAGCCAGGAGCGAATCCGGGTGCCGGCGAACGGCCTCCCGACCCAACCGGCCGATGGCGCGGCCGGCGGCCACCTGTTCCCAGCACCCCCGGTTCCCGCAGCCGCATCGCGGGCCCTCTGGTTCGACGATGATGTGGCCGATCTCCGAGGCGAACCCGTGGGCGCCGCGGAACAGCCGCCCGTTCTCGACGATGCCCCCGCCGATCCCGGTCCCAACTGCGACGAGCAGGAGATGCCGGTACCCACGTCCCGCTCCGAACCGGTACTCCGCGTAGGCGGCGACGTTCGCGTCGTTGTCCACCTGGACCGGCAGCCCGAGCACGTCCCGCATCCGGCCCGCGATCGGCAGCTCGCGCCAGGCGAGATTGGGCGCGAACCGCAACACGCCGTCCCTCACGTCCACCAGGCCGGCGGCACCCACCCCGACGGCGAGGACGTCGTCGGTGCGCATGGCCTCCGCGAGCTCGACCATCGACGCGAGCGTCGCCTCGGGGTCCTCGGCGGGCGTCCGCGTGGTCTTCCGGTCGAGGATCTCCCCGTCGCGCGCCACCCGCAGCGCGTTGATCTTCGTCCCGCCGACGTCGATGCCGACGGCTTCGCCGTCGCCCAAAACGACCCTCCTTCCGAGCGCGGCTCGATCCACACGGCGGCCGCGCCACGCCGGGCCACACCCTTGTTCGTGGGGGGCTACGCTCGCCTGTCGGCTCGCTTCTTGAGCCCCCACACCCCCCTAGAACCGCAGGATGGCCCCGATCCCGCCGAGCGGCTCGAGCCCGTCGCCGAGGACCGTCTCCACGGTGGCGCCGCTACGGTACGCGGACGCCACCGCCGACTCGACCACATCGGGCACCGGATCCATCGAGTTCCCGCAGGTGGGGCAGGGACCCCGCGCCGTCGCCAGACGCCCGCACGATCGGCACCGCCATCCCGGCGCAGACGACGCGATCGACACGACGAGCTCGCCCACGCGGCCGCCGGCGAGCGCCTCGAGCGTCGCGTCCAGCCCCGCCACCCCGTGGTCGTTCGCCCCGGCGGCGCTGGCCAGCCGGTCGATCGCGTCACGTTCCCGGTCGCGTTCGATGGACTCCTCGATCTCCAACACGCGGGACAGGACGTCGGCCGTCGACGCCGCCATCGGCAACGTCACCGTGCCGCGCACCCGCTGGCGGAGGTAGTCGTGCAGGTTCCCCTCCAGATCGCGGTGCGCCTCGGCCGGCCCGGCCAGCACCAGATGCTCGAACGGACGGCGGCGCGACAACGCGAACAGGTCCTCGGCAACGCGTTTGAGGTGTTTCGCGCGGTGGTCGTCGACGTGGCGCTGCATCCGCATCTGCGCCCACCCGCCCTGGTCGTGGCGGTTCGGCACCTCGTCGTGCAGGTCGCCGACCTCCGCGATGCGGCCGAGCTCGACCAGGAACAGCCGGGCACTCGAATAGTCCACGAGCGCAGCGCAGGTCGGCCGGTACGTCTCGAGCACCGCCTCGAGCGGCAGCAGGTCGGCCTGTGGAGCGACCACCGCCCGGTCGTGGACGGGTCGCGGGACCGGGATGACCTCCCATAGTCCCGCGGCGCTCGAGGAGAACAGGGCGAGCCCGCGCACGTCCCCGCGCTCGAATTCGTCTCGGACGTACGCCGTCATCGCGGCCACGTCGCGTTCGACCGAGCGAACGGCGTCCCGGTCGAGGCCACCGGCCTGCTCGCGGACCCGGCGCAACAGCTCGTCCAGACGCCGCTCGTAGTCCACGCGGCGGGGACGTCGGCGCCCGTCCACCGTCAGGAACACCGTGGTGACCGGTGCGTCGCCGGGGTCCCAGTCCGCCAGCTTTCGCATCAACCCCCGCTCGAGCTCGGTCATGCGATGTCGATCTTCTCGAGCCGCGTGGGACCGGCCGCCGTCCGGGCCAGGCCGTCCGCGCGGGCGTCCATCAGGGCGCGCGCGGCCAGGAAGAACTCGCGCGCCGCCCGAAGCAGATGGTCCATCGCGTCGGGCGCGGCTCCCTGCGCCGCCGTCACCGCCAGGCAGATCGGACAGAACGCCACCGTGCAGACCGGCGGCCCGGCCGTCTCGGCCGGCCGCTCCCGGGTCGCCGCCTCCCCGGTGGGAGAAGACCGTTTCGACGCGGCCCGACGGGCCGTGGTTCCTCCGCTCGCGCTCGGGCGGTCCGAGCTCCGCCGCGTTCGTGTCTCAGGCACCTGTCCTCCTCCCCGTCTCGGTCGCGTCCGGCGCGACCTTCGAGAAGCCGATCTCCAGGTTGTCTCCGACGAAGTTCGCCCCGCGCACCTCGAGGCGCTGGAGCGTCTGGGGCAAGACGAGATTGCGTTTGTAGCTGCCGACGCGCACGAACAGCTCCTCCCCCCGCCGGTGGATGTCCATGTCGTCTCGCGACACGAACGGTAGTCGCATCACCAGCACGTACCCACCGGCCCGGCGTCGAACCCGGATGGGCTGATCCCGGAACAACACGTCGGTCACCGGGCGCTCGCCGTAGACCTCCGCCCCCATGTCTTCCAAGAGGTCGATGCCGACCATCTCGCGGTCGAACAATCTCGCGGTCAGGATCGGCACCGGCTCGAAGGACTCGTGCACGGTGCGCAGGTGTTCGGCCTGGATGTCCTTCCACTTCTCGAAGTAGGGATCGTTCACGTCGTCGGGGATGATGCGGTTCACGACGACGGCGTCGACGCGGTAGCCGAACAGCCCGAGGTACGTGTAGGTGCGTCGCGCCTCGGCGATCACCATCTTCTCCGGGTTCACCACGAGCCGCACCGTCGAGGTCTCCTCGTCGGTCAGGATGCGGTGAACCGAGTCGAGGTTGTGGTGCAAACGCTCCACCGCGGCGAAGAACCGGTCGCCCGCGATGGGCAGGCTCGTCATGCGGGTCATGATGGGCCGAACGCCTTTCACCAGCCGTCGCTGCACCGGGAAGATGCGTTCGATGTACCAGTTCATCACCTCGGGAAGCGACAGGAGCCGGAGGGTCTCGGCGGTGGGCGCGCAGTCCACCACGAGGAGGTCGTAGCTGCCGGCGTCGACGTGGCGCTTCACGTCGATGAGGCTGAACACCTCGTCCAGTCCCGGGATCACCGAGAGCTCCTCGGCCTGGATCGTGTCGACACCCGCCCAGTTCATCAACTGCACGAAGTAGTCCTGGATCTCGCGCCAGTTGCTCTCGAGCCGTCCCTGTGCGTCGATCTGCTCGGCCCACAGGTTCGGCATCAGTGCCGTGGCGCTCTCCCCCACCACGACGTCGAAGGAATCGGCCAGGGAATGCGCCGGATCGGTGCTCATGACCAGGGTTCGGCGGCCCGCTCGAGCGGCCCGGACGGCGGTGGCGGCGGCCACGGTCGTCTTGCCCACGCCACCTTTTCCGGTGAACAGCACGACGCGCATCCACCGACAGCCTAACGCGGGCGGGCCCGCTCAGCCCGTTTCGAGGTGACGCCCCACGCCCTCGACACGGTGCTTGAGACGCTCCAGGGCGTTCTCGATCACCCGCTTCTCGCCCTGGGTCCGGACGAATCCCGGGAGCAGGACCCCCAGGTCCACCGACAACCGGTAGGTCACGGTCGTCTCGTCCTCGTCCATCTCGGTGAGCAGGTATTCGCCGGAGATGTGGGACACGGCCCCGTGCGCCTCCGTCGAGACCCACGACATACCGAGGTCCGCGGGCGCGTACCGGTACGCGAGCGTGTAGCTGGCCCGCCCGAGCAGCGGCACCTCGACCTCGAAAGCCACGCGGGTCCCGACGCCCCCTTCGCCACGCTCCAGCACCTGGACCGACTTCACGTCGGCCCACTCCGGATAAGCCTCGAAGTCGGTGAGCACGTCCATGATCTCGGCCGCCGAGGCCTCGATCAGGACCTGGCCTTCGGTGCGTTCGGTCACGATTGCATGCTACCCACGTGCGCTGTGGAGGGCGACGAAGGTCGCCATCACGATCGACACGAGCACGAGCGCGGCCGACATCCACGAGAGCGCCCGCGACGAGACCACGGGCGGACGGTCGGCGGCCGCTCGGCCGGCGTCCACGGCCGAGAGCACGTACACCGATGCGGCCGCGCACAGGTACAGGCTGAACAGGGGAACGAACGAGCCGATCCCTCGCCCGGACCTCGAGAGCAGGATCAGGAGCACGGTCCCGAACGTCCACGTGAACAGCACCATCCGGGCGACGGCGTCCGCCCGGTGTCCGGCCTTCCAGTGGCCGAGTCCGGGGAACGCCAGCGACCACGCCGTCGCCGTCCGCGGTTCGACCTCCGGGCCCGGCGCGGGCTCCTCGAACAGCCGGCCGAACGGGGTGGAACACACGGCGCAGACGATCGCCTCCAGCGAGTTGCGCTCGCCGCAGACCGGGCAGTCCCACGACGCCGTCCCGCCGGAGACCTCGAGGCTCCCTCCCCCGGGAGTGGCCACCGCCACGGCGTTCGTCGAGCCCGGTCGGGGCGGCGGGAGCGGCGGGACGTCCGGCTCCGGCGGAACCCCGGAGGCCGCCGGCTCCGAGGGCCGTTGCTCCCTGCGCAGCGGCGCGAAACACTGTCCGCACCACTCGGCGTCGAGCGAGGCCAGGCCGCCGCAGCTCGGACAGCGCCGCTCCCCCGTCACCTGGCCGGCGCCCCACCCCGCACGTGCGGACTCGTCCATACAGGCACGTTCGGCCCGTCGCCTTCCGTCCTTGAGCCCCCCGACCGCGACCCCTACGCCGCCGCCTCGTTCAGCCAGCCGTTGAGCTGCGCCGCCACCCGCGCCCAGGAGAAGTGGCGTTCCACGCGCGTCCGCCCGGCCGCTCCCATCGCCGACGCACGTCCGGGGTCCTCGAGCAGGGAACCGACCGCCTCGGCGACCTCGCCGACGCTCCGGCCGTTCACCAGCGTCCCGGTCACGCCGTCCACCAGCGATTCGCGCGCGCCGCCCGAATCCCCCACCACGACCGGGAGCCCGCAGGCCGCCGCCTCGATGAACACGTTCCCCCACCCCTCCACCTCGAGGCCGCCCAGGCGCGTGCGGCAGGGCATGGCGAACACGTCGCCCGCCCGGTAGTAGCGGGGCAACTCGGCCTCCGGAACCTCGCCGGCGAACACCACGGACCCGGGCGGGGCCGCCGCCGCCATCACCTCCAGCTTCTCCCGGTACGAGCCGGCCCCGACCAGCAACAACGTCGCGTCGGGGACCCTCCGGCGGATCTCCGGCATGGCCCCGATCAGGACGTCCTGTCCCTTGCGCGGGACGAGCCGGCTCACGCACACGACGACGGGCCGATCCGCGATGCCCAGGCGTTCCTCGAGGTCGTCGGTCGGCAGGTCGGGGTGGAAGGCGTCGACGTCGGCGCCCGGGTAGAGAACGGAGACCGGCACGCGGTCGGGGACCGCCGCCCGAACCACCCGCGCGATGAACTCGCTGCAGACGGCGATACGAGAGGCCCGCCTGGTCGCGCGGCGCATCCACAGATGCGTCCCGGGCGCGATCGAGAGCCAGTATTCGAACCCGTGGGCGAGGCACGTGTACGGCGTCCCACGCCGCTCGAGGCCGGGACCGAGCATCGCCAGCGGGTAGACGGCTCCGAACAACACGACGTCCGCGTCGAACTCCGCGACGGCCGCCCGGACCCGCCTGCCGGCGTCGGGCGTCGGCCACACGAACCGCTCCGGCTGGCGGAACAGGCGGTAGCCCGCCTCGGCATCGAACGCCGGCGAGCCCTCCCACGCCGGGCACACCACCCCGACCCGGTCCGGAGGAAGCTGTCGCACCACGGCCTCCACGGTCCGCTGGATGCCCCCGACGCGCGGTGGGTAGTCGTTCGTGACGACGAGCGTCCTCGGAACGTCCACGGATGCCTATCCTCTCAGAGTGCCCCCCCAGCCCCTGCACGTGTCGGACCCGACGGCCCTCGACCGCGGACGTGCCTACGCGGAGCTCGACGGGTTCCGCCTCGTCCTCGTCGTCGGCGGCGCTGCCCGGGACTGGCTCCACGACCTGGTGACCACGGACTTGGCCTCGTTGGGTGAGCTCGAGGCTCGCCGCTCGCTCCTTCTGACGCCCACGGGAATGATCCGAGCCACCTTCCACGTGATCGGCATGGAGGCGGGCGACGTCCTCCTGGCGCAGCCACCGGGCCAGCCGGAGGCGATCGACGAGCTGCTCTCCCCGTATGTCTTGTCCTCCGACGTGCGCTTGGCATCCCCGAGGCTCCGGCTGGTCGCGATCCCGGGCCGTCCGGAGCCGCCGGCATGGGCGGAACGAGCATCGGGCCCCTCGGCGCTGGGCGGCGGGGCCGACCTGCTCGTCGACGACGACGAGGCCTCGCTCCGGGACGTTCGCGGCCGTCTCGCCCGGGACGGACTCGAGCCGGCGGATGCCCATGCCGTGGAGAGCCGGCGGATCCGCCGGGGCGAGCCCAGGTTCCCGATCGACCTCGATGCCAATTCGCTGCCCGCCGAGGCCGGGTGGGATGCCGCCCCCGTCACCGATCGGAGCAAGGGATGTTTCCTCGGCCAGGAGTCCGTGGCCAAGGTGGCGAACCTGGGCCACCCCCCGCGGGTCGTCCTCCCGGTCGAGGCCGACGGCCCCCTGGAGCCCGGGACGGTGGTGGACGGCGCCGGGCGGGAGGCCGGGGCGCTGACGAGCGCCATGGGCTCCACAGGGATCGCCCGCGTCCGGTGGGACGCCCGGGAAGGCCCCCTGGCGACGACCGAGGGCACGTCCCTCCGGCCTCGCTGAGCCCGTCGGGCCGAGGCGGCTGGAAGCGCTCCATTTACTACTCCGCAGACGAGTTTTCAAGACTGTTTCCACCGGCCGGCCGTCTGCTACAACCGCAGTGCCCGGCTCCGCTGCGCGGCGCGGGTATCCGGTCGGACGAGGCAGGAGTCGATCGTGACGAAGGAGCGCATCGCCGGCATCGACCTGAGAGCCCTCCCCACCAACCCTTCCCCACCCGACATGTGGCAAGACAAGGCCGCCTGCCACGGCATCGATCCCGACGTCTTCTTCCCGACCTCCGAGGAGGAGGCCGGGCCGGCCCTCGCGTATTGCGGGGCGTGCGGCCTCCGGGAGACGTGTCTGGCCTGGGCGCTCAAGAACAGCGAGCGGTACGGCGTCTGGGGCGGCCTGACCGAGCAGCAACGGCGGCGGCTGATCCGGTTCGTGGCCTGAGCCACGGTCGGTCTCGAGCCGACATCGCGTAGCGCCGCCCGAGCCGCTCTGTGGCGTGGTCACGTCCTGGCGCCCGCACCCATACTGGGGCGCGGATGAACGACGACGCCGCTCCGCCGGCCGGGCGCTGCCGGAAGTCCCCGTGACGCGCCGATTCGTGCTCCTGGACCGCGACGGGACGATCAACGAGGAGATCGGCTACGTGCTCGCCCCGCACGAGCTCCGGCTGATCGACGGCGCCCCCGAGGCCATCCGCCTGCTCCGAGAGCTCGGCCTCGGTGTCGCGGTCGTCACCAACCAATCGCCGGTCGGCCGGGGGTGGATCACCGAAGGGGACCTCGCCGCCGTGCACGACCGGCTCCGCGAGCTCCTGCGCGCGCGGGGAGCCGACCTGGACGGGATCTTCCCCTGCCCGCATGCTCCGGCCGGCGGCTGCGGCTGCCGCAAGCCGGCCACCGGACTGGTCGATCGGGCCGCTCGCGAGCTCGGCTTCACGCCGTCGGACGCGTTCGTGGTCGGGGACCACGCCGGCGACATGGCCATGGGCCGAGCGGTGGGGGCTTGCACCATCTTCGTGATGACCGGGCACGGTGCAGAGGAGCTCTCCGCGGCCGAGCCGTTCGCCGACCACGTGGTGGCCGACCTGCCGGCCGCCGCCGACGTCATCCGCCACGAGGTGCTGGCGGGCGCACGCTGAGTGCCGTCGGGCCGCTCCCGGCGCCCGCACCGGCCGCCCGCGGCGCGGAGGAGGTCTACCGGGGCGGTCCGCCGCGGACCCGGTCGGCCATCCGCTCCTCCCAGCCGGGCGCGCCTTCGTCGGACTCCACCCACCACGTGGCGCCCACCTCGGCGAACGGCGCCACGACCGCCGGGTCCCCGTCGGCCACTCCGCTGGCCACCACCTCGAGGGGTGTGGGATCCGTGCGGTAGCGGCCCACGTACTCGAGCAGCTCGGGGTAGGCCCGGGCCCCCAAGGGCACCAGCTCTCCATCGGCGTCCAGGCCGAGCGGATACACGCCGTCCCAGCGGGCCGCCCGGCGGAACGGCCCTCGCGTCGGCCATCCGCCCCCGACCCAGATCGGGATCCGGGGGCGCTGGACCGGCGTCGGGAGGAACCGGGTCTCGTGCACGTGGAAGTGGTCGCCATCGAAGTCGACCGGGTCGCCGGACCACAGCCGCGTCAGGACCTCGAGGCCCTCGTCCAGGCGCTCGGCCCGGATCCGTGGGTCCGCGTCTTCGCCCAGCAGCTCGAAGTCGGCGTCGGGCGGATACCCCAACCCGACGCCGAGGATCACCCGGCCCCCGGAGAGGTGGTCCAGGGTCACCGTCTCGCGGGCGAGCTTCCAGGGCCGCCGCCGCGCCAACGGCGTGATCATGGTCCCGATCCGGATGCGTCGCGTGCGCTCGGCCACGGCGGCCAGGGCGACCCACGGGTCGAAGACCGTCACCGGCACCCCCGTCATGAAGCCCATCTGGTCCCAGACGAAGAACCCGTCCCAGCCTGCCCCCTCCGCCGCCACCGCCAGGTCGAGCAGGCCATCGAGGGTCCCCACGTTGGGCACGTTCACGGCGAATCGCACGACCGCAGCCTACCCCGCTCTTGACCACCGAACGGGTGTTCGAGTATGGTTCGGGGCCCGCGCGGCCCGGCGAGGAGGGTGGTGCTCGCGCAGGCCGTGCAGGGAACGCTCGACGAGGCGGTGCCGCTCGCCGAGGTGGAGTTCGTCGTGGTCGACCTCGAGACCACCGGCGGCTCCCCCGCCGACTCCCGCATCACGGAGATCGGCGCCGTCCGCTTCCGCGGGGGCGAGCGGATCGGCGTGTTCGAGACGCTCGTGAACCCCGGCACGGCGATCCCCCGCCCCATCACCCGGCTGACCGGGATCGACGACGCGATGGTGGCCGGGGCGCCGACGATCGAGCAGGTGGTGCCATCGCTGGCGGAATTCGCCGCCGGCCGCGTGTTCGTGGCTCACAACGCCCGCTTCGACTTCACGTTCCTCAACGTGGCGTTCGCGAGGCTGCACTACGAGCCGTTGCCGCCCCCGCCGGTGTGCACCGCGCGCCTGGCGCGCCGGGTGGTCTGGCCCGACGTCCCCAACGTTCGGCTCCAGACGCTCGCGCGGTACTTCCGGACCACGGCGCGTCCCACGCACCGCGCGCTGCCGGACGCCGAGACGTGCGCCGAGGTCCTCCACGGGCTGCTCGAGCTCGGAGGCCGGCTCGGCATCTTCACCCTCGGGGACCTGCACGCCGCGGTGCGAGCCCGCGGCCGGCCGAACTACGGGAAGATCCGGCTCGCCGATCACCTCCCGCGGGCCGCCGGGGTGTACCTGTTCCGGGCCCGCGATGGACGAGTCTTGTACGTGGGGAAGTCGACGGATCTTCGATCCCGCGTTAAGAGCTACTTCTACGGCGACGCCCGCAAGAAGGTCGGGGACCTGCTCGAGGAGACGGTCTCCGTCGAGGGGATCCCGTGCGCGTCCGAGGCAGAGGCGCTCGTGCTGGAGGCCCGGCTGATCCGAGAGCACGGACCCGCCTACAACCGTCGCGGAACGACGTGGCGGCTCTATGCGTATCTCAAGCTCGACCCGTCCGAGGCCTTCCCCCGGCTGCGCGTGGTCCGCGAGCCGAAAGGCGACGGCGTGTCCCTCGGCCCGTTCCCCTCCTCTGGCCACGCCCGGCAGGCCAAAGACGCCCTCGAAGACGTCGTCCCGATCCGGCGATGCACCACGCCCATGCGGGCCTCCACGCGGTTCGCGCCCTGTGCCCTCGCCGGGATCGGCCGCTGCGCCGCGCCCTGCGACGGCCGCATCGACCCCGAGCGCTACGGGGAGCTCGTCCGGTCCCTCGTCTCCTCCCTCTCCGAGCCGGACGGGCTCCTCGCGGCGCTCGAGGCCAGGATGCGCGACCTCGCGCTCCAGGAACGGTTCGCGGAAGCGGCGCTGGCTCGCGACCGGACGAAGGCCCTCGCCGAGGCCCTGGCCCGCGGCCGGGTCGACGCCTGGTTGTCCTCGCCCCCAGAGCTCGTCCTTCGCGCCGAACGCGGCGTCCGGCTCCGGCTGCGGCACGGCGCCCTGATTCGCGGCGAGGCAGAGGACGGTCTCCCCCGTCCGTGCCCGCCGGACCGTGCAGACGAGCTCGCGGCGCTCCGGGCGTGGGTCACTCGCCACGCGCCGCGCGTCGAGGTCACGGACGTGCCCCTGGCAGAGCCGGCGGCCGGCGGCGCGGCCCTGCACCACCTGCTGACCCGGCTTCGCGAGGCCGGGCGCGGCGACCGGCGACCCGGCGGCTAGACTGGCCTTCGTGGAGCGAGCGGTCATCCTCGAAGGCGCCCGGACTCCGATCGGCAAGTTCCTGGGCTCGTTCAGCGAGGTTCCCACGGTGGAGCTGGGCGAGCTCGCCGCCCGCGAGGCGATGCGCCGGGCGAACGTCGAGCCCGACCAGATCGACCAGACGATCATCGGGCACGCCCGCCAGGCCGGGAACGGTCCGAACACCGGGCGCCAGGTGAGCATCCGCGCCGGCGTCCCCGACTCGGTCTCCGCATATAACGTGAACATCGCCTGCGGTTCGGGAATGAAGGCGATCCAGCTGGCCGCCCAGCAGATCCAGCTCGGCGACTCCGAGGTCGTGCTGACCGGCGGCATGGAGAACATGACGCGGGTGCCGTTCCTGCTCGACCGCATGCGCACGGGATACCGCATGGGCGACGCGCAGGTGTACGACGCGATGTATCGCGACGGCCTGCTCGATCCCCTCTGCGGCCTGATCATGGGCGAGACGGCCGAGAACCTCGTGGACCGCTACGACATCTCGCGCGGAGAGCAGGACGAGTTCGCGTTGTGGTCCCAACAGAAGGCCGAGGGCACCAAAGCCGTCCGGGCCGAGGAGATGTTCCCCGTGGAGGCGCCCGCTCCGAAGGGCAGGGGCACCGTCACGCTCGCCGAAGACGAACACCCGCGCCCGGAGACCACGGCCGAAGGGCTGGCCAAGCTCAAACCCGTGTTCCGCACCGAGGGCAGCGTGACCGCCGGAAACGCCAGCGGGATCACGGACGGCGCCGCGGCCATGGTGGTGATGAGCGAGTCCCGCGCCCGGGCCGAGAGCAGGGAGCCGCTGGCGCGGATCGTGGGGATGTCGTGGGCCTCCGTGGCGCCCGAGATCATGGGGATCGCCCCGGTCCCGGCCACCCACCTCGTGCTCGAACGCACGGGCCTGTCCCTGGCCGACTTCGACCTCATCGAGATCAACGAGGCCTTCGCCGCGCAGGTGATCGCGTGCGAGCGCGAGCTGAAGTTCGACCGCGACCGCCTCAACATCTGGGGCGGCGGCATCTCGCTCGGCCATCCGATCGGGATGAGCGGCGCGCGGCTGATCCTGACCTTGGCCTACCAGATGCGCGAGCGCGGCGCGGCCCTCGGGCTGGCCACCCTGTGCATCTCCGGCGGCCAGGGGCTCGCGGTGGTCCTGGAGCGAGCGTAGAGTCCGGGCGGATCCGAGGAGGCGCCGTGGCCGTTCACTCCGTCGTGTTGATCCAGTGCGAGATCGACGCCATCCCCGAGGCCGCCCAGGCCATCGCGGAGCTCGACGGGGTGTCCGAGGTCTACTCGGTGGCGGGGGAGTTCGACCTCGTCGCGATCGTGCGCGTGGCCGACCACGACGACCTGGCCACGGTGATCCCCCGGGGCATCGCCAAGGTGGACGGCGTGGCCCGCACCGAGACGTTGATCGCGTTCCAGGTGTACTCGAGACACGACCTCGAGCGGCTCTTCGCGATCGGCTTCGACGAGGGGTGAATCAGCTCAGGGCCCACACCACGAGGCCGGCCACCACGGCGATCGCCGCCAGCAGGTAGAACAGGTCCCCGCGGTTGACCTTGCCGGGTTGTCGGACGTTGAACCCCATCCGTCACGCCTCCTCGGCGGCCAGACGGTAATACTCGCGGAACTTCGCCTGGGAGAGCCACCGCACGTGCTGCCGAACCGTGGAGGCGTACGTTCGTGCCTCGGCCTCGCCCCGGCACGGGCGGGAGGCGACCGGTCGGCCCGCGGGGTCCAGGATGTCCACCCGCCACCCGCCCGGCTCGCTCCGAACCGCGACCCCGTAGCGGTTGGGGGCGTCAGACGCGGTGGCCGCCGTGGACCCGCTCCAGTCGTTCCAGGTGCTCACGCAGCCGCTCAAGCACCGTGTCCGCGTGCAGGACGAACTCGGGCTCGATGTCCGCCACCTTCTCCAGCGCGTTTTCGAGCGTGCTCCCGGCGCTCTCGGCGTCCCGAAGCGCCTGGACCAGCACCGCCGCGTAGTCCGGCTGGAAGGGTCGCCCGTCCCAGGGACAGACGCCGCCGTTTTGCAGGACCTGCTCCACGAGGAACTCGCGACCGCACCGCCGGCACGTTCCCTTGATCTTCACACCGTCTCCTTCTCGGCCCGGTCCACGAGCTCCACCAGTCGGTCGGCCAGCTCGAACGGATCGACGGGTTTGACGAACCACGCGTCGGCGCCCGACCACTTGGCCAGCCACCGATCCTGGCGGCGGTCGAGCAGGATCACGATCACCCCGCGGTAGGGCTCGAGATCTCCGCGGAGCGAGCGCGCCAGCGAGAACGCCCCCGCCCGCGACGCGATCTCGTCGGCGACGATCGCGCCGGGCCGCTCCCGTCGCGCGACCCGAACCCCTTCCTCGCCGTCCCGCGCCTCCAGGAACTCCAGGGGTTGCGCGGTCACGCGTTCGATGCTGCGCACCATCAGGCGCATCAGGTCGCGCGCCTCGCGATCCGGCGACACCAGGAGCACCCGCATCGGTCGCGAGTCTACCAACGGCCCCCTCTCGGACCGCCGAGCCGCCGGCCCGCCGGCCGGCTCTATCATGCCCCCGTGCCGACGACGACGGGGGCCGAGCCCTGACCGGCGAGATCTACCTCGACCACGCGTCCTCCGCCCCACTGGAACCGCGCGCGCGTGAGGCCTTCTTCTCGGCGCTGGACGAGTTCGGCGACCCGCTGCGATTGCACCGGAACGGTCTCCGGGCTCGTCGGATCCTCGATGAGTCCCGGGCGGTGGTGGCCGATGCGCTGAGCTGCCAGCCGGACGAGATCGTCTTCACGAGCGGCGGCACCGAGTCCGTGGCCCTCGCCATCTGGGGTGGGGTCCGCCCCATCCGGGACATCGGCCGCCGGATCGTGACCACGACGGTCGAACACCCCGCGGTCGGCGGCGTGCTCCACACGTTGGAGACCGACGGGTTCGAGTCTTCGCTCGTCGAGGTCGACCGGGACGGGCGCGTGGACCTGGACCGGTTCGGCGCCGAGGTCCGCCTCCCCGAGACCTTGCTCGCCTCCGTCCAGCACGCCAACCACGAGGTCGGCACGATCCAGCAGGTGGCGGAGGCCGCGCTGTTGTGCCGGGAACGGAAGGTCCTGTTCCACACGGACGCCTGCCAGACCGTGGGGCGGCTTCCGGTGGACGTGCACGCCCTCGGCGTGGACCTGCTGTCGCTGTCGGGCCACAAGTTCGGCGGGCCGGCGGGGGTCGGCGCGCTCTACGTGCGCCGTGGCGTTCCGATCGCGGCCTACCCCTGCGGGGACGACCGCGAGCGGCGACGCCGCTCGGGGATGGAGAACATCCCGGGGGTGGCGGCCATGGCGGCCGCGCTCGCCGCCCGCCTGGAGGATCTGGCCGACCAGGCGGCGCGCCAGTGGGCGCTGACCGAACGCCTCCGGGCCGGGATCGCGGAGCGCGTCCCCGGCGCCGAAGTGCACGGGCACCCCAGCCAACGCGTCCCGCACCTTGTCGCCTTCTCCGTGCGGGGCCTGGACGCCGAGGTGCTGAGCATGGCCCTGGACGACCGCGGCTTCCGGCTGGCCGCCGGATCGAACTGCTCGGGCGCGACGCACGACCCCTCGCCCGTGCTCGAGCACCTGGGGCATCCCGGGACCGTCAGCTTCCGGGTTGGGGTGGGGGCGGAGACGACCGGCGCCGATGTGGACGCTCTGCTGGACGCGCTTGCCCCCATGGCCCGCGAGCTACTGGACGTGGAGACCGCCGCCGGGGCGGCCATGTCCCGCTACGACGGGGGGCTCGAGGAGCGAGCGGGGTCGCGCGAGCGATAGCCCGCCCGGGACGGCTCGGCCTCAGTCGACGGTCCAGGTGTCGCCCGAAAGCAGCAGGTCACCCAGGTCGCCCCGGCCGAGCCGCGCCGTGGCCGCCTCGAGCTGCGCCACCGTGGCCTCGCCGAAGACCGGGCGCTCGACCTCTCGGAAGACGCCGATGCAGGTCGGCTCGTGGGGACCGTGCGACAGGTGCGCCAGGGCGAAGGCCAGCGAAGGACGGCCGTGCATGTCGTGGACCACGATGTCGCCTCCGTCCACGTCGTCCACCTTCGCGATCACGAGCCGCCCGTTGTCGCCAACGGCGACGCATCGATTCCCCTCGTCGAAGACGATCGGCTCGCCGTGAACCAGGCGGATCTGGTTGTGGACGCCCTGCGCCTTCTCGCGCAGGACGTCGAACGCGCCGTCGTTGAAGACGTTGCAGTTCTGGTAGATCTCGACGAACGCGGCGCCGCGATGCTCCGCGGCCTGGCGCAGGACCTGCGTCAGGTGCTGCCGGTCGTTGTCCATCGTCCGGGCCACGAACGTCGCCTCGGCGCCGAGCGCAAGCGCGATCGGGTTGAACGGATGGTCCACCGACCCGAACGGCGTGGACTTGGTGACCTTCCCCTCCTCCGACGTCGGCGAATATTGCCCCTTGGTCAGGCCGTAGATCTGGTTGTTGAACAGGAGGATCTTCAGGTTGACGTTGCGGCGCAGCGCGTGGATGAGGTGATTGCCGCCGATCGACAGGCCGTCGCCGTCGCCGGTGACCACCCACACCGACAGCTCCGGCCGGGCGGTCGCGATGCCGGTGGCGATCGCCGGAGCCCGTCCGTGGATGCCGTGCACGCCGTACGTGTCCATGTAGTACGTGAACCGGCCTGAACACCCGATGCCCGAGACGAACACGGTGTTGTCGGGTTCGATCCCCAGCTCGGGCAAGAACGACTGGACCGTGGCCAGGATCGCGTAATCGCCGCATCCCGGACACCACCGGACCTCCTGGTCGCTGGTGAAGTCCTTCTTGGTGAGGGTCCCGACCGACCCGTTGCCGTCGCCGATGTCGCTCATTCGTCCATCACCTTCAAGATCTCGGCCTCCAGCTCGTCCAGGTGCAGGGGCAACCCCTGAACCTTCGTGAAGCTCCGGGCGTCCACCAGGTAGCGTCCCCGGATCAGGAGCGCCAGCTGTCCCAGGTTGATCTCGGGGATGAGAACCTTCGGATAGCGCGCGAGCACCTCGCCGAGGTCCCGGGGGAAGGGATTCAGATGCACGAGGTGCGCCGCGGCGACCGGACGTCCCTGCTCGCGAACGCGGCGGGCGCAGGCCCGGATCGTCCCGTAGGTCGAGCCCCACCCCAGGACGAGCACATCCGCGCCGCCGTCGGGGTCGTCGATCTCGAGCGGCGGGATCGTCTCGGCGATCTTGTCGACCTTCTCCGCCCGCAGTCTGGTCATCCGCTCGTGGTTGTCCGGGTCGTAGCTGATGTCGCCGGTCCCGTCCTCCTTCTCGAGCCCGCCGACCCGGTGGCGCAGGCCGGGGGTGCCGGGCACGGCCCAGGGCCGCGCCAGGTTCTGGTCGCGCAGGTACGGCAGGAACTCCTGGCCCGCGTTCGGCTCGGTCGCGTGATTCGGGACGATCGACGGCAACGAGTCGACGTCGGGGATCGACCACGGCTCGGAGGAGTTGGCCAGGAACGTGTCCGAGAGCAGGATCACGGGCGTGCGGTAGGCGACCGCGATCCGCGCCGCCTCCAGCGCGGCATCGAAGCAGTGGCCGGGCGATTGCGAGGCTACGACGGGCATCGGGGACTCCCCGTGCCGGCCGAACAGCGCCGACAGGAGATCCGACTGTTCGGTTTTCGTCGGCATGCCGGTGGAGGGCCCGGCCCGCTGGACGTCCACGATCACCATGGGCAGCTCGAGCGTCACGGCCAGCCCGAGCGTCTCGGCCTTCAGGTCCATGCCCGGGCCGCTGGTCCCGGTCACGCCGAGGTCTCCGGCGAAGGCCGCCCCGAGCGCCACGTTGGCCGCCGCGATCTCGTCTTCGGCCTGCATCGTGATCACGCCGAAGTTCTTCAGGCGCGACAGCTCGTGGAGCAGCTCGGACGCGGGGGTGATCGGGTAGCTCGCGTAGAACAGCCGCAGCCCGCTCCGCTCCGCCGCGGCGACCAGGCCCCACGCGAGGGCCGTCGCGCCCGAGATGTTCCGGTACGTCCCGGGCTTCGCCGGAGCCGGTTTGACCACGTACGAGGTGGCGAACAGCTCGGTCGTCTCACCGAAGTTGTAGCCGGCCTTGAAGGCCGCGACATTGGCGTCGAACACCTGGGTCTTGTCGCCGAACTTCTTGTTGAGCCAGTTGAGCGTCACATCGGTTGGACGCCCGTACATCCACGACAGCAGCCCGAGGGCGAACATGTTCTTGGAGCGTTCGGCTTCCTTGCGCGTCAGCCCCAGCTCCTCGACGGCCCGCACGGTGATGGAGGTCATGGGCACCTTGAACAGCTGGTAACCGTCGAGGGTGCCGTCGCCGGTCGGGTCGGACGTGTACCCGGCCTTGGCGATGTTCCGGTCGGTGAAGGCGTCCTCGTTGAGGATCACGGTGCCGCCCTTCTCCACCTGGTCGAGCTCGGCCTTGAGGGCCGCCGGGTTCATCGCCACGAGCACGTTGGGGTGATCGCCGGGCGTCAGGATGTCGGTGGAGGCGAACTGGATCTGGAAGGCGGAAACCCCGTGCACGGTTCCGGCAGGGGCTCGGATCTCGGCCGGGAAGTCCGGCAACGTCGCGAGGTCGTTCCCGAGTACCGCCGTCGCGCTGGTGAACCGATCGCCGGTCAACTGCATCCCGTCGCCCGAGTCGCCCGCGAACCGGACGACCACGCGCTGCTTCTCTTCCACCTGTTTGGTCATCGATCACCGGGCGTGGCCGGCTTCCCCCCTTCGATGGGTCTGGGGAACCTTCACTGTCTAGGGTACCGCGGCTCGCCGAACCGGCGAGACGAGCGGCGGTAGATTGGCCGGGACGTCGACGAAGAAGGGATTCGGCATGAGGATTCGCACGCTCGGCGCCCACGGACCGGAGCTGTCGGTGATCGGGTTCGGCGCCTGGGAAGCGGGAGGCGGCCGGGAATGGGGCGCCTCTCCACCCGACGACGAGGTCGTGGAGGCGATCCGAACCGTGTTCGAGACCGGGATCAACTGGATCGACACGGCCGAGGGATACGGCGCCGGGCACTCCGAGGAGCTGGTGGCCCGCGCCGTGGAAGGCCGTCGCGACGAGGTGCTCATCGCCACGAAGGTGGCGCCCGAACCCGACGGCACCGGCCACCGTCCGAAGCAGGTCCGGGAGGCCTGCCGGAAGAGCCTGCGCCGTCTGCGGGTCGACCACCTCGACCTGTACCAGCTCCACTGGCCCGACCGGACCGGCGTGCCGGTGGAGGATACCTGGGGCGCCATGGCCGGGCTCGTCGACGAGGGGCTGGTCCGGTTCGTCGGCGTCTCGAACTTCGACCGCGAGCTGATCGAGCGGTGCCTGGCGGTCCGCCACGTCGACTCGCTCCAGCAGGAGTTCTCGATGCTCCGCCTGCGCGACCGCGACCTGATCCGGTGGTGCGGCGAAGCCGGCGTGGGCGTGGTGACCTACGGGCCGCTCGCCTACGGGCTGCTCACCGGCGCCATCACCGCCGACACCACGTTCGAGCCGGAGGACCACCGCGTGCAGGAGCGTACGGCCTTGTTCGGGCCGGGGAACCGGGAGCGGCACCTGGCGGCGGTGGGCGCGATGCGGCCGATCGCCGAGGGGTTGGGCCTGTCGCTTGCCCAGCTCGCGCTGGCGTGGAACGTCCACCAGGCCGGCGTCGCCTCCGCCATCGCGGGCAGCCGCAGCCGCGACCACATCGTCGCGAACGCCGACGCCGGCGACGTCGAGCTGGACGACGAGACGCTCGCCCGGCTCGACGACATACTCTCGGAGGAGCCGGCGCGGTAACCGCCGGCGGCCGCGCCCGCAGGGGAAGGAACCGCCCGCATGGCCTACAAACGCATCGTGCTCGCCACCGACGGGTCGCCGACCGCCGAGGTGGCCGAGCGGGTCGCGATGTCCCTCGCCGCCGCAACCAAAGGCCGGGTGACCATCGTTCACGCCTACCAGGTGGCCTCGGCGGCCGAGGGCGCCGTTGGCCGGGCGCTCCGGCTGGCCGAGTCCGAAGGCGTGAAGACACAGGTCGAGCTCTCCGACGACGACCCTGCCGAGGCCATCCTCCGGACGGCCGAGGAGGCCGACGCCGAGATCATCGTCACCGGGAGCCGAGGGCTCCTGCACGGCGAGCAGCTGATCGGCAGCGTGGTGCGCAAGGTGGCCACCCATGCTCCGTGCGACGTGTTGCTGACGCGGGCGCGCGAGAACCCGGAGGAACGGTCCGGGGGCCCGCCCTACCGGAGGATCCTGCTGGCCACCGACGGCTCCGCCACCGCCGACCGCGCGGCGCGGAAGGCCTTCGCACTGGCCAAACGCCTCGGTGCGTCGATGACGCTCCTGTTCGTCGGCCACCCCAAGACGGGCGACCTCGTGCTTCGCGACACGGCCGCGACGATCGGTGAGGACCAGCCGGTCGGGCTCATGATCCTGGAAGGCGACCCGGCCCAGCAGATCGTCGCCACCGCCGAGCAGGAGGGATTCGACCTGGTGGTGGTGGGCAACCGTGGGATGACGGGGGCGAAGGCGGCGCTCCTGGGTTCGGTGCCGCGCGACGTGGCCGAGGGCGCGAGCTGCGACGTGCTCGTCGCGCGGACGATCGCCCAGAGCCTGTCCGAGATCGAGCCGGGCGAAGGGGGAATCGTCAGCACCGGCGACCACAAGGTCGCCGTCTACCGGGATGCCGATGGCAACCTGACCACGCTCTCGGCCCGGTGCACCCACATGGGCTGCACGGTGAAGTGGAACGCGGCCGAGCACACGTGGGACTGCCCCTGCCACGGCTCCCGGTTCGCCGCGACGGGTGAGGTCGTCAACGGCCCGGCCGAACGGCCGCTTTCCCCCAGCGCGCTCTGATCGACCTCACCGCGCCCTGATCGGCCCGCCGCCCGGCTAGACGCGCCAGTCGGGCTTCCAGATCATCAACCAGGCGATGACCACCAGCGCCGCGAGACCCCAGGCAGCGTTGAACATTGCCAACCGGGAACGCAGCATCAGGTCCAGTTCCTCGTCGCTTCGCCGGGGGACGCCCGAGGGCCGGAGCTGGATGGCCTCCTTCAGGCTCTCGTAGTACGGGCGCGCCACCGCGCTCATCTCGACGATCGTCAGCACGAGGAGCGCGATCGAGATCCAGATCCACCAGAAGCCCCACCACGAACCCGCGAACCCGGCGACGACGCCGAACACGATCAGCGCGAGCAACGACATGTACATTCCGAGGACGGACGAGCCGGAGAACTGGAGGAGCTCCGCGATCCGGGTGCGGTCTCGCTCCTTCCGGAGCCGGAACGCCACGAGGATCGACACGCCGTGAAAGGCCACGAACCCCAACACGCCCAGGACGTGCAGGACCTTCCACCACCGGTAGTCGAGGAAGTCGAACATTCAGCTCGTGACGGAACGCTCCGCCTGCCGCAGCCGACCGGCGACCACCGCGAGGATCTCCGCCGCGACGGCGGGTTCCTGCGACAAGAGACGGTCGAACGAACGCTTGAACACCCGGATCGCGACGACCGGCGTCTCGGCCACCACCGAAGCCGTTCTCGGCCCGCCGTCGAGGAGCGAGATCTCGCCGAAGAAATCGCCGGGAGCCATGCGGTCGATGGTTCGTTTCCCACGAACCACCTTCGTCGCGCCCTGGAGGATCACGTAAAACGTGCCGCCCGGCTGCCCCGCCTCCACGATCGTCTCGCCCTGGCGGAACGAGGCGGTGTCCGCGTGATCGGCCAGCCGTCGGAGCTGGCGTCGAGACAGCCCGGAGAACAGCGGCACCTGCGCCAGCAGGTCCACGGCCCGCCGGCCCGAGGCGCGATCGGGCGTTCGGCCGGTAGCCGCTTTCGGCTGCCCACCCACGCTCGCGATCGATCGCGGCACGACCTTCGAGAGCTCGTCGAGCGCGTCTCGAGCCACCGTCCTCCCTCCTCGCCGGGCCCGAACGGGCCCACGATCGACGCAGCCTACCCCAAGGCCGCCGGCGACCGCGGCCATCCCCTGGTCACATCCGTGAGCGGCCGCTAGCGTTTGGACATGCGGGACCGACTCGACGACCTGCTGTCACGGCGGATCCTGGTCCTCGACGGGGCCTACGGAACCGCGATCCAGGCACACGCCCTCGCGGACGCGGACTACCGGGGCGAACGGTTCCGCGATCACCCCAACGACGTCAAGGGCGACCCCGACCTGCTGAACCTGACCCGGCCCGACGTGGTCGACTCCATCCACCGGTCCTACCTGGAAGCCGGTGCCGACGTCGTCACCACAAATACGTTCACCGCCACCTCCGTCGCCCAGGCCGACTACGGGCTCGAGGACGTCGTCTACGAGATGAACCGCGCGGGCGCCGAGATCGCCCGGCGGGCCGTGGACGCGTTCGGCGGCGAGCGGTTCGTGGCCGGCTCGGTCGGCCCCACGAACCAGACCCTCTCGCTGTCGCCCCGCGTCAACGACCCCGCGTACCGCGCGTTGACCTTCGACGAGTTGTGCGCCTCGTACGCGGAGCAGATCCGCGGCCTGGTGGACGGCGGCGTCGACCTCCTGCTGGTCGAGACCATCTTCGACACGCTCAACGCCAAGGCCGCGCTCGCCGCGGCCCGCGACACCGCCCCGGACGTTCCGCTGATGGTCTCGGTCACGATCACGGATCGGAGCGGCCGGACCCTCTCCGGGCAGACCGTCGAGGCGTTCTGGCACTCGATCCGCCACGCCGAGCCGTTCAGCGTCGGCGTGAACTGCGCGCTCGGCGCGGCCGACATGCGCCCGTACCTGGAGGCGCTCGCGCGCGCGGCGCCCGTCTGGACGACCTGCCACCCGAACGCCGGACTGCCGAACGCGTTCGGGGGCTACGACGAACGACCCGAGACCACCTCGCGGTACCTCCGCGAGTACGCCGAGACCGGCCTGGCCAACGTGCTCGGCGGATGTTGCGGCACCACCGCCGATCACATCCGTGCCATCGCCGCGGCGGTCGAGGGGCTGCCGGCGCGACGCCCCCCGGCACCCCGCGGCCTCACCGCCTTCAGCGGCCTCGAGCCGTTCGAGATCACGCCCGACACGGGGTTCGTGATGGTCGGCGAGCGGCAGAACGTCACGGGCTCCGCCCGCTTCCGACGGTTGATCGAGGCCGAGGACTACCAGGGAGCGGTGGAGATCGCGACCGACCAGGTGCGCAGCGGGGCCAACATGCTCGACGTCAACATGGACGCCGACCTGCTGGACGGCCCCAAGGCCATGACGACCTTCCTCAACCTGATCGCGACCGAACCCGAGATCGCGCGCGTGCCGGTGATGGTCGACTCCTCGAAGTGGGAGGTGATCGAGGCCGGGCTGAAGTGTGTGCAGGGCCGGGGCGTCGTGAACTCGATCAGCCTGAAGGAGGGCGAGGAGGACTTCCTCGCCAAGGCCGAGCGGATCAAGCGATACGGCGCCGCAGCGGTCGTGATGGCGTTCGACGAGACCGGGCAGGGGGATACGGTCGATCGGAAGATGCAGATCCTCGAGCGCGCATTCAAGCTGATCACCGGACGCGCCGGCTTCGAGCCGGAGGACCTGATCTTCGACCCGTGCATCCTGGCGATCGGCACCGGGATCGAGGAACACGCCGACTACGGCGTCGCGTTCCTGGAGGCCACGCGCATCCTGAAGGAGCGGTTCCCCCGCGTGCGGATCTCGGGTGGCGTCTCCAACCTGTCGTTCAGCTTCCGCGGCAACGATCCGGTCCGCGAGGCCATCCATTCGGCGTTCCTGTACCACGCGATCGCCGCCGGGCTGGACATGGCCATCGTCAACGCCGGCCAGATCGGCCTGTACCAGGACATCCCGCCCGATCTCCTGGAGCACGTGGAGGACCTGATCTTCAACCGCCGTCCCGACGCCACCGAGCGGATGGTGACGTTCGCCGAGACCGTGCGCGGCGAGGCCCGCAAGACCCAGATCGACCTGTCGTGGCGGGACGCCTCCGTCGAGGACCGGCTCGCCCACGCCCTCGTGCACGGCATCGACGACTTCATCGAGGCCGACACCGAGCAGGCTCGTCGCTCCTACGACCGGCCGCTCGCCGTGATCGAGGGCCCGCTGATGGCCGGCATGCAGATCGTCGGAGACCTGTTCGGGGCGGGCAAGATGTTCCTGCCCCAGGTGGTGAAGAGCGCCCGCGCCATGAAGAAGGCGGTCGCCTACCTCGAACCCTTCATGGAGGAGGAGAAGCTGCGGCTCGGGCCATCGGGTGACCGCGCCAACGGCAAGGTGATCCTGTGCACGGTGAAAGGCGACGTCCACGACATCGGCAAGAACATCGTCGGGGTGGTCCTGGGCTGCAACAACTACGAGGTGATCGACCTCGGCGTGATGGTGCCGGCCGACGTGTTGCTCGACACCGCGGCGTCCGAGGGCTGCGACATCGTCGGCTGCTCCGGCCTCATCACTCCCTCTCTGACCGAGATGCAGAACGTCGCGGCCGAGATGGAGCGGCGCGGGCTCGACCTGCCGCTGCTCATCGGCGGGGCCACGACCTCCCGGCAACACACCGCCGTCAGGATCGCCCCCGAATACACGCCGCCGGTGGTCCACGTGCTGGACGCGTCTCGGGTGGTCGGCGTGGTCTCGGACCTGCTCGACCCCGCGCGCCGCGAGAAGCTCGACCGCGAGAACCGGCAGGAGCAAGAGCGGCTCCGGCGGCTCCACGCCGAACGCGAGGCCCAGCCCCTGCTCCCCTATCGGGTCGCGCTCGAGCGGCGCACGCCCATCACGTGGCGCGCCGAGGACCTCCCGGCGCCGCCGTTCACGGGCGCCAAGGTGATCGACGCCGACCCGGCGACGCTGCGCGACTACATCGACTGGACGTTCTTCTTCACCGCGTGGGAGCTCAAGGGGCGCTTCCCGCAGATCCTGGACCACCCGCACCACGGCGCCGCCGCCCGCGAGCTGTACGAACACGGCAACGAGCTGCTCGACCGCATCGTCGAGGACGAGTCGCTGGCGGCGCGCGGCGTGTACGGGTACTGGCGCGCCTGGAACGACGGCGACGATCTCGTCCTGGACGACGGCCACACGTTCCCGATGTTGCGGCAGCAGGCCGACCACGGCGACGACCGACCGAGCCGATCCCTGGCCGACTTCGTCGCGCCGACCGACACCGGGCTCGTCGACCACGTCGGGGCGTTCGCCGTCACGGCCGGGCTCGGCGCGGACGAGCTCGCGGCCACGTTCGAGCGCGACCACGACGATTACTCCGCGATCATGGTCAAGGCGCTGGCCGACCGGCTGGCCGAGGCCGCGGCCGAGTGGCTCCACGAGCTCGTTCGCCGCGACTGGTACGAGACCGGGCCCAGGATGACCAGCGAGGAGCTGGTCGAGGAGCGCTACCGCGGCATCCGGCCGGCGTTCGGCTACCCGGCCTGCCCCGACCACTCCAGGAAAGGCCCGTTGTTCGAGCTGCTGGACGCCGAGCGCGCCGGGATGGGCCTGACCGAGACGTTCGCCATGACTCCAGCCGCGAGCGTCTCCGGGCTGTACCTGGCGCACCCGGCGGCCCGGTATTTCAACGTCGGCCGCCTCGGCCGCGACCAGGTCGAGGAGTACGCGTTCCGCTGCGGGATGGACCGGCGCGAGGCCGAGACCTGGCTCCGCCCGAATCTCGCCTACGAGCCGACGTAGGCCAAGCGGCCGGGTTGACGATCGGGGCACCGCCGTGCGAAACGTTGAGGTTGCGGCTCGCGAAGAATCCCCATGGCCAGCGTCCGCCACGATGTCGAGCACGGCGCGCCCGTCCCGGCCTCTCGCCGGGTCGGAGCCGTGTTGCACCGTGCCCGCCGGGGGCGGGGCGCCGAGCTGTCCCAAGCCTCCCGGGACACGCGGATCCCGTCGGTCTTCCTCCGAGCCCTCGAGGACGACGCGCCGATCGCCCTGTACCCGGCGCCGGTCTACGCCCGGCATTTCCTGCGCGAATACGCTCAGTACCTGAACCTCGAGGTCGACCCCCTGGTCGAGGCGTTCGACCGCCAGCACGAGCTGCAGGTCGAGCCGGCGGAACC
>DASUTU010000052.1:0-5475 GCA_036374435.1 Actinomycetota bacterium | reverse complement strand
CGGAAGTACCGCGACAGCAGGTGCCTCCCGATCCCGTACAGCCACCCCGCCCCGTCGGCGCCCACGTTCCGGAACCGTCCCCGGGACGAGAACGCCTCGGCGAAGGTCTCGGCCACGAGCTCGGCCGCGGCCTCGGCGTCGAGCGTCCGGCGGGCGAAGAACGCCAGCATGGGCTCGGCGTGGCGCTCGAAGAGCGAGCCGAACAGCTCCGGCTCCTGGGCCGACCGGAGGATCAGCTCGGCGTCATCGAGGTCGTGCCGCACGGTCTCGTCCGTTCCTACGACTCCATGCCACTACCCGGCCGTTCCGTGACAGGCAGTCGCTGCTAGGCTCGCCGGCCGTGGACGATCCCCTCGACGAGTTCCCACGGCAGGTCGCCCGGACCCGGGGGTTCTCCCTCGGCGTGCCGAAGGCCTTCACGGTTTCGCCGGACGGCGAGCGGGTGGCCTTCCTGCGGTCGAAGGCCGGGGACGACCCCGTCTCGTGCCTGTGGGTGTTCGACGTCGAGACGGCCGAGGAGCGCTTGGTGGTCGATCCGCGCGATCTCGCCGCTCCGAACGAGGAGGAGCTGACCGAGGCCGAACGGGCCCGGCGCGAGCGGACCCGGGAGCGCTCGACCGGGGTGACGGCGTACGCGACCGACCGCGAGGGGCGCCACGCGGTCTTCTCGGTGTCGGGACGACTGTTCCTGGCCGATCTGGTCGACGGCACCACCCGGGAGCTGTCGGCGCCGGGTCCGGTGGACGACCCGCGGCTCGACCCGGCGGGCGAGCGGATCGCGTTCGTCTCCGAGGGCGCGCTGTACGCCCGCGAGATCGTGGGCGACGCCCGCCTGTTCGCCTCCGACGAGGACCCGGACGTCTCGTGGGGGCTGGCCGAGTTCGCCGCGGCAGAGGAGATGCAGCGGCGCCGCGGGTTCTGGTGGTCGCCCGACGGGTCGAGGCTCGTCGCCGCTCGCGTCGACGAACGCCCCGTCCGCCTCTGGCACATCGCCGACCAGACCGACCCCGCCGCGCCGCCGCGGGCGGTTCGGTTCCCGCAGGCAGGGACGGACGACGCCATCGTGACGCTGCACGTGTTCGACGTGGCCGGGGGCGGTCGCACGGACGTCGTCTGGGACGCCGACGCGTTCCCGTACCTGGCGCGGTTCCACTGGAGCGAGCCGGGTCCGCCGCTCGTGTACGTCGTCTCCCGGGATCAGCGCCGGGCCCGCCTCCTCGAGCTCGATCCGGAGAGCGGGCGCACCACCTTGGTCCGAGAGGCGGCGGATCCCGAATGGGTCGACCTGTGGGACGACACACCGCAGCGGCTCTCGAGCGGGCCGGTGGTGGACGTGTTCATCGATCCCGAGGCCGACACCTATCGCCTGTCCGTGGACGGTGAGCCGCGGACCACGCCCGGTCTCCAGGTCCGCACCGTGTCCGAGGTCGGCGACGACGTCTGGTTCCGGGCGTCCGAGGACCCGACCGAGATCCACGTGTGGCGCTGGACAGAGGCAGACGGCGCCGTCCGGGTCACCGACGAGCCCGGGGTGCACGCCGTGTCGGTCGGCGGCCCCGTGGCCGTGGTCGCCTCGGCCACGCTCGAGTCGCCGAGGACCCAGGTCCACGTCACCCGTCATGGAGCGCCGGTCGGCGAGATCCGATCGCTCGCCGAGGTGCCGGTGGTCCGGCCCACACCGCAGTTCCTGACGCTCGGCGAGCGCGACCTCCGAGCCGCGCTCCTGTTGCCGGGCGGCCGCGAGCCCGACGGCCCGCTCCCGGTGTTGATGGACCCGTACGGGTTCCCGCACGGCGCTCGCGTCCTGAAGGCGGCGGGTGAGTTCGACGAGTCGCAGTGGTTCGCCGACAACGGCTTCGCCGTGCTCGTCGTCGACGGGCGTGGGGTGGACGGCCGCGGGCCGGCGTGGGATCGGGAGATGAAGCTCCGCTACGACCTCGCGCTCGAGGATCAGGTCGACGGGCTGCTCGCGGCGGCCCAGCGCTTCGCGTTCCTCGACCTCGACCGGGTCGGGATCCGAGGATGGTCGGGGGGCGGCTACCTCTCGGCGATGGCGGTTCTGCGCCGCCCCGACGTGTTCCACGCCGCCGTGGTCGGCGCCCCCGTCACCGACCTTCGCTTCTACGACACCTACTACATGGAGCGATACCTCGGACATCCGGACGAGCACCCCGACGTGTACGAGCGGAACTCGATCGTGGCCGACGCCCCCAAGCTCGAGCGCCCGATGCTGCTGATCCACGGGCTGGCCGACGACAACGTGTTCGTGGCCCACTCGCTGAAGCTCTCTACCGCGCTGTTCGAGGCGGGCAAACGCCACGAGCTGGTCCTGATCCCGAACGCGACGCACCTCACGCGATCGGAGGCCGTGACCGAGAACGTGCTGCGGGTCCAGCTCGACTTCCTGCGGCGATCCCTCGATCTCTGACGGCCGCCTCCCCGGCCCGTCGAAGACGCGCTGCTACGCTTCGGCCCATGCCGATCGTGGTGCAGAAATACGGAGGGACCTCGGTAGGCGACGCCGACAGGATCAAGCGGGTCGCCGAACGGGTTGCGAGAACGCGCGAGGCCGGCAACGACGTGGTCGTGGTCGTCTCGGCCATGGGCGAGAGCACCGACGAGCTGGTCCAGCTCGCGAGCAGCATCACGCCCGTCCCCGAACCCCGTGAGCTCGACATGTTGCTCACGGCCGGCGAACGGATCGCCATGTCGCTGCTCTCCATCGCGGTGAACGCCCGCGGGTGCAAGGCCGCCTCGTACACCGGGTCGCAGGCCGGCATCATCACCGACACGCACCACGGCAAGGCGAAGATCGTGGACATCCGGCCGGGTCGGATCAAGGAGTCGCTCGAGTCGGGCAACGTGGTGATCCTCGCGGGGTTCCAGGGACTGTCCACCGACTACGACATCACGACGCTGGGACGTGGTGGCTCCGACATGACCGCCGTGGCGATGGCCGCCGCGCTCGGGGCGGAGGTGTGCGAGATCTACACGGACGTCGACGGGGTGTACACGGCCGACCCTCGGATCGAGCACCGGGCCCGGAAGATCAATCGGATCTCGTTCGAGGAGATGCTCGAGCTCGCGGCGGCCGGGGCCAAGGTCCTCCAGCTCCGGTCCGTCGAGTACGCTCGTCGCCACAACGTGCGCCTGCACGTCCGCCACTCGCACCAGGAGGTGGCGGGAACCTGGGTGGTGGAGGAGGATGAGGTTCCGATGCTCGAGCAGGCGCTGATCCGAGGGGTGGCGCTCGACGACGACGAGGCCAAGGTCACGCTCGAAGACGTCCCCGACCGCCCGGGGATCGCCGCCTCCATCTTCAAGGCCGTTGCCGCCGAAGGCATCAACGTGGACATGATCGTCCAGAACGTCTCCCGGCACGGCCAGACCGACGTCTCGTTCACGGCGCCGCGGGAGGACCTGCCTCGCGTCGAATCGGTGCTGGAGGGGATCGTGAGCGACATCGGTGCCGGCCGGCACACCACCGACGACGCCGTCGCCAAGCTCTCGCTCGTTGGAGCCGGCATGAAGAGCAATCCCGGCGTCGCGGCGGACATGTTCGACGCGCTCGCCGCCGAGGGGATCAACATCGAGATGATCTCGACCTCCTCCATCCGGATCTCCTGCGTGATCCGGGCCGAAGACGCGGACCGGGCCGTCCAGGCCGTGCACCAGCGGTTCGGGCTCGGCGGCGACGCCCCGCCCGACCAGGGCTGACCATGGTCGTCTGTCCCACCTGCCGGCACGTCAACACGGAAGAGGCGGTCGTCTGCGTCCAGTGCGGCGCGTCCCTCGAGCCCGGCTTCGCCACCCGAAGCGCCGCGCGCCGAACCGAGTCCGATCGCCCGCCGCTCGAGATCGCAACGCCGAAACCTCCGTCGAGGTGGCGGCCCTACGTGGTGTTCGGAATCCTCGTCGCGGCGGTGATCGGCGGGGCGGGTGTGTACCTGCTCCGGCCCGACCCGTGCGGCGGGACGAACTTCACCTCGCCGACGTTCGGCTACTGCATCCTGGTGCCGGATGGGTGGGAGGCCGGCCCGGCGAGGTTCGGCGCCAACGTCACGCTCGACCAGTTCGCGCCGCCGACCGATTCGGCCACCGTGGTGGTCGAGGCCGTGGACCTCGAGGCCGACGACACTCTCCAGGACTGGTCCGACTTCGTCCGGACGAAGGACGAGAGCTCGGGCCTGGCGCCGGGAGCGGCCAGCGAGACGGCCCTGGGCGGGGTCGGGGCGCTCCGGTGGGACATCGTGGTCACGTCGGGGGACGGGCGGTCCTTCCGGATGCGCGAGGTGGTGGCGGTGCGGGACGGCTTCGGCTGGCGGATCGCCCTGAACGACGAGGCCGACGGCTTCGGCACCACCTCGATCGTGTTCCAGGACATGATCGAGTCCTGGCGGTTCCGGTAGAGGCGATCCCGTAGCCCCCGGCCCTCCTCGGTAGCATGGGCGCCATGAAGGTTGCCGTCGTGGGCGCCACCGGGGCCGTCGGCAGGACCATGCTCCGCCTCCTGGAGGAGCGGGTGTTCCCGGTCGACGAGCTCGTGCCGCTCGCCTCGGAGCGGACGGCGGGCACGCGAGTGCGGTTCCGGGGCGAGGAGCGCACCGTGGGGGTGTTCTCGCAGGAGGCGCTCGGCGGGGTGGACGTCGCGCTGAGCTCCTGCGGGTCCGCGATCGCCAGGACGTGGGTGCCGGCGGCGGCCGAGGCCGGGACGGTGTGCATCGACAACTCGAGCGCCTTCCGCATGGAGCCGTGGGCCGAGCTGGTCATCCCCGAAGTGAATCCCTCGGCGCTGCGGTCTTCATCGAAGGTGTTCGCCGTGCCGAACTGCACCATCATCACCACGCTGATGGCGGTGGCGCCGCTGCACCGGGCGGCCGGTCTTCGATCGCTGATCGTGTCCTCGTACCAGTCGGTGTCCGGGGCGGGGCAGAAGGGCATCCGCGAGCTCGCCGAGCAGGTCGAGAAGCTGCGCGGGATGGAGGACGAGCTCGGGAGCCCCGACCTCGAGGCGCTGCCGGTCGGCGACGTCTTCGGCAAGACGATCGCCTACAACGTGGTGGCCAAGATCGACGTGTTCGAGGAGGAGACCGGGTTCACGTTCGAGGAGATCAAGATGCAGCGGGAGGCCCGGCGCATCCTGTCGCTCCCCGAGCTCGACATCACCACCACGTGCGTGCGCGTGCCGGTGCCGGTGGGGCACTCGGTCAGCGTGCACGCGACGTTCGAGCGCCCGATCTCACCCGGCGAGGCCCGTGAGGTGTTGGCGGGGGCGCCCGGCGTCCAGGTCCGCGACGACCCGGCGAACGGCGTCTACCCCTCGCCGCTCGAGGCCGCCGGCATCGACGACGTGCTGGTGGGCCGGATCCGGCAGCCCGCCGGTCACGACGACGCGTTGTGGCTCTTCGCGTGCGGCGACAACCTGCGCAAGGGCGCCGCGCTCAACGCGGTCCAGATCGCCGAGGGCGTCGCCGC
>DASUTU010000051.1:0-36343 GCA_036374435.1 Actinomycetota bacterium | reverse complement strand
ATGACCTACAACCTGCGGGGGCTCCGCCACGGCGTCGAGCAGGTCGCCGTCGTGATCGAGGCCGAACGGCCGGACGTCGTGCTCGTGCAGGAGTCAGGTCCGCGGCGGGCGTTCGGCCGGCTGGCCCGGACGCTGGGCATGGAGACCGCGACCGATCCGATCTCGCCGTTGCGCCGCCGCATCCAGAACGCTGTCCTGGTGCGGCCACCGCTGCGGATCTCGTCCTCGCGGCTGGTTCGGTTCTCGCGCACCGAGCTCTGGTACCCGCGCGGTGCGCTCGCAAGCGAGGTGAGGCGAAGCGGCGATCGGTTCTGGGCCGTCTCCACGCACCTGGGGCTTCGACGGCACGATCGCCGCCGTCACGCGGTCGAGCTCGAGGCGTTGTGTCGAGGGCTCGGCACGCCGTTCGTACTCGGGGCCGACCTCAACGACGGCCCCGACGGCGCGGCACCGGCCCGGCTGGCCGAGGCGTTCGCCGACGTCTGGGCCAGATGCGGCTTCGGTGACGGCGAGACGATCTCTTCCCGAGAACGTGCCCTCCGGATCGACTACCTGTTCGCGTCGCCCGATACCGAGCTCGAGCGGTGCTGGGTCGCCCGGGATTCCGACGCGCTCGTCGCCTCCGACCACCTGCCCGTGATCGCCGACCTGCGAGTGCCCGGAACCAACGAACAGTCCAACTGAACAGCGCGGGCCGCCTCGCCGAAGGGTCCCGGATGCTCGTCGCGGGCCGACGGATGGCACGGGCGGCTCTTCCCCTCGGGGTGGGGCCCTTCGGTCCTGACGGGCAGAGCCTCGCCGTGTCACGGTCGCCTCGTCAGATCCGGGCGAACCGACGAAGGCGGGCAGATGCGACCGTTCGGGTCGTTCAGGCGGTGGCGGTCGGTCAAAGACCAGTCCAAGTTCGAAGCGTACCTGGATCCCGGGTTCGCCTCCGAGATCGCGACGATCCCCGGCGGCGAGAAGCTCCAACAGTGCATCCAGTGCGGGACGTGCACGGCCGTGTGCCCGATGAGCGCGTACATGGACTACACGCCGCGTCGGATGATCGCGATGACCAGGGCCGGGTGTCGCGACGACGTGCTCGGGAGCCTGGCGATCTGGGTGTGCACGTCCTGCTACTCGTGCACCGTCGAGTGCCCCAAGCGCATCCCGATCACCGAGATCATGCACGGGCTCCGGCAGATGGCTGTCGAGGAGGACCGCTACCCGAGGCGCTTCACCACCCCCGTCATGGCCCAGGCGTTCGTCGAGATGATCGAGCGGCGCGGTCGAAGCACCGAGTCGTGGATCTCGGTGAAGCTCTACCTGCGAACCAATCCCTGGCTGCTGGTGAAGAACGCGGCGATCGCGCTCAGGTTGATCCGGCGGGGGCGGCTGGGGTTTGGGCGCGAGTCCGTCCGAGACCCGGGTGAGCTCAAGGCGTTCCTCGCGGCGACCGAGCGGCCGGCGGCCGTCCGCTCGTCCGTCGAACGGGTTCGCCAACCTACGGAGGCCGTGGCATGAGGTATTCCTACTTCCCCGGGTGCTCCGCGCTCGGCACCGGTCGCGCGTATGTCGAGTCGCTGCACGCGATCCTCGACGTCCTCGACGTCGAGCTGGCCGAGCTCGACGACTGGAACTGTTGCGGCGCCACCGCCTGGCCGTCGGTCGACGGCGTCAAGGCCGTCGCCCTGTCCGCGCGCAACCTCGCGCTGGCCGAGGCTCAGACGCCCGGCGACGCCCCGGTCGACGTGGTGTCGTCGTGCGCCGGGTGCTACCGCGCGCTGATGAAGGCCGATCGCACGATGCGGGAGGGCGGCGAGGTGGCCGAGCGCGTCGGAGGAGCCCTCGACAGCATCGGCCTCAGCTACGAGGGCCGAACCCGAGTGCGGCACCCGCTCGACGTGCTGGTGAACGACGTCGGGGTCGAGCGCATCTCGGCCAAGGTGGTCCGTCCGCTCAGCGGGCTGACGATCGCCTGCTACTACGGCTGCCTGCTCGTCCGCCCCTACGCGGCCTTCGACGACATCTACGACCCCGTGTCGATGGATCGCCTGATGCAGGCGGCAGGCGCCGAGAGCGTCGATTGGCCGCTCAAGACCAGATGTTGCGGCGGCTCCTGCTATTGCGGCGGGCCCATGATCGGGGCAATGCCGGAAGCGACGCTGAAGCTCAGCTACACGCTGTTGCGCGAGGCCAAACGTCGCGGCGCCGATGCCGTCGCCACCGTCTGCCCGCTGTGCCAGTTCAACCTTGAGGGGTTCCAGGACCGGATGGAGCGGGAGTTCGGCGACCGGCTCGACCTGGCGACCGGGTTCGCCACGCAGTTTCTCGGCGTGGCGCTCGGGCTGGACGAGCGCACCCTTGGGATCCACCGGATGCTCCGGTGGCTTCCCCGGCGGCCAAGTGTGGCGGAGGGGGCCCATGCCGGCGCCTGAGCTCGCCTCGACTCCGTCCTCCAACGGGAAGGTGAAGATCGGCGTGTACGTCTGCCACTGCGGGCTGAACATCGCCGGCAAGGTCGACGTGAGCTCCGTGGTGGAGTTCGCCTCCACCCTGCCGGACGTCGCCGTGGCGCGCGACTACAAGTTCATGTGCTCGGACCCGGGACAGGAGCTGATCGAGCAGGACCTCCGGGACGGCCTCGTGAACCGGGTCGTTGTCGCCTCGTGTTCACCCCTGATGCACGAGGCGACGTTCCGCAAGGCCACCGAGAAGGGCGGCCAGAGCCAGTTCTACTTCCAGATGGCCAGCATCCGCGAGCACGTCTCGTGGGTCACGGCAGACGGAGACCACGCGACCGAGAAGGCCAAGGCGCTGGTGGCGGCGGCGGTGCGCAGGGTCGCCCTGCACGAGTACCTCGAGCCGCGCCGTGCCGAGGTCCTGCCGGACGTCATGGTCGTCGGCGCCGGGATCGCGGGGATCCATGCCGCGTTGACGCTGGCCGACGCCGGCAAACACGTCTACCTCGTCGAGCGCGAGACGACGATCGGCGGCCACATGGCCAAGTTCGACAAGACGTTCCCCACGCTGGACTGCTCCGCCTGCATCCTCACGCCGAAGATGTCCGCGGTCCGATCGCACCCGAACATCACGCTATGGACGTACTCGGACGTCGTTGGGGTCGAGGGCTTCACGGGCGACTTCACGGTCCGGGTCCGGCACCGGCCGCGCTACGTAAGAGAGGACCTGTGCACCGGGTGCCTGGAGTGCATCGAGCAGTGCATCCACAAGAAGGGCAAGTTCGACGACGAGTGGAACGAAGGCCTGTCCAAACGCAAGCCGATCTACATCCCGTTCCCGCAGGCGACGCCCGCGGTGGTGGTCGTCGACCCCGAGACCTGCATCTGGTTCAAGACGGGCAAGTGCCCCCAGACCTGCATCGAGGCCTGTGAGCGCGATGCCTTCGACTTCGAGCAGACCGAGACCTTCGACGAGGTCAAGGTCGGAGCGATCGTGCTGGCCACGGGGTTCAAGACGTTCGACGCCTCGAAGATGCCCGAATACGGCTACGGGCTGTATCCGAACGTGTACACGAGCCTGGAGCTGGAGCGGCTGCTGAACGCGGCCGGTCCCACCGGCGGCGTGGTGGAGCTCCGCGACGGCTCGAAGCCGAAGGTGATCGGGATCATCCACTGCGTGGGCTCGCGGGACGCGAAGCACAACCTGTGGTGCTCGAAGGTGTGCTGCATGTACTCGCTGAAGCTGGCGCACATGGTCAAGGAGCGGACCGGCGCCGAGGTCTACAACTTCTACATCGACATGCGGACGCCCGGGAAGGGCTACGAGGAGTTCTACGACAAGATCCTCCGCGAGGGCGTCCACATGGTCCGCGGTCGTGTGGCCGGCGTGTCCGACGAGGCGGCCTCCCCCGAGGAGGAAGGGCACCTCGTGATCCGCGCCGAGGACACGTTGATCGGCTCGGTGCGGCGGATCCCGGTGGACATGGTGGTCCTGGCGGTGGGACTGGAGCCGCAGCCGGACGCCCAGGACGTACGCCGCCTGTTCAACATCTCCTGCGGTGGCGAAGGCTGGTTCACCGAACGCCATCCGAAGCTAGCTCCCGTCTCCACCTTCACCGACGGCGTCTTCCTGGCGGGCACGTGTCAGGGGCCCAAGGACATCCCCGACACGGTGGCCCAGGCGGGAGCGGCCGCGGCCGAGGCCATGGCCATGATCGACCGCGGCTTCATGATGCTGGAGGCGAACACCGCGCACATCGACGACGAGGCCTGCTCGGGCTGCAAGACCTGCGTGGGCCTGTGCCCGTTCAACGCGATCTCGTTCGACGAGGAGCGGAAGAAGGCGTCGGTGAACGAGGTCCTCTGCAAGGGCTGCGGAGTCTGCGTGGGTGCCTGCCCGTCGGGGGCGGCGCAGCAGCACCTGTTCACCGACGAGGAGATCTTCTCCGAGATCGAAGGGGTGCTGGCGTATGTCTGAGGCGTCACCCGGCCCCGTCGCGACGCCGAGCTCCTTCGAGCCCAGGATCGTGGCCTTCTTCTGCAACTGGTGCACCTACACGGCCGCGGACCTGGCCGGCATCTCCAGGATGCAGTACGCCCCGAACGTGCGGGCGATCCGGTTGATGTGCTCGGGGCGCGTGGACCCGCAGTTCGTCCTCTCGGCGCTGCGGGAAGGGGCCGACGGCGTGCTGATCGGGGGCTGCCACCCGGGCGACTGCCACTACCAGGAAGGCAACTACAACGCCCTTCGCCGCTTCGAGCTCTTGAAGCTGATGCTCCGGGACTTCGGCATCGAGGACGAGCGGGTCCGTCTCGAATGGATCTCGGCCTCCGAGGGCGATCGGGTCCAGCAGGTCTGCAACGAGATGACCGAGCAGGTTCGCGCGCTGGGGCCGCTTCGGCTGGCCGTTCCCTCCGAGGGACACGGGCGGGCGGACGCGGATGAGCCGGCTCTCCAGGCCGTCGGCCGGGAGGCTCGATGACCAAACCGAAGGTCGCGTTCTACTGGTGCGCCTCGTGCGGCGGGTGCGAGGAGGCCGTGGTGGACCTCGCCGAGGCCGTGCTCGACGTGGTCGAGGCCGTGGACATCGTGTTCTGGCCGGTGGCGATGGACTTCAAGATCTCCGACGTCGAGGCCCTGCAGGACGGCGAGCTCGCCGCGTCGTTCGTCAACGGAGCGATCCGTACGTCCGAGCAGCGCGAGATGGCGGAGCTCCTGCGCCGCAAGTCGGCGGCGGTCGTCGCCTTCGGCGCGTGCGCGTGGCTGGGCGGCATCCCGGGCCTAGCGAACCTGTACCGGCGGGAGTCGATCCTCGAGTTCGTGTACCACGCGTCCCCCAGCACGGAGGACGGCGACGGGGCGATGCCAGAGGACGAGGTTGAGGTGCCCGAAGGGCGCCTGCGCCTCCCACACTTCGAGGAGGACGTTCGCACGCTCGACCAGGTGATCGACGTGGACTACTACCTCCCCGGCTGTCCCCCGCCGACAAGCCTCATCGCGTCGGCGGTGACCTCGCTGGTGGGGGGAACGCTCCCGGAGAAGGGATCCGTGCTCGCGCCCGACGTGGCCCTGTGCGCCGAGTGCTCGCGCGTCGGGACGAAGCCGGAGGACCTCAAGGTCGAGCGGTTCCACCGACCCCACGAGATCGTGGCCGAGCCAGAGACGTGCCTGCTCGCGCAGGGCCTGGTGTGCCTCGGTCCCGCCACCCGGTCCGGCTGCGGCGCCGTCTGCATTGCGGCGAACATGCCGTGCACCGGGTGCATGGGCCCGACCAGCCGCGTGATCGACCACGGCGCGAAGGCGCTGTCGGCCATCGCCTCGCTCATGCCGAGCGAAGACCAAGGCGAGATCGCCGAGATGGCGGAGCAGATCGTCGACCCGATCGGCACGTTCTACCGATACTCGTTGCCGGCCTCGCTCCTGCACCGGCGCGTCGCGGGTTCGGGGAGCGAACCCTCGACCGAGCCGGTCGGCGCCGCGACGTCGGGAGGTGCGGAGCCATGAGCAGCGAGATCGTGATCGACCCGATCACCCGGCTCGAGGGACACGGCCGGATCCACATCTTCATGAACGACTCGGGCGACGTGGATCGCGCCTACCTGCAGATCCCGGAGCTCCGCGGCTTCGAGAAGTTCGCGCAGGGCCGGCGGGCCGAGGACATGCCGCAGATCACGTCCCGGATCTGCGGGGTCTGTCCCATGGCGCACCACATGGCGGGCACGAAGACGCTCGACGACCTGTACCGCGTGGACCCGCCGCCCGCGGCGAAGAAGGTCCGCGAGATGGTCTACGACGCGTTCATGGTCGAGGACCACGCGCTGCACTTCTTCTTCCTGGGCGGGCCCGACTTCGTCGTCGGCCCGGCCGCGCCGAAGGCGGAGCGCAACATCCTCGGGGTGATCGGCAAGGTGGGCCTGGAGATCGGCAAGGAGGTCATCGCGGCCCGCAAGGAGCTCCGGGGCCTCATCGAGGAGGCCGCCGGCAAGGTGATCCATCCCGTCTTCGGGCTGCCGGGCGGCATCTCCAAGCCGATCTCACCCGAGCTGCGGGATCGCTTCGTCGCCGGTTCGGCGCATGCGGTCGAGTTCGGCAAGCTGGCCCTCCAGATCTTCCGCGACGTGGTCCTCTCCAACGCGGAATACGTGGACCTCGTCACCTCCGAGGCCTACACCCATCGGACCTATTACCTGGGCCTGGTCGACGAGCTGAACCGCGTGAACTTCTACGAGGGACGCCTGCGCATCGTGGATCCCAACGGGAACGAGTTCCTGACGTTCGACGCGAAGGAGTACCTGGACCACGTCACCGAACACGTCGAACCTTGGAGCTACCTCAAGTTCTCGTACCTCAAGGATGTGGGATGGAACGGGTTCACCGACGGACCCGACAGCGGCGTGTTCGCCGTGGCGCCTCTGGCCCGGCTGAATGCTTCCGACGCCATGTCGACGCCGATCGCCCAGGAGGCCTTCGAGGAGCTGTATTCGACGCTCGGAGGCAAGCCCGTCCACCACACGCTGGCCAACCACTGGGCGCGGATCGTCGAGCTGATCAACGCGGCCGAACGGATGGCCGAGCTGGCCGCCGATCCGGAGATCCTCGACCCGAACGTGCGGACGGTGCCCACCGAGACGCCCCGGGAGGGCATCGGGGTCGTCGAGGCGCCCCGGGGGACGTTGCTCCACCACTACACGACGGACGAGCAGGGCCTGATCGAGACGGCGAACCTCATCGTGGCCACGCAGAACAACGCGGCGCGCATCGCCCTGTCCGTGGACAAGGCCGCTCGCGAGCTGATCCACGGCGCGAACGTAGACGACGGCCTCTTGAACCAGGTGGAGATGGCCTTTCGCGCCTACGACCCCTGTTTCGGGTGCGCGACGCACAGCCTGCCCGGGCAGATGCCGTTGATCGTCCAGATCCACGATCCGGAAGGCGACCTGGTTCGCGAGCTCCGCCGGGACTAGGGAGGGCAGATGGACCGTGCCGCGAGTACGCTCGTATTGGGCTTGGGCAACGAGCTCGCCGGCGACGACGCGGTCGGACTGCTGGTCGCGAGGACCCTCCGGGACGAGCTGGCGGACCGGGCCGAGGTGGTGGAGAGCTCGGCCAGCGGCTTGGCGCTCATCGAGGTCTTCGCCGACGTCGATCGAGCCGTGGTGATCGACGCCATCAAGACGGGGCGGAGCCCGCCCGGCACCATCTCGGAGATGACGGTGGCGCACGTCGGGCGGGTGTTGGCGCCGAGCCTGCACCATGCCGGGTTGCCCGAGCTCGCGGCGGTGGCCGAACGCCTGGGGCTCCGGTTCCCCTCGCAGACCCGGGTGTTCGCGGTCGAGGTCGAGGACCCCTACACGCTGGGCGCCGGCCTGAGCGAATCGGTGGCCCGGTCCGTAGCCGAGGTCGCGGCCCGCGTCCGGGACGTGATCGACGGATGGGAGGCGGAGAACCTCGAGGTGGAGGTGGAGGTGACGACGTGCACGACGTCCACGTCGCCGCGGCGATCGTCGATCACCTGACCCGTTCCCTCGGTCCCACCGAGCTGGAGCGCGTCACCCGGGTCCGGATCCGCGCGGGTGCCGTGCTCACGCCGGCATCGCTTCGGCAGGCCTACGAGATGGTGACGGCGGACGGCCCCCTGGACGGGTCGCAGCTCGAGGTGGAGACGGTCTCCCGGGCCGGCCGGTGTCCGCGATGCGACTGGTCGTGGGCCCCGACGACCGAGGACGCCGAGGGCCACCTGCTTCTCTGCCCGCGGTGCGGGACCCCGTCGCCGATGGAGGACGCCGGGCGGATCGAGCTGGTCGAGGTCGTGGGGCCCTCCGCTTGACCGGCGGCTCCGCCGATCCTCACTCGATCGCGGCGAGCGCGCTCCACTGGTCGGACCGGATCATGGGGAACGTGTAGTAGCTCGCCCCGGCGGCGTGATTCGTGCGGACCGCATCGACGAATCCCCGGGTCTCGGCGACGGTGGCGTGGGAGGCGATGCCGCCGATCACGTGGATCGACACCTCGAGGTCCTGGGTCTCCTGCCGCAGGATCCGGATGTTCTTCGAGGTGTACCAGGCGGCACCTTCGCGCCCGCTCACGCGGAACGTGAAATACGTCATCGGGAGGAACGCGTCGTACATGCCGGCCAGCCCTCGGTAGGGGAAGCTCGGCCAGTAGCCATGGTCCGTTCGGAGGCGCCGTGGCGACGGCACGATCGCGCCGAGCTGGTAGTGCGGCCCGGCGATCCGCCGGATGCGTTCGGACAGGGCGAGGAGCCGCCGCGTCCGATGCTCGTGGTTCGCCACCACCGCCGACTCGATGTCGAGCGCGAACCCGTCGAACCGGTTCCCCTCCGCTGTGGTCCTCCCGATCGCCGCGAGCGAACGGACCAGGTCCACCTCGAGGTCCAGCAGCCCCGGCAGGTACCACGCCACGACGAGGATGCCGCGGCGGGCGGAGGCGTCCAGGAAGCGGTCGACCCCCTCGAGGTGCACGAACGGACGCCCCCGAGAGAAGTTCGAGGTCTGGAGGTAGATCGTCCGGACGCCTCGCTCCCGCATGGCCCGGACCGAACGTTCGGGGTGCCGCCACGTCCGGACGTCGTAGATGTCGATCCAGGTCCCGAGACCGCGGAACGGGTCGGGATCCATCTCTGCCCCGGCCTCGTCGGGGTCGTCGTTCGCGCCGGCGGAGGGCTCGTCCGGCGCCGAGCCCGTTGGCCCGGTCGGCGCCTCGGCTGCCCGGTCCGCGACCCCGCCCCCGGCGATCACGCTCGTCGAACCCTCGCAGGCCGCGAGGACCACGAGCGCCGCCGAGACGGCCGCCATCAACCGACGCCGAGTGAACCGGATCTCCATACCTCCTGCCGACCGGTGGCCCCCCGGATACAACGACCACATCGGGCGTCGGTCACGCCGGCCTGAGCCGATCGAGGGCGAAAGCGCGCGCCCTGCGTGGCCGGGGCGGCCCGATAGGATGACGGCTCGATGCCCGGCGAACCCGACGCCGCCCGAACGCTCGTCGACCGATACTGGGACCGTTTGCTCGAGCTCGAGCCGCTCCTCGGCACGCTGGTGGGCGACGAGCGATACGACGACCGACTCCCCGATCCGGGTGAGGCCGGCCGCGCCGCCAGGATGACCATGCACCGCTCGGCCCTGGAAGAGCTCGCCCTGCTCGATCGCGACCTCGACGACGAGGGTCTGCGAACGAGCCTGGACGTGCTCGAGGCCATCGCGTCCCGCGAGGTCGCGGCGCTGGAGCACCGGCTGGACCGGCTGGTCGCCGTGAGCCACCTCTGGGGACCGGGTGGGCTCGTGGGCGAGCTCGCCTCGATGCAGCGCGCCGACACGCCGGAGCGGCTGGATCGTTACGTGGCCCGGCTGTCGGCGACCCCGCCCTTCTACGACGCCGAGGTGGAGGTCATGCGGGACGGCGTGGCGGCGGGCGTCACCGCCCCCGTCGTCGTCGTCGAGCGCGCCATCGCCCAGGTCGAGCGGCTCCTGGCCACTCCCACCCAAGACTCCCCCGCCATGCTGCCGGTGCCCGAGGACGACGTCCCGGGGCGGGAGCTGGTTGCGGACGCGCTGGAGCGGTCGCTCCGGCCGGCCCTGGGCCGCTACCTCGAGGTCCTGCGCGAGTACCTGCCCTCGGCCACCGAGACCATCGGGCTGTACGCCCTGCCCGACGGCGAGGCCATCTACGAGGCGCAGATCCTGTCGTGGACCACCCTGCCGCTCGAGGCGCGGAAGGTCCACGACCTGGGCGTGGAGGACCTCGAGAAGATCCAGGAGGAGCGGCGGTTGTCGGCCGAACGGATCGGCGCGCCGGACCCGGTCGCCGCCGTCGAGCTCCTCGATCGGCGCGGCAACCGCGCGGAGGCGCGCGAGCAGCTCCTGGGCCTGGCCGAGCAGCAGGTGCGCAGGGGATGGGAGGCGGCGCCCGCGTGGTTCGGGCGGCTCCCCTCGGAGAACTGCGACGTGAAGCCCGTGGAGGAGTTCCGCGAGGCCGACATGCCGTTCGCCTTCTACCAGCCGCCCTCGGCCGATGGTTCCCGCAGGGGCATCTACTACGTGAACGCCGGCGACCTCGAGGGCAAACCGCTGCACCACCTGGCCACCACCACGTACCACGAGGCCAACCCGGGCCATCACTTCCAGATCGCGCTCGAGCAGGAGATGGGCGAACGCCCGGCGCTCCGGCGGTTCGGCGGCCTGCTGGCCGGCTCGGCCTTCGCCGAGGGCTGGGGGCTCTACAGCGAGCGGCTGGCCGACGAGATGGGCCTGTTCGAGAACGAGGGCGAACGCCTGGGCATGCTCGACATGCAGGGGATGCGCGCGGCCCGGCTCGTCGTCGACACCGGGATCCACGCCTTCGGATGGACCCGCGAGCGCGCCATCGGGCTGCTCGAGGAGGCCGGGGTGTCCCGCGGCGACGCCGTGATCGAGACCGATCGCTACATCACGCTCCCGGGCCAGGCCCTCAGCTACAAGATCGGCCAGTTCGAGATCGAGCAGCAGCGTGCCGACGCGGCCAAACGGCAGGGCGGGTCGTTCTCGCTCGCGGGGTTCCACGACCGGCTGCTGTCCCTGGGGTCGCTGCCCCTCTCGGCCCTTCGGCGCGAGCTCGCCCGGTAGAGGCCCCGAACCCCTTCCCGGTGGGCCCGAGGGGCCGTCGGCCGACGAACCCTCGGGGCCGAGAGGCCCGCGCGCCCCGGGCCGCCCTTCCCTGAGGAGGGGGGTCGCCGAGTGCGAGCGTGAGGGCGTGGATTCCGAACGGATCGTCGTGGGCGTCCCCCGGGAGACCTTCCCGGGCGAGGCCCGGGTTGCGCTCGTCCCCGCGGTGCTGCCCCAGATCTCGAAGGCGGGGATGGACGTCGTCGTGGAGACCCACGCCGGTGAGGCGTCCGGATTCCCCGACGCGGCCTACGAGGCGCACGGCGCGCGGATCGGATCGCGCGAGGACGTGTTCGGTGCGGACATCGTGGTGCAGGTACGGACCTGCGGGATGAACCCGGAGAAAGGCCGGGACGATATCGAGCGGTTCCGCCCGGATCAGGTCATCGTCGGCATGGCCGACCCGCTCGTCTGCCCCGCGGGCGTCCAACAGGCCGCAGATCGCAAGGTGATCGCGTTCGCCATGGACTTCGTGCCGCGGATCAGCCGGGCGCAGGGCATGGACGTGCTCTCGTCCCAGGCGACGGTCATCGGGTACAAGGCCGTCCTCATGGCGGCGGATCGGCTGCCCAAGCTGTTCCCCATGTTGACGACGGCGGCCGGGACGATCCCGCCGGCCCAGGTGTTCGTGATCGGCGCCGGTGTGGCCGGCCTCCAGGCCATCGCCACCGCGCGCCGCATGGGGGCGATCGTGCAGGGCTACGACGTCCGCCCCGCCGCGCAGGAGGACATCGAGAGCCTCGGCGGGCGGGCGGTCCTGCTCCCGCTCCAGCCGGGCGACGCGGAGGACCAGGCCGGGTACGCCCGCGAGCTCGGCGAGGCCTTCTACACGCGGCAGCAGGAGCTGATGGCTCAGGTCGTCGCCGGGGTCGACGTCGTCATCACCACCGCGTTGATCCCGGGCAAGAAGGCGCCGCTGCTGATCACGGAGGACGCCGTCCTCGGCATGCAGCCGGGCTCCGTGATCGTCGACATCGCCGCCGAACGCGGGGGCAACTGCGCGCTGACCCGCGCCAACCATCGAGTGGTCACGGACAACGGCGTGACGATCTTCGGTCCGACGAACCTGGCCTCTCAGGTCGGCCACGAGGCGAGCGTCATGTACGCGAAGAACATCACCTCGTTCCTCTTCCTCCTGGTGAAGGACGGACGGATCGTCATGGACGAGGAGGACGACATCATCAAGGGGACCCTGGTCACCCGCAACGGCGAGATCCTCAACAAACGCGTGCGTGACGCTCTCGAGGAGGTGCGCGATGTCTGACACCCTCGAGGTCAGCCTCTACATCTTCGTGCTCGCGGGCTTCCTCGGCTATGCAGTGATCACCCGGGTGCCCGGGTTGCTGCACACGCCGCTGATGTCCCTCACCAACGCGCTGTCCGCCATCTCGATCGTCGGATCGCTGATCCTGGCGGGCGCCGGCTACAGTGGCTACGCGACGATCCTCGGTTCGATCGCCGTGTTCGCGGCCACCACGAACATCGTGTCCGGCTTCCTCATCACGGACCGGATGCTGAAGATGTTCAAGCGGCGCGAGGCGCCGAAGAAGGAGCCGGCGGCGGCCGATGCGAAGGAGGCGTCGGCATGAGCGAGACCGGCGTCATGAACGAGATGGTCCTGCCGCTCGCCTACCTGTTCGCCGGCGGCTGCTTCGTCCTGGCCCTCAAGTGGCTCTCGCACCCCACCACGGCGCGGCGTGGCGTCCGGATCGGCGAGATCGGGATGTTCGTCGCGGTCGTGGCCACGCTGTTCGAGTTCGAGATCGTCGAGTACCAGTGGATCGCGGTCGCGATCGTGCTCGGCGTCTCGCTCGGGGTTCCGCTCGGCCTGCTGGTTCCGATGACGGCGGTCCCCCAGCGGACCGCGCTCTCGCACGCCTTCGGCGCGCTGGCCGCCGGCCTCGTCGGAACGGCCGAGTTCTACCTGCACGGCGCCGAGATCGACGCCGCGATCATGGTCGCGCTCGGCTTCGAGGTGGTGCTGGGGTTCCTCACCTTCACCGGATCCCTGATCGCGGCCGGGAAGCTCCAGGGCATCATCCGGGACCGGCCGTGGGTGTACAAGGGGCAGAACCTCGTCAACCTCTCGATCCTCGCGGCCGCGCTCGTGATGGTCGGCTTCCTGGTGGACGACCCGAGTCGCACCTTCCTGTTCCCGATCATCATCGGCGTGTCGCTGGTCTTCGGCGTCATGCTGGTGATCCGGATCGGCGGCGCGGACATGCCGACCGTGATCTCCCTGCTCAACAGCTACGCGGGCCTGGCCGCGTCGATGATGGGGTTCGTCCTGGACAACAAGCTGCTGATCATCGCCGGCGCCCTCGACGGGGCCAGCGGTCTGATCCTGTCGATCATCATGTGCAAGGCGATGAACCGGTCGTTCGCGAACGTCTTGTTCGGCGGGTTCGGGGCCGAGGACGCGACGGCGGTGGCGGCCGAGCAGCGGCCGGTCAGGAGCGTCGATCCCGAGGAGACCGCGTTCCTGCTCGACACGGCGCGAACCGTCGTGGTCGTGCCCGGATACGGCATGGCGGCCGCCCAGGCTCAGCACAAGGTCCGCGAGCTCGGCGACACCTTGCTGAAGCGGGGCGTCGACGTGAAGTTCGCCATCCATCCGGTGGCAGGCCGGATGCCCGGGCACATGAACGTCCTGCTCGCCGAGGCCAACGTCCCGTACGACCAGCTCTACGATCTCGAACAGATCAACGGCGAGCTGCCGCAGACCGACATCGTCCTGGTGGTCGGCGCCAACGACGTCGTGAACCCTGCGGCGCGGACCGACACGACCAGTCCGATCTACGGGATGCCGATCCTGGACGTGGACACGTCGGCCTCGATCATCGTGGTGAAGCGCTCGATGCGTTCCGGGTTCGCGGGCGTGGACAACGAGCTCTTCTACCTCGACAAGACCCAGATGCTCTTCGGCGACGCCAAGGTCGTGATCGGCGAGGTCGTGGAGGAGCTCTCCAAACTGCCCGCGAGGGAGGTGTCGGTCGCGTGAGCCTCACGATCGAACGTGCGCGCACCACCGAGCACGCCTGGGTGGAGGCGTTGAGAATGGGGACCGGACCGGTCCCCGTTCCGCTTCACGGCCCCGAGCTGCTCGAGCAGCCACTGCTCAACAAGGACACCGCGTTCACCGAGCGCGAGCGGGAGCTGTTCGGGCTGCGGGGCCTGCTCCCGCCGCGTGTTCGGACGCTGGAGGAGCAGGTGGCGCTGGAGATCGAGAAGAACCGGCGCAAGGGCGACGAGCTCGAACGGTTCATCGGCGTGGCCGCGCTTCAGGATCGCAACGAGACGCTCTTCTACGCGCTGCTGCTCGCGCACCTGGAAGAGCTGATGCCGATCGTCTACACGCCGGTCGTGGGACGAGCCTGCCAGGAATACAGCCGGATCCTTCGCCGGGCCCGAGGGCTGTGGCTCACGCCGGACGACGTCGATCGGATCCCCGAGCTCCTGGCGAACGCGCGGCACGAAGACGTTCGCCTCATCGTCGTCACGGACAACGAGCGCATCCTCGGGCTCGGTGACCAGGGATGTGGCGGCATGGGCATCCCCGTCGGCAAGCTCGCGCTCTACACGGCCGGGGCGGGGATCCATCCCTCGCTCACGCTGCCGGTCTCACTCGACGTCGGAACCGACAACGAGACGCTCCTGAACGATCCGGACTACTTCGGCCATCGTCAGCCGCGCCTTCGTGGACCCGCCTACGACGAGTTCATCGAGGCCTTCGTCGAGGGCGTCGTGGCGGTGTTCCCGCACGCCCTGCTCCAGTGGGAGGACTTCAAGCAGCACAACGCGATCCGCCTGCTGGACCGGTACCGCCACCGGCTGACCAGCTTCAACGACGACATCCAGGGCACCGCGTCGGTCGTGATGGCCGGGATCCACTCCGCCCTGCGGATCCTCGACGACCCCCTCGGCGACCAGCGGTTCGTGTTCCTGGGAGCCGGGGCGGCCGGGATCGGCATCGCCCGGCTGGTACGGGCGCGCATGGTCCGCGACGGCGTGCCCGACGACGTGATCCGCCGCGCCATCGTGCAGCTCGACTCGCGGGGGCTCACCTACCTGGGACGCGAGCCACTCGACCCCGACAAGGAGGAGTTCGCGCTCGGACCCGCCGATCTCGATGCCTACGGCTTCGCCGCCGGCGAGACCTACGGGCTCGAGGAGGTCGTGAAGCGCGTTCGTCCGACGTTCCTGATCGGCACGAGCGGGACTCCGGGCACGTTCACCGAGGTGGCCGTGCGCGAGATGGCGGCTCACGCGCGCATCCCGGTGATCATGCCGTTGTCGAACCCGACCTCCAAGACGGAGGGCGTGCCCGAGGACCTCATCGAGTGGACCCGGGGCCGGGCGATCGTCGCGACCGGTAGTCCGTTCCCCCCCGTGGTCCGCGGCGAGCGGACGCACGTCATCGGCCAGGCGAACAACGCGTTCTGCTTCCCGGGGATCGGGCTCGGCGCGGTGGTCGCCGAGGCCCGGGAGGTCACGGACGACATGTTCCTGGTCGCCGCCGAGGCGTTGGCCCGGGTCGTGTCGGAGGACCACCTGGAGTCGGGCTCGTTGTACCCGGGCCAGTCCGAGCTCCGGATGGCCTCGCGGGCCGTGGCCATCGCCGTGGCTCGGTCCGCCAGGGACGGGGGCGTGGGCCGGAACCTCGAAGACGGGGAGCTGGAGGCCGCGGTCGACGCCATGGTCTGGATGCCCCGGTACCTGCCGTACGAACCGCTGTGACCGGGTCCGCGGGAGCGGCGGGTTCGGCGGCCGAGGGCCCGCCGGCAGCGTGACCCACGGTCCCTCCGGCTTCGGGCCCCCCGGCACTGAACCCGGCGGGGCCGGACCCATCACGCTCGAGGTCGAGCTCCGGCCGTTCGGACGGATCCGAGGTGGTGGTCATCGGGGATGAGCGAGAGCGACTCGGGACCCGCGGAGCCGCCGACCTCGCCGCCCGCCCGAAGACGGGTTCCGATGTCCGACGTCCTGGTCATCGGGATCGGGAACGTGCTCCGGGGCGACGAGGGAGTGGGCGTTCGGGCGGCCGAGCTGGCGCGCTCGCGCCTGACCGACGTGCACGTGGTGGCCGCGGGGGCCATCGGGCCGGCCACCATCGCCGACCTCGAGGGCTTCAGCCACATCATCGTGCTCGACAGCATCGACGTTGGCCGCTCGCCCGGGACGATCGTCTGGTTCGAGGCAGGCGATCTCTCAGCGTGCGCCTCGAGCGCGGTGCACGAGTTCGGCGTGGCCGATCTCCTGATGCTCGTGGGACAGACCACGCAGGCCCCCGAGGAGGCCATCGTCCTCGGGGTCCAGCCCGGGACGCTCGAGATCGGGGCCGCGTTGTCCCTCCCGGTGTTGGTGGCGATCCCGCGGGTCGTCGATCAGGCGTCGCTCATCATCCGGGCCTGGACCGACGGCGTCGCCACGTACGACCGCACGCCGCTCCGACGACCCTGTCCCGAGCTCGCCGACGTCGTCCAGACCGTTTCACCCGATCGGGCCTGAGGAGTCCTCGGGCCCGGGTGGACGCCTCGCTCGAACCAGGACGTAGTCCACCACGCGTCGCGCCCACAACACCTCCATCTGCCCGAGCAGCGCCCGCGCCGCCAGCCGCATGGCGACCGGCGCCGGGGCGCCGTCGTCCAGGCGGCGACGGACGAACCGCAGCGCCGGCGCGATCACGTGCTCCCCGACCCGCCGCACCTCGACGTCGGCGAACCCGGCGCCCTCCGCGAGCTGCTGGAGGCGCTCGGCGGACACCGCCGCGCCGGGCCGGAGCCCCCAGACGCGGAGCTGGCTCAGCCCGGCCACGATCTCTCGCGGGCCTCGCGGCGCCCGGTTCGTGACCACGTCCGACATCGACAACGCGCCGTCCGGCCGCAGCACCCGGAACGCTTCGCGGAAGAACCGGGCGCGGGACGGGAAGTGGAAGGCCGCCTCGACGCTGATCACCCCGTCGACGGCCGCGTCTCGCAGCGGCATCCGGGTGGCGTCCCCGTTGACCGGCAGCGCGCCGGCCTCGGACAGCCGCACGCGACCTGCCACGAGCTGGGAGCGCGTGATGTTCAGCGTCACCAGCCGCGCCGGGGCGGCCACCTGCGCGATCAGCGGGTCCTGGGCGCCGAGGCCGTTGCCGACGTCGAGCACGTCCCCGCCCTTCGGCAACGCCACGGCGAGCTCGGCCACCAGCCGGCGAACCGCCAGGGGGGCCTCGGCGGCGTCGGTGCCGTCCCCCTCCCACAGGCCGAGGTTGAGCCACCCCTCGTCGAGAGCCAGGAAGAAGTCCCGCCCGATCGAGTCGTACACGGTCGCCGCCGGGTTGCGGCCCTGGAACAGCACCGCCATGGCGTGCCGCAGGTGGTCGCGCGTCCAGCCGGTCACCGGCTCCACCTTACGGACTCGCGTTACGCTTCGGCGGCGCCGGGGGTGTGCAGGGCTCACGACGCGAACGCCGCCCCCCACCCGAGAGAGGAGACGATCGGATGAACGGCACGCTCGACCGCGTCCGACTGGCCGACCTCACGGCGCGCGAGGCGACTCGGTTCGAGAACGAACACCCGAGGTCCCGCGAGCTGTTCGAACGGGGCAGGGCCAGCCTGCTGGCCGGCGTCCCGATGCCCTGGATGACGGAGTGGGCGGGCCCGTTCCCGGTGTTCGTGGCCGAGGCGTCCGGCGCCCGCTTCGTGGACGTGGACGGTCGCGAATACGTGGACCTGTGCCTGGGGGACACCGGCGGGATGACCGGCCACTCCCCCAAAGCCACCGTGGACGCGGTGGTCGAGCAGGCGGCGAAAGGCATCACGCTCATGCTGCCGACCGAGGACTCGATCCGGGTCGGCGCCGAGATGCAACGACGCTTCGGGCTGCCCTACTGGCAGTTCTGCCTGACCGCGACGGACGCCAACCGCTTCACCATCCGGCTGGCCCGCGCCATCACCGGCCGCCCCAAGATCCTGGTGTTCAACTACTGCTACCACGGCTCGGTGGACGAGACGATCATCACGATCCAAGACGGCGCGGCGGGACCACGCCCCGGGAGCATCGGCCCGCCGGTCGACCCGACCGAGACCACGCGCGCGGTCGAGTTCAACGACGTGGAGGCACTCGAGGCGGCGCTCGCCCACGAGGACGTGGCGTGCGTCCTGGCCGAGCCCGCCCTGACCAACATCGGCATCGTCCTGCCCGACGACGGCTACCACGATGCGCTGCGCGAGCTCACGCGGCGCCACGGGACGTACCTGGTGATCGACGAGACGCACTGCATCTGCGCCGGCCCGGGTGGGGCCACCCGGGCCTGGGGGCTCGAGCCCGACTTCCTCACGATCGGCAAGCCGCTCGCGGGCGGCGTCCCGGCCGCCTGTTACGGCATGACCGCCGACGTGGCCGAACGCACCCAGGCGTTCATGGACTCGCTCCCCACCACCGACGTGGGTGGGATCGGCGGCACCTTGTCGGGCAACGCGCTCAGCCTGGCCGCCATGCGTGCCACGCTCGAACACGTCCTGACCGACGACGCGTTCGACCGCATGATCGCGCTGGGCGAACGCTGGGCGGCCGGCGTGGCCGCCTCGATCGCCCGGCACGACCTTCCGTGGACCGTGCAGCGGCTGGGGTGCCGGGCCGAATACTGGTTCACGCCGGCCCCGCCGCGCACCGGCGGCGAGGCGGCCGCGGCCGACGACCACGAGCTGGCGAGGTACACGCACCTGTTCGCCTTGAACCGCGGGATCCTGCTCACTCCGTTCCACAACATGGCGTTGATGTCCCCGGCCACCACCGAAGAGGACGTGGACACGCACTCGGCCGTGTTCGAGGAGATGTGCTCGGAGCTCGTGGCGTGACCGGCCCCCGCATCTCCCACGTCATGATCGACGCGATCGATCCCGAGGTGGTCGCGGGGTTCTGGGCGGCGTTGTTGCGCACCGAGGTCGAGTCCACGTTCGACGAGGGACGGTTCACGTTCCTCTCCGCAGGAGAGCACGGCCCGTCGGTCGGAATCCAGCGCGTCCCCGAGGCCAAGGTCGTGAAGAACCGCGTCCACTTGGATCTCGAGGTGGACGACCTCGAGCGGGCCACGATGCGGGTGCACGAGCTCGGCGGCTCGAGCGTCGCCGACCAGGAGACCGCCGGCGTCCGATGGCGCATCGTGGCCGATCCCGAGGGCAACGAGTTCTGCCTGGTGCCGCGCCGGGCCGCCTGACCCCGGCCTACCGCTCGGCGCGAACCACCTGGCGCAGCCGGACCTTGCCGCTCTGCAACACGGCCCGCGCGTAGATCTTCGTCGAGATCGGCACGAGCGCCACGATGGCGGCGAGCGACAGCGCCACGGAGAGCACGACCATCGCCGGGTTCGCCTCGCCCAGCACGATCCGAGACGGCATCACCAGCGGGGCCGACGGCGGGAGCAGCGACGCGACCGTCGCGAGCGTCGAGTCTGGGCTGCCCGTTGCGCTGATCCCGATGAAGAACGATCCCACGATGACGATCGTGAGCGGAGTCATCGTCGTCTGGAGGTCCTCCTGCCGCGTGACGATGGCCCCGGCCACGGAGAACAACCCCGCGTAGAAGAAGAACCCCAACACGAACCACGCCAGGACGAGCCCGATCGTCGCGACCGCCCCCGAGGGGAAGTCGAGCGCCCCCACGACCTGCGCGGCCGCCAGCCCGATGATCCCGATCAGCAGGAGCTGCGCCAGCCCGAGCAGGCCGATCCCAAGGATCTTGCCGCGGAGGAGCTGCGAGGGCCGCACCGTGGCCAGCAGGACCTCGACCACGCGGGAGGACTTCTCCTCCAGGACCCCGGCGGCCACCCAGTAGCCGTACGCGAAGATCTGCCCGTAGAGCACGAGCACGCCCACGAACGCGACCACCGAGTTCTCGCGCCGCCGGTCGTCGACGGGTTCGAGCGCCCGGATCGGCAGCGGCGGCTGGTTCAGCGCCTCGCGGGCGTCGTCCGGGGCGAGGCCGGACTCCTCGAGCACCCCCTCGGAGCGGAGCCGCTGCGACACGGCTTGCACGATCGAGACGAGCTCGCCCTGCGGGTCACCCTTCACCAGGATGCCTTCGCCCTCCAGGACGACGGCGTCGGCCTCGCCGGCGTCCACGGCCGCCTCGGCCTCGTCCTCGTCCCCCAGGCGAACCAGATCGACCTCGATGCCGAGGGCGCGGGCCGTCGGGACGACGAACCGGCCCACCTCCTCTGCGTCCTCCCCCACCACGCCGAGGTCGAACGACGCCCCATCGCCCACGAGGCTGCTCACCACGATGATCACCACCAGGATGACCAGCGTGATGACGGTGGAGACCATGAATCCGCGGTCCCGGGCCCGCTCCACGAACTCGCGCCGGGCCACGAGGGCCCAGTCCCCGCGATGGGACTCCCGCCGTTCGCTCATCCCCGCGGCACCCCCAGGAGTCTCATCCCTGTCCTTCCCCGCCCGCCCCGCGCTTCGCGCTCATCCCTGCACCGCCCGCCGGAAGATGTCGGTGAGGCTCGGCTGCACCACGCTGAAGTGGCGGACCTCGCCCGCCGCGCGGGCAGCCTCGAGGACGTGGTCGCCCCGGTCGTGGTCGAGGAGCTCGAGCAACGCCCCTTCGGGCAGCGGCTCGAGCACGCGGACGCCGGTGAGCCTTTCGAGCCAACCGGGGCGCGCCCCCGCGACCTCCACCCGGATCAGCCGGCGGGGATCGGCCGCCCGCAGGGCCGAGATCCGTCCGGCGGCGACCACCCGCCCCTTGTGGATCAACACCACGGACTCGCAGAGGCGCTCCACGAGCTCGAGCTGGTGGCTGGAGAAGACCACGGGAACGCCGCCGGCCGCCCGCTCGCGCAGGACCCCGGAGAGGACGTCCACGCCCACGGGGTCCAACCCGCTGAACGGCTCGTCCAGGATCAACACGTCGGGCCGGTGCACGAGCGCGGCCGAGAGCTGCACCCGCTGCTGGTTGCCGAGCGAGAGCGACTCGGCCCGGTCTTTGGCCCGATCCTCGATCCCGAGGGTCTGCACGATTCGTCGGGCCTCGGCCGCGGCGTTGCCTCGATCCAGCCCGTGCAGGCGTGCCAGGTAGACGAGCTGGTCCAGGACGCGCATCTTCGGATAGAGGCCTCGCTCCTCCGGCATGTAGCCGAATCGGCGGCGCATCTCGGCGTCCACGAGCTCGCCGCGCCAGCGCACTTCACCCGCGTCCGGCTGCAGGACGCCGAGCGCGATCCGCATCGCGGTGGTCTTGCCCGCGCCGTTGGGGCCGACGAAGCCGACCATCTCCCCCTCGCCGACGGAGAACGAGACGTCGTCCAGGGCCACCACGTTGCCGAATCGTCGCGAGAGCCCTCGGAGCTCGAGCACGCGGTCAGACTACGAGTCGACGGTCAGGACCGCCTTGCCGTTCACGGTACGTTCCATCAGCGAGTCGACGGCCTCTGCGGCTCGATCCCAGGGGAGCTGGAGGTCGATCGGCGATCGGAGTCGCCCCTCGGCCACGAGGGTCGCCAGGGCGGCCAGGCGCGCCGTGCCGATCCGGCCGCGCAGGAGCTCGTGCGTCACGAAGTAGCCGACGATGGTGGGGGCTCCGGTCCGGTAGAAGGTCCGCGGGTCGAAGGTCACCGGCGCGTTCGAAGAGTTCCCGAACGACACCAACATGCCCTCGGGCGCCAGGCGGCCCACCGCGGTCGACAGCGACTCGCCGCCCACGGACTCGACCACCAGGTCGAACGGCTCCCCCTCGGCGGACAACCCGATCGCCACCTCGTCCGCCCCGAGCTCGTCCAGGCCCGCCGCTCGCTCGGGTCGGCCGACGACGGCGGTAACGTGCGCGCCCGCCATGTGGGCGAGCTGCACGGCCATGCGCCCCACGCCGCCGGCCGCCCCGGTGATCGCCACGCGCCGCCCGAGAAGCGAGCCGACCGTGGAGAGCACCCCCACCGCGGTCAGCCCGGCCACCGGCAGCGTCGAGGCCTGCTCGAATGTCAACTCGTCGGGGATCTCGGCCAGATGGTCGGTGCGCACCGCCGCGCGTTCGGCCCAGGACCCGCCGTTCACCCATCCCAGCACCCTGGTTCCCTCCGTCGGACCCCTGCCGTCCGCGGCGGTCCAGGTCACCACGCCCGCGAGGTCCCATCCCGGCCGCCACCCATCGTCGGCCTTGCGGAGCAGGGCACACTCGCCTCGGTTGAGCGAGACGGCGCGGACGTCGACGAGCGCGTAGCCGGGCCCGGCGTTCGGCTCGGCGACCTCGCGGAGCTCGACCCCGGCCGACGTATCCGGCGCGGCGACGAGTGCCTTCACGTTCGAGCTCGCACTGTCGGCATCGGCCGAGATGCTATCGAGACCGGGCCGGCCCGGCGAAAGGTCGGAATGGTGCGCTCCGGGGTTCGCCCGGGGCCGGGCGCGCCAGCCCCGAGCCGCGTGAGTCGGCGCCCCGCGATAGGGTCGAAGTCTCCGACGGAGGGAGGTTGTGATGGGCAAGGTCACGCACTTCGAGATCCCGGCCGACGATGTGGCCCGGGCCAAGCAGTTCTACGGGTCGATCTTCGACTGGGAGCTGCAGGACTACGAGATGGAGGGCGGGACGTACACGATCGTGCAGACCGTCCCCGTGGACGAGAACCAGATCCCGAAGGAGTCCGGCGCCATCAACGGCGGGATGATGCGCCGAACGGACCAGGCGCCCCACCCGATCATCACGATCACCGTGGACGGTATCGACGACGCCCTCAAGAAGATCGAGGCCGCCGGAGGCGGCACCGTCACCCCGCGGACCGAGATTCCCAACATGGGCGCGTTCGCCTACTTCAAGGACCCCGAAGGCAACACCTTGGGCCTGTGGGAGACGGTCTGAGCGTTCCCGCGTAGCCGCGAACCGCGGGTCTCGTCAGGCCGACACGCCGACGACGTGTCGGTTCCACTCGTCGCGCTCGAGCGCGTCGAGCGCGAATGTGGCGAAGTCGGCCGCCCCGAGCCGCCGGCCGGGGCCTTTCCCGTCCATCACCGTCTTGTAGGTGCCGGTCGCCGGGTCGTCGGTCACCCACGGCGCGGCGCCGATCGTCCAGTCGAGATCGCTGGCCTCGAGCGTCTCCCGGTTGCGACGGTGCTCCCTTGCGTGCGCGGCGAACTCCCCCGTCACCTCACGGTCCGAGAGCACATCGTTGTTCGCCGCGACGACGAGCCGCCGGACGCCGGCCCGCCCCGCGGCCTCGACGATGGCCTTCGTCGCCTCGGAGTGTTCGGGTTCGGCCTCGGCGGACATCAACGCCACCACCGAGATGACGCCGTCCGCCCGGGCCAGGGCGCGCTCCACCGCCGCCGCATCGCGGGCATCGCCGGCCACCACGTCGAGTCGTTCGTCGGTCGACTCGAGATCGTATGGGCTGCGGACGAACGCCGTGACCTCGTGCCCACGTTCGAGGCCCTGCCGAACCACCTCACGGCCGGTTCTTCCCGCCGCGCCGAACACCACGATCTTCACGGCGGGCAGCTTACGCCGCGTCGACGGTCGCGGGCTCGCCGGCCCGCTGGAGCGCGATCGCCAGCACCTCGTCGATCGTCTCGACGGCGTGGAACGCGATCTCGTCGCGGACCTGCTCGGGCACGTCGTCGAGGTCGCCCTCGTTGCGTTTGGGCAGGATGACCTCCTTCAGCCCCGCCCGGTGCGCAGCCAGCACCTTCTGCTTCACGCCGCCGATCGGCAGCACCCGGCCCTGGAGCGTGACCTCGCCGGTCATCCCGACCGTGCTCTTCACGGGCGTGTCGGACAGCAGCGACGCGATCGCCGTGGTCATCGTCACGCCGGCGCTCGGGCCGTCCTTCGGGACCGCGCCCGCAGGGACGTGGACGTGGAATCGGCCGCCGAGCCGCAACGGGTCGATCCCCAGCCCGTCCGCGTGCGAACGCACGTAGCTGAGCGCGATCTGCCCCGACTCCTTCATGACGTCGCCGAGCTGGCCGGTGAGCACGAGCCCGTCGGAGCCTTCGCCGCCGTCGAGGCGCGTGGCCTCGATGAACAGGACGTCGCCGCCGGTGCCGGTCACCGCCAGGCCGGTCGCCACGCCGGGGACGCTGGTGCGTTCGGCCGCTTCGAAGAAGAACCTCGGCCGGCCCAGGTACTCGCGGACGTCCACCACGTCGACGGTCATCGGCGCCTGCGCGTCGCCGCGGGCGAGCTTCGTCGCCACCTTCCGGAGCACCTTGCCGAGCTCGCGCTCGAGGTTCCGGACGCCGGCCTCGCGCGTGTAATCGGAGACGACCTGCCGGACGGCGTCATCGGTCACCGAGACCTCGTCGGACGTGAGGCCGTTGCGCTCCTCCTGCCGCTCGAGCAGGTGGTCGCGCGCGATCGCGACCTTCTCGTCTTCGGTGTAGCCGTCGAGCCGGATGACCTCCATCCGGTCGAGCAGCGGGCCGGGGATCGTCTCGGACACGTTCGCGGTCGAGATGAACAACACCTCGGACAGGTCGAGATCGACCTCCAGGTAGTGGTCGCGGAACGTGTGGTTCTGGGCGGGGTCGAGCACCTCGAGCAGCGCGCTCGAGGGGTCGCCGCGCCAGTCGGTGCCGACCTTGTCCACCTCGTCGAGCATCATCACCGGGTTCTTGGTGCCGGCCTCCTTGAGCGCCCGCACGATCCGGCCCGGCAGCGCGCCGACGTAGGTCCGCCGGTGGCCGCGGATCTCGGCCTCGTCGTGGATGCCGCCGAGCGAGATCCGGACGAACTTCCGCCCGAGGGCGCGCGCCACCGACTCGCCAAGACTCGTCTTGCCCACGCCGGGCGGGCCGACCAGCGTCAGGATCGCGCCCGAGCCGCGGCCGGCCGCCGGGCCCATCCCCCGCTCCTGCCGCAGCTTGCGCACGGCCAGATACTCGACGATGCGGTCCTTCACGTCCTCGAGACCCGTGTGGTCCTCGTCCAGGATCCGGCGGGCGTCGGCGATGTCGAGGTTGTCCTCCGTGCGCACGTCCCACGGGATCTCGGTCATCCAGTCGAGGTACGTGCGGATCCAGCCGTATTCCGGCGACTGCTCGGAGGTGCGTTCGAGCCGGCCGAGCTCACGCTCGGCCTCGGCGCGGGCACCCTCGGGCATGTTCGCCTCGGCGATCTTCCGCCGGTACTCCTCGACGACGTTCTCCTCCGAGTCCTCGCCGAGCTCCTTGCGGATCGCGTCCATCTGCTGCCGGAGCAGGTACTCGCGCTGGGTCTTCTCCATGCCCTCGCGGACGTCGGTGCGGATCTTGTCCTTGAGCTCGATCTCGGCCAGAACCTCTTTGGCCCAGCCCAGAACCTTGTCCAGGCGCTGCTCGACGTCGAGCGTCTCGAGGACCTCGACCTTCTGCTCGAACGACAGGTCGGGCGAATACCCGGAGGTGTCGGCGATCTGTCCCGGGTCGGACAGGCCACGGAGGAACTCGGCCACCTGCGGGACCCCCCGGAGCTCGACGATGTTCTCCAGGGTGGCCCGGTACTCACGGGCGAGCTCGCGAGCGCGTGGCGTGGGATCGGCGTCGGGGCGCTCGTCCACCTCTACCCAGATGGCGTCGCCGGTCCCCGGCACGCCACGGCTGACCACCGCTCGGTACAGGCCGCGGATCACGAGGGCCTCCATCCCGTTCTGGAGGCGGCCGACGTCCTCCACCTTGGCCACGGTGCCGACCTGCGCGAAGCGCTGGCCGATCCGGGGGACGAGCAGGATCTCGCCGTCGGTGGACTCGGCCGCGGCCACCGCCCGGCGGGCGTCGTCGGTCTCGATCGTGAGGGTGACCACCATCCCCGGCAGGACCACGCCGGTGGTCAGCGGGAGCAGCGGCCGGACGTTCGTGTCGAGTTGGGCCATCGAACCTTCCTTCTTCCGGTCTGGAGGGACGGTGGGGCGTGGTACAGGACTTGCACCTGCAGTTCCAACGCCCGTCCCCACCGTGCCTATTCCGGAGTGTAAGCGGGATTACAGGAGAGCAGGAGCGCGCGGAGGGCGCCGTTCAGCGACCGGCGGCGAAGATCTGGAGCCCGAAGCCCACGAGGAGGAGCCCAGCCCCGACCAGCGTGAAGATCCGTTCGCGGGCTCGTCCCGGCTGATCTACCCAGCCGCTCAGGAAGCCGATCGCGCCCACGGCGATGGACAACGCGCCGAGGGCTCCCAGCACGAAGGCGACCTGGGTGAGCTCGGTGTCCGAGACGGCCAACCGGTTCGCACCCCCTCCGAACCTCCAGGGTACGCTCGCGCGGCGCGGTTCGGGAGGGGAGCAAGGGCGGCCACGGTCAGGTCACGTGAGCCGTGTAGGATTCACGGCCATGTCCGACCCCGCGATCCTGACCGAGGACCTCCGGAAACACTTCGGCGAGGTCAAGGCCGTCGACGGCGTGAACCTCCAGGTCGCGCCGGGGACGGTGTTCGGCCTGCTCGGGCCGAACGGCGCCGGCAAGACCACCACCGTTCGGATCCTGACCACGCTCCTCCACCCCGACTCCGGGCGGGCCACCGTGGCCGGGTACGACGTGGTGAAAGACGCCGAGCAGCTCCGCCACGTGATCGGCCTGGCAGGCCAGTCCGCCGCGGTGGACGAGAACCTCACCGGCCTGGAGAACCTCGAGATGGTTGGGCGGCTGTACCACGTGCCCGCCGCCGAGGCGCGAAGGCGGGCCAAAGACGTGCTCGATCGCTTCGAGCTGACCGACGCCGCCGACCGGATCGCCAAGACGTATTCGGGCGGCATGCGCCGTCGGCTCGACCTCGGCGCGAGCCTGGTGGGCCACCCACGGATCCTGTTCCTGGACGAGCCGACCACGGGCCTCGACCCGCGGAGCCGGCTCGAGATGTGGGACATCATCCGCGAGCTCAAGCGTGAGGGAGCCACGCTTCTCCTGACCACCCAGTACCTCGACGAAGCCGACATCCTCGCCGATCAGATCGCGGTGATCGACAACGGACGCGTCATCGCCGAGGGGACGGCGGACGAGCTCAAGCTGCGAATCGGCGGCGAGATGTTGACGTTCCGGGTCATCGAACGCGACAAGGTGGGCGCCGCGGCCGGAGTCACGCTCGGGCTCGGACCCGGTGGAGGCAACGCGGACAACGAGACGGGCCTGATCTCGATCCCCGTCGGCGCCGACGGCACGGCCGTCCTCACCGAGGCCGTTCGCCGTCTGGACGACCAGGAGATCGAGATCGCCGACGTGGCGCTGCGCCGGCCCTCGCTCGACGACGTGTTCCTTTCGCTGACCGGGCACGTCGCCGAGCAACAGGACGAGGACGCCGACGAGCCGCAGGACGGGGGCCGACGCCGGAGGAAGGAACGATGAGCGCGGCGACCACGACGGTTCGCGCCCCAGGGAGTCGGGTGCGTTTCACCGTCTCCGACTGGTGGGTCATCACCAGACGGAACCTGATCAACTACATGCGCCGTCCGGACCTCCTTGTCTTCTCGACCATCCAGCCGGTCATGTTCGTCCTGCTGTTCCGGTACGTCTTCGGCGGCGCGATGCAGGCCGTCCTGCCGCCCAACATCCCCTACGTGGACTTCCTGATGCCCGGCGTGTTCGTCCAGACCGCGATCTTCGCCGCCCTGCAGACCGGCGTCGGCCTCGCCGAGGACCTCCAGAAGGGCCTGATCGACCGGTTCCGCTCGCTGCCGATGGCGCGGTCGGCCGTGCTCGCCGGTCGGACCGCCGCCGACACCGTCGTCATCGTGTTCCAGATCATCCTGATGCTGCTCGTGGCCATCCTCGTCGGGTATCGGTTCCACGAGGGGCTCGCCGAAGCGCTCCTCGGGTTCATCGGGGCCGTCGCCGTGGGATACGCGTTCACGTGGATGGCGGCGTTTGCCGGGCTGTCGCTCAAGACGGTCGAGGCCGTACAGGCGGCGATGTTCACGCTCGTGTTCCCATTCGTGTTCGCCAGCACGGCGTTCCTGCCCGACACGCAGTTCCCCGACTGGCTCCGGGCCTGGTCGAGCGTAAACCCGGTATCGATCTGGTCGGACACGATCCGGATCCTGACCCTCGGCGAGCTCTACACGGAGGCGTCCTCCGAGTTCTTCCGGGAAGTCCCGAGCCTCGGCACGGCGATGTGGCAGTCGGTGGCCTGGTTCCTCGGGATCCTGGCGGTGTTCGTGCCGCTCGGTGTCCGCGTCTACCGGCGGACCTGAGCCGTCACAGGCCCGGCTTCAGCACCATTCGACCAGGTCAGGATCCGCGGGACGAGCTCGATCCTCGACAGAAAGATCCGGCCGAGCGGCGTGATCGCCCGACCGTTGCCCTGGCCTGGGTCACCGTCGAGGGCGCCACGGTGGGGAGCGACCCGTTCTCGGACTTCGCCCTGGGGTTCGACTCCACGTTCGGAGCCGGCACGATCGATCGTTCCCGAGTGACGGAACGAGCCAGCAACGGCGTCACCGTCATGTGCGCGCCGGTGGTCGGCGCGACGCCGTCGAACGTGTGCCTGTGGCAACGCGACGACGTCGCCTGGGTCCTGGTCGACTTCTCCGGATCCCAGATGCCGGCCACCATGGAGCTCGCCGCGGCGGCCACCGCGGCCGCCTGATCCGCCTCGGGGAACAGCTCCGCCTCCCGATCGGTTGACCACGGACATCGTTAGAGTGGCCGCTTCACGCTCGGGAGGTCCGGTTTGACGCTGCTCGGATTCGAAGGCGACAACGCCCGCGAGAAGGTCGTCGTCCTGTTCACGATGTGTTTCGCCCTGGCCATGGCGATGCTCGACAACACCGTGGTCAACGTGGCGCTGCCGACCATCAGCCGCGAGCTCGGGGCGGGCGTGTCCGACCTCCAGTGGATCGTCGACGGCTACATCCTGGTCTTCGCCTCGCTGCTGCTGACCGGCGGGATCCTCGGCGACCGCTACGGCCGCAAGCGCGCGTTCCTGACCGGGCTCGCGGTGTTCACGATCGCATCGTTCCTGTGCGGCGTCTCTCAGAGCACCACTCAGCTCATCCTGGCCCGCGCGCTCCAAGGCGTCGGGGCCGCGCTGCTGATGCCGGGCACGCTCTCGATCATCACGGTGACGTTCCCCGCCCACGAGCGCGCCCGCGCCATCGGGCTATGGGCGGGCATGTCGGCCCTCGCCCTGGCGCTCGGCCCCACGGTGGGGGGCCTCATGGTCGAACGCCTCGGGTGGGAATCGGTGTTCTTCCTCAACGTCCCGATCGGGATCGTCGCGTTCTCGGTCGCCACGCGTACGGTCCGCGAGTCGGTCTCCGAGGAACAGCGCCGGCTCGACGTGGGCGGCCTCCTCCTCGGCACGTCGGCGCTGTTCCTCCTGACGTTCGGGCTGATCGAAGGCGGCGAGCTCGGCTGGAGCGATCCCCTGATCTGGTCGTCGTTGGGAGCCTTCGCCGTCCTGCTCGTCTCGTTCCTGACCTGGGAGATGCGGAGCCCGAAGGCGATGATGCCGCTGCGGTTCTTCCGGATCCCCGCCTTCTCCGCCGGCGTCACCGTGGCCTTCAGCGTCTCCCTGGGCATGTTCGCCGCGTTCTTCTTCCTCAGCCTCTACCTGCAGACGGTCCGTGGGTATTCGGCCTTCGAGGCGGGTGTGCGGTTCCTGCCCATGACGCTGATGATCATCCTCACGGCGCCGAACGCGGGCCGCTACGCGCAGCGGCACGGCTCGCGGATCCCGATGACCTACGGCCTCGTGCTGGCCGGCTCCGGGCTCCTCATCCTGTCCCGCCTGTCGATCGACACCTCGTACGCCGTGATGGCGCCGGTCTTCGTCATGATGGGTCATGGGATCGGCGCGACGATGGCGCCCATGACGGCGGCCGTCATGCACGCCGTCGGGCCGCAACGGGCCGGCCTGGGCTCGGCGATGACCAACACGGCGCGCGAGGTGGGGGGCGTGTTCGGCATCGCGCTCCTCGGAACGATCCTGACGTCCAGGCTCCGGGCGGTGTTCGAGCCCGCCCTGGCCGGCATCGACCTGACGGCCCCGCAGCGGGCGACGATCGCGGAGGTGGCGGGGAACGGGACGCTCGATGCCCGGTTGCTGGCCAACCTGCCGAGCGGCGCGCGCGGGGCCGTGGCCGCGGCCTTCCGAGATGCCTTCCTGAGCGGCTTTCGCGTCTCGTTGGTGGTGGGCGGGACCGTGCTGCTGGTCGCGGCGGTGGTGGCCGGGCGGTTCATCCCGGGCGAGCCGCCGCAGCCCGAGGTGGCCCGGCTGGGCGAGCTCCAAGAGGAGGCGCGAACGACCGCCTGACGGAGTGGCCGGTCACGACCGCCGGGGCATCGGCTAGGGTCCGGTCTCGACTCGAGCCAGGAGGGCACGATGAACCAGATCCCGGAGCCACCCGGCAGCCCCCGGCTGTTCCGGCCGCGGACCGTCGGCGAGATCCTCGGCGACGCCTTCGGCCTGTACACGCGTCACTGGCGGAACCTGCTGGCCACGGTCGCGGTGATCGTGGTCCCGCTCGCCCTCGTGCAGGTGGTGCTGATCGACCTGGTGATCGGCGAGGCCTTCGAGGGCGGGACCACCGACCCGGCGGACTCGTCGATCGCGGCCGCGGTGGTGGCCTCGCTCGCGATCGCCGCGATCACCGTCCTGATGTGGGCCCTGGTGACCGGCGCGATCACGCGCGCGGCGGCCGGCACGTTCCTCGGCCGCGACCTGGACGTCCGCGAGAGCTACCGGTACGGCCTGGCCCGGTTTGGATCGATCCTCCTGGTCGGGCTGCTCGCGGCGCTCGCGATCGGCGCGGGCTTCATCGCCCTGGTGATCCCGGGCCTGTTCGTCCTCACCCGCCTGACCTGCGCCCTGCCGGCGCTCGTGGTGGAGGGACGCCGGGGCAGGCAGGCGCTCTCTCGCTCGTGGAACCTCGTGGCCGGACGGGGGTGGCCGGTGTTCGGCACGATCATCGTCGCCGGACTTCTCACGGGCATCGTCGGCTCGATCCTCACGGCTCCGCTCGGCGACAACACGGCGGTCCGCGCCGTGGGGCAGTCCCTGTCGTCGGTGATCACGACGCCCTACATGTCCCTCGTGGGGATCCTGATCTACCTCGATCTTCGGGTCCGCAAGGAGGGATACTCGCCGGTCGGGCTCGACCTCGACCTGGCGCAGAACGCCGCGCCCTGACGCGGCTACGCCGGAAGGGCGGGGTCGTCGAACGCGACCCGCTTGTGCGTGCCGTCGCAGAACGGCTTGTTGCCGGAGTGGCCGCAGCGGCAGAGCGTCTGGCGGTTCCGAACCTCGTAAGGGGTGCCGTCCTCGGAGACGACGGGGATGCCGCCGCGGAGCCAATACGAGGCGTCGGGCTCGACGCCGATCGAGAGCTCGAAGGTCGGCTCCACGGTCACGTCCGGCTCGTCCTCGTCGGCGAACGCGAGTCGCCCGCTGGGGCAGGAATGCACCATGCGGACGAACTCGGCGCGGGCGTCGTCGTCGTCGGCCTCGTCGGCGAGCGTCCAGACGGTCGTCCTCAGGTTGGTGCAGAACCCGGCCTTCGTGCACAGCGACAGGTCGTCGTACAGCACGACGCTCTCGCCGTCCCAGCGCGAGCGTCGCCCGGCGACCGGCCCGCGATCGGCCGTCTCCGTGCCGTCGAAGCCGTTGGTCTCGCAGACGCCGTCGCAGAAGGGTTTGGTGGCGGAGTCGCCGCAGCGGCAGAGCTCGTAGCCGTCGGCGGCCTCGAAGTCCGGCCCCTCGTCCCAGCGGATGGGTTCGCCGTGCTCCGACTTGACGATGGCCGTCCTGAGGAGGGGGATGCCGCCCTCCACCCGATACGGCCCGTTGGTCCGGACCACGACCCTGCGCTCCGCCGTCGCCACGGCCATCGAGTCTACGCCGCGCCCGGCGGGGCGGTGAGCCGCCGTCGGAACACCGCGGCCCCGATCAGCAGGAGCGCCGCGCCGTAGGCGGCCAACACGCCGAGCTCCGGGAGCACCTCCGCGATCCCCGCGCCCTCGCGCAGGATGGCGTCGAACGCATCGAGCGCCCAGGCGTGCGGCGTGACGTGCGCCGCCGTCGCCACCGCCGGCGGGAACAACTCGATCGGCACCATGCAGCCGCCGAGCGCGGCGAATCCCAGCCCGATGAACACGCCCAGGGCGCCGGCCTGCTCGGCGTTGTGCAGGCTGGCGCCCATGAGCATGGCGGCGCCGGTGCCCACGACCGAGAACACCACGATGACCGCGATGCCGGCGACCGGATCGCCCCAATCCACGCCGAACAGCATCAACGTCACCACGAAGATGAGGAGGCCCTCGAACAGCGCGATGGCGAACCGGCCGATCGCCTCACCGGCCAGGATCGTCCCGGCCCCGGTCGGCGAGGCCAACATCCGCCGCGACACCCCCAGCCGGCGCGACTCGATCAACATCGACGACGCCGAGAGCGAGATAACGAACACGAACAGGACCAGCTCCTGGGCGGCCCCGAAATCGAAGTCCCCCAGCGGCTCGTCGCCGCCCGCGACGGTCTCCTCGACCTCGACGCGCGGCACGGTCGGCGCGAGCTCGCGGGCGCGCCCGAGCGCTTCGTCGAACGACGCCAGCCCCTCGGACTCGACGAGCCGGGCGGCGCGCAGCGCCGCGGACTGCTCGGCCAGCGCCGCCTCGACGGTGAGCGCCACCTGGGCGCCGGCCCCGGCGGGCCGCGAGAGGAACGGCAGGTCCGCGGTCTGCCCCGATCGGACATGATCGTCGTAGTCGTCCGGGACGATCAGGCCGGCTTCGGCCTCCCCGCGTTCGACCGCCGTGGTGAGCTCCTCACGGTCGCCGTACGTGCGCACGTCGATCCCCTCGGTCTCCTCGAGCCGCCGAACCAGGTCCGACCCGAGCTCCCCGCCTCCCGAGACGACGCCCACGACCGGGGTGAACCCCGAGCCGAACACGGCCCCGATGGCCAGGATGATCAGGAACGGGAACACAACGATGAAGAACAGACCGACACGGTCGCGGAAGACGCGGCGCAGGTTCAGCCAGCCGATCGTGAACGCCTTCATCGCCCCATCAGGCTCCGGGCCCGGACCACGGCGGCGGAGCCCGTAACCACGACGAACACAGAGAGGACGAGCAGCGACGGCACGACCTCCGCCACCTCGCCCCCACCCGCGATACGCAGGAACCCGCGCATCATCCACGCCTGGGGCGCGACCAGGCTGACCGTGCCGAGGAACGAGGCCTGCGAGATCGGGAAGAACGTCCCGCCGATCAGTCCGAGCACCACCGTGACCAGCGACGTGTAGCCGCCGGCCTGCTGCGGGGTCTTCGCCAGCGTGGCGACGAGCGCCGTCACGGCGACCGCCGAGGCCACGCCGAACAGCACGAGCAGGATCACCCCGACCGGGTTCCCCCATTCGGCGCCGAGGAACGCCCCGGTGGCGATCACCAGCGCGCCCATGCTCACCACCCCCACCACGAACCCGGACAGCACCTTGCCGGCCACGATCCAGGCCGGGCGCAGCGGGGCCACGAGCAGCCGGGCCAGCGTGCCGTCCTGCCGCTCGTCGAGCAGGCTCCGAACGCCGAACTCGACGGTGAAGAACACGAAGAACACGGCCATGCCGATGGCGAAGAAGCCCGTGGTGGACAACGTCCGGGATTCGGCCGCGTCGCGGTCGAGCCGGGCCGCCGGCGGGACCGCCCCGGCGCGTTCGGCCAACCCTTGCGCCTCCTCCGGCGGGGCGCCCGACGCGAGCGCCGTGGCCACCGACAACGTCACCGCGTCGAGGTCGCCGGCGAACGACCGGGCCAGGGACCGGGCCACCAGGCCGCCCACGTCGCTGCGCGGGTCGACCAGCACCCGGATCTCGCCTCCCCGGCCGGCGCCGACCGAGTCCGAGAATCCCTCGGGGAGCACGAACGCCGCGTCCACCTCGCCGCCGTCGGCTAGGCGTTCGGCCTCGGCGACGGTCGAGGCCTCCCCGAGCTCGACGAAGTCCAGGGAGCCGAGCAGGTCCACGAACCCTCCCGCCAGGTGGCCGCCGTCGAGATCGACGACCGTGTAGGCGACCTGGATGTCCCCCTCCTCGTCCACGTCGGCCAGCGTCAGGCTGAAGATGCCGGCGAGGCCGAACGGGACGAGGAACCCGATGATGAAGGCCGACCGGTCTCGGATCCTCAGCCGAAGGTCCTTGGCGGCGATCACGAGCGCCCGTCGCATGGGCCGTCAGTCCCGCAACGCCTTGCCGGTCAGGTGCAGGAACACGGCCTCGAGGTTCGGCTCGGCGACCTCGACCGTCGAGACGTCGGCGCCGGCCCCCGCGGCGGTCATCAGGATCTGCGGCAACGCCGTCCGGGCCCCGTGCACGACCAGATCGAGGCCCTCCTCGCGCCGTGAGGCGTCGACCACGGGCTCCAGGCGCGCCAGGGCCGCCTCCGCCGCGCCGAGGTCGCCGCTCGCCTGGAGCGACACGCGGTCTTCGTGGCCGACGAGCGCGACCAGCTCGCGGCGAGTCCCCTCCGCCATGAGTTTGCCCTCGTCGATGATCCCGACGCGATCACACAGGCGCTCGGCCTCCTCCATGTAGTGCGTCGTGTACAGGACCGCCATGCCCTGTTCCCGGAACCGCTCCACGCTGGCGAGGATGGCGTGCCGGCTCTGCGGGTCCACCCCGACCGTCGGCTCGTCGAGGACCAGCAGCTTCGGCCGGTTCAGCAGGCCGAGCCCGATGTTCAGCCGGCGCTTCATCCCGCCGGAATATTCGGAAGCTCGATCGCCGGCGCGGTCGGTGAGGTCCACGACCTCCAGGGTCTCGTCGACGCGACGGTCGAGGTCCTCGCCGCCGATCCCGTACAGGCGGGCGAAGAACCGCAGGTTCTCTCGGCCGGTGAGGTCCGGGTAGATGGCGAGCTCCTGCGGCACGTAGCCGATGGCCTCGCGCGCGTCGGTCGTGTCGGTGGCGACGCGACGACCGTCCACCGAGACCTCGCCGGCGTCGCGCTCGAGCAGGCCACACACCATCGAGATCGTGGTGGTCTTGCCGGCGCCGTTGGGGCCGAGGAGCCCGTAGGTCTCGCCCACGGCGATGTGGAACCCGACGTCGTCCACGGCGACGCGGTCGCCGAAGGCCTTGCGAAGACCGCTCGTGCGAAGGACGGGCTCGGGCATCCGCCGAAGGGTACGCGTCACGGTGAACGGAAGTAGCGGTCGAACATCAGTGCGCGCCAGGGCTTGCGGCCCCACGCAAACACGCCGCCGGTGAGCGCCGCCCGCCACCTCGAGAGGCGGCCGAACGAGACCAGCAACATCGGGGCGGGGCGGGCCGCGATGACGGCGTCGGCCGGGCGCCCCGGCGGAAGGACCTCGAGCGTCTCGTCGGCGATCTGCAGCCGAACCGGGGCGAGGCCGCGGACCGACAGGCGAAACGTCACCCGCTTCCCGCGAGCTGCCTGGCGGTCGAGATAGTGGGGCGCCAGCACGAGCGAGACCTTGATCGCCGTGCGGGCGTCCTCCGCGTCGATCCGCCACGGCCGGCCGATCGCCCGGGCGGCGTCGTGGCCGTGGACGAGCAACTCCGCCAGCGCCAGGCCGGTGCCCGTCGCCACGTCCAGCACCAGCGATGAATGCCAGGGATACGGGTCGGTGCCGAGCCGGCCTTTGGTGGTCTCGACGAATGCGGCCACGCTCGCGGAGATCAGCTCGACATGGGTCTCGAACGGAACGTCCCGGCTCTGGTCGATCTCGCGCCGGTTGAGCTCGGCCATCTCCGCGATCTCCCCCTCGGGCATGAGTGATCCGTCGAGGTAGCCGACGAACGCCGCCGTTCGGGCGGACAGGTGCGCCGCGAGCTCTCCGAGCGTCCACTCGAGCCCGGGCACGGAAACGCCCGGGTCCGGGGCTGCCCGGAGCAGCTCCACGAGGTCCCGGCCCACCCGGTCGAGGGTCTCCGCTGCCGGGGCGAGCTCGATCCGCAGCACGTGGAGGACGGAATTCACGCGGGGAACACCCTATCCCGCCCCGGACCCCCCTTGCCGACCGCCGCCACTGCCGACGTACGCCCGCAGGCGAACGGCGGGTCGCGCGTCTCAGATAGGCGACCTTTGGCCGGTTGTTTCTCGTCGCCCAGGGCTCGGGAAGACGCTGGCCGAATACGTGCAGTTCGCGAACCAGGAGAGCCCCGCGAAGTACCTGCTGGAGGATCACCTCGAGAAGCCCTTGTCGGCAGAGATCCGCACGATCGCCTACCGGGGCGTGCTCGAGTGCGTCTCGAACGTCCGGAAATACGCCTCGGCCAAGGAGACTCGGATCACGATCGCCGACCACCAAGGCGGCGTCCTCGTGACCGTGACCGACG